>JAEWMO010000115.1 GCA_023457135.1 Methanobacteriota archaeon | reverse complement strand
GAAGAAATTGGTGCAGTGCGGGAGTACCGGGGCGACCTGCGCGCGGTGAATGGCGAGAGCGTTCCTACACCGGACCTGCTGGAACAACTCTGCTCATTCCGGCGCAGTTTTTGTCATTGGACGGGAGTTCTCCCGGGTCGGGTCCGTTGCAGGCGGGGTGTCTAGAGTGATCCCGGGGCGTTATCCCTGCTCTTTTCCGGAAAAACTGCCCTTTGAGTTGGTGCTTGTCCCAGAAAAGGTATATCTCAAAACTGACCAGTGAACACTTGTAGGTGCCGCAGGCGGCGCCTGCACCAGTGCGGAGGTTCACCCAGCCGGTTTGCCAATCGTCGGGTGAACGTCCCGCGCGCCCGGAGGCAATGGGAACGTATGCTCTTCCCGTACTTGAAGGTACGCCCCTCCTGCCTCCGGGACACAACAACAGAGGAATGAAATGAAAGGAATCATCGGAATGCGGGCACTCTCCATGCTTCTGGCACTGCTGCTGGTGAGCGTGGGCGTTGTGCCGGCGATGGCTATGGATGCCAAGGCACCCGATGTTGAGAAGCTGGATATGGTGGATACTGCAACACTTCAGGAGCGGTCTCCCGCGTTCATTAACGACCTTCGAAGTAAGGGATGTTCTGAAAAAGAGATTGCTGAGGCGATTGTCAATTACCCTTGCGACGACGTATACCTTGACGGATGGACGGAGGAGGAGGCAAAAAAGCTCTCTGAAGAACTCCGCGAGACACGTCTCGCTCATCGTCAAGCGGTACTCTCTTTATCTGAAGAGAACATCTCCAACCTTCGATTTGATGACCAGCATCAATCCAACTCCGGGATGTATCTCTACGATGCCCTTTACAGCGGCCTGAACGGGTGGGTGCATCCCGGGTCAATGAATTGTTCTTCAAGTGGTACTATCTATCAGTATCTTACGAGCCATTTAGGAAGAGAAACCGATGAACTGCCGAACTGGATCGAGATCGGTGTTCAAACGGTCTGGTGGAGGCCCGGCGAGTACATCCTCTTCACCTGGGACGAGAATGCTGAGGGTGATAAAAAATGGAAAGACTATGGGACGTTTACCGCGGGGGACAGGGACTATAATTTCGAAATTTATGTCAGCCCGGTCTATTATTCGGGCGAGGGGTATCCGTACATGCTCCTCTGGGAAGGGCAGGTAAAACGAGTCGGGTTCGTTCCATGGTCGGAGGGCGATACCAATGAGCTGCATGAATATTTCAGGAACGAGCCCGGGACATTCTCTGAAGTATCAACTTCGTATGTCTGGGATACCTATGTCTATTACGACGGGTATGGTGTGTGGTGGAATGAAAATCTGGATTCTCAGGTTCCCAATCCTACAGGCGCTCTACAAGATCTCCCTGATGCAAGAGCGAGTTTTTACAAACCCATGGGATCCCAAGCATACCTGGTAGAAACATGGATGCCTTAACCGGAGGAATGATCGGAGGATCTGCAGTAATCCTCTCCCTTCTGCTTTTATGCTCCGCAGGCTGCGTCGAGGAACAACCAGCGAACCTCTCGGAGTGCATCAGCTCGTCGTTGACGCCGCCCATCTCCCGTACGGATGCCGTCCTGGTGGCTCTCTCCGATCCGGAAATTGTAGAGAAGGTGAAGGACGAGAGTTATTCGTTCCGGATCTCGGTCGCCGAAGGCAGCAGCCCTGAAGCGCGCGAAGAGGCGTTCCAGGAATATTATCTGGTGCGGATCGACCGCTACTCCCTGACGACCGGCGAACAGGCCGCCGGCCTGCTGGTGACGGTTACGCACGACGGACGCGTCGGCCCCATCCTCTGGGTGTCGCCTGCCCGTGGGCCGTATACGAAGCCGCCGGAGAACATATCCGCCGGGGGTCTCCCCGGCGGGGGGTCTTTGCCGGGGCCTGACGGCCTGCCTGTCTCAGAACAGGGATGATCGCATGGAATCGAAATTCGGCAGACGTTTGATTATCGTGGGGATTTTTGCGTTCATCGGCGTTGTCCTCCTCGCCGCGGCGATCATGATCGCATATACGGCCCTCCTTGCCCTGATCACCGGTATCGACGGTCCTCCGCAGGAGCTGGACGTGCGGATGGTCAGCGGAGACGAACGGCAGGATGCACCCGTCATCCACCTGACCGACCGGGATTTAAAGCAGTACCCAACACTTGCCTCCGCGATTCGGGAGGCCAGTAGGGATCCTGATGTGCCGGCATCCGGGCTGGCCCCGATTACGGGGGTCGAAAGTATCGTACTCGTCGAGGCCTTCGGTGTCCATACGAAGAACCGGCCATACCTCGAGTACGACGGGACGTACTACTCCACCCGCGTTCTGCTTCACTAGGATCGGGTCACGGCAGGTGAATAGGATTGGAAGGCAGTGAAAAGCCGGAATCAAGAGATCGGCTCAAAACAGCGGGGCTCATCGCCGCCTGCAGCCTCGTCGGCGTCGTTGCCGTCGTCCTCGGCCTCATGCTCGCCGACACCCTCATCATCTACGCCCACGAGAGTTCCGGCGGGCAGCCGATGCTCTACGTCATGGAGCGAGCGGAGCCGGGAGAGAGCACGATCATCCCCCTGACCGAGCAGGACTTCAAGCGGCATCCCACACTCGACTCGGTCATCCGGGGCGAAGAGTACAATCCGTCGGCGTGGGAGTGGGGCTCGCCGGACCAGCGTGTCGTCGGGGGTGCCAGGGTCTCGTATGCGGAGAGCAAGGCGCTCCACGATGCTTACGGTCCCGACAAGGAGACGGAGCAGCACCCGCTCATGGAGTACGAGGGTGCGTATTACGTGGTCCTGACAACATGGCCGTGAAGAGGGGTTTTGTTGTGCAGCTGCACCCTGCCTGATTCTGATGCAGGGTGTAGCGCGGGCATGCCAGGGGTGACCTGCGCGGTGGACGGCGAGAGTGTCCCTGCACCAGACCTTCTGGAACATATCTGCTCATTCCGGCGCTGCTTTTGCCGTCGGGCGGGAATTCTTCCGGGACGGATCCGTTTCAGGCGGGGTGTCTAGAGTGATCCCGGGGCGTTATCCCTGCTTTTTTTCTGGAAAAACTACTCTTTGAGTTGGTGTTTGTCCCAGAAAAGGTATATCTCAAAACTGACAAGTGAACACTTGTGGGTGCCGCAGGCGGCGCCTGCAACGGTGCGGAGGTTCACCCAGCCGGTTCGCCAATCGTCGGGTGAACGCCCCGCGTGCCCGAAGGCTAATGGGAACGTATGCTCTTCCCGTACTTGAAGGTATGCCTCTCCGGCCTCTGGGACACAACAACGGAGGAATGAAATGAAGGGAATCATTGGAATGCGGGCACTCTCCATGCTCCTAGCACTGCTGCTGGTGAACGTGGGCGTTGTGCCGGCTGTGAGTGCAACGTCGATAAACACCGGAAACGGTGATGTTTCGTCTGTTTACAGAGTTACAGATTTCTCAAATCCGATTACTCTGAGCGACTTGAAAGAGATGAGGGAGAGCGTGATTGACAACTCCCAACAGAGGACCGAAAACCATGCGCCACTCGTATTGGCCGATCCAGATGTGCCCGAAGGCGCCGAAATTGTAGCCTATGGCTTCACTCTCGACGCTCGTGGAGTCCCTGTTCAGTACGTCGGGCTTGCGGGTGATGAGGAATCTGTTTCCATCATTCAGAAGAAAGCACAGGAATGGTATGATTCAAATATTGTCAATCCACAACCTGCGGTTGCTGAGCAAGCAGGAGCACTGGCTAGTGCTGAGTGGGTAACAATTGGTCTCATGACCGGTGACTACTATCTGAGCCCATATGGTGGTGTGACGGACAACTATGAACTTCGGCAGTTGACAAACGATGGAGACAATACAAAAGACTGGTTTGCAATCAAGCAGATTTTTGCCATGGAGCCAGGTTGTCAGGCTTTTGAGATGATCTCATGGAAGAATAGAATGGGGACTATGCTACACGATTGGTCTGCAGGAACATTTGGTAGCCCCGAACTGTATGAGTGGGACCCTCTTGGGACCAAAACGGGAGCACAAACAATCGGGGTATCCATAACGGGGGGTACCGGCGCTTCAGCAACATGGAGCTGGAGTTACGAGCAACCCGAAGTGACGACGTACGACCGGAGCAGCACCGGCACCGAGAAAGCAAAGTGGGAGATGTACTTCAATAGCGATGATGCGAAAGAAACGACTGGCGGTATGAAACCCGGGAGCACCGGCTCAGTGAGTCAACACAGCAGTGGCACGTACAAGATCTTGACTCTTCAGGCCGATGGACAATTCTACAATGGAGTGACCACTTACCATACATTAAGCCATACTTGGAACATTAATTTCCAGTATTGATGGTTGAGTAGGTGAAACACATCTTTTATTAATATGCTGTGAGTGTGAAGATGATCGAAAGCCCATCACAAAATATGCAGAAAAAAATCATCGCTCTGGCGATCTGCATTGTGTTCGCTGCCGCCGGTATTCTATCCATATTCGTGCTCTGTTATGACCCCGGACCCCCCGCAGTCTCTCTTCCGCAGAATATCTATGGCACCCCGCTCTCGAAGATGTGGGCGATCGTAGAGGAGCGGACCGGCGCCGAGAACGCAACGGCTGTCCTTGGAGAGTTCAAGCTCGTAGCCACAGGTGACGGGTCGATCGAATCGTTGCATATGGACTTCTACGGAGACAACGAAGGTCTCCATCAATTCTACCGGATTAGAGTCAGTCCTATGAGCATCATGACCTGGGATTCCCACCCGGTCGATACGGTGCCGGCAGGGGAGCACCCGCTCGTCCTCCTCTCTGAGATCGAACGGATTCCATACCGGGAACTGGTCGGCGAGAACACGGGGCTGATCGTCAACGTCAACGCACAGTCTGGAGATCTGGGATATGACGCGGAGTATAGAAGCCTCTTTGCCCTGCATCGGGGCAAAGTCGTTCCCCTGGAGAGGGTGGCGTTCTCTACAAATGACCCCTGGTATGACATTGCCGTCTTTACGAGTGACGGTTCAATTGGTGTATCGGGAGGAGGGTCTGTCATTGGAGAGAGTAACTACTACTGCACGCTGTTCACGCTTCGTGACCTTGGCAAGGCTGAGACGGTGGAATACCGGGATGCGGAGTCCTTGTTGCAGGCCTGATGACCGAACCGCGGTGACGGGTATTTCCCACCAATACCAGGTGTGCAGAGGGAACCAGGGGTTCTTCTGCTAACAGACTGAGGATGCATAGTCATAAGTAAATTTTCAGTCCCGATACTGCTTTTCGCCCTTGTGCTCAGCCTCTCCGCAGGGCTGCTCCTCTCCGAAGGCCTGCGGGATCAGGGGCCGGCAGCATCCGCCGGGATACTCCAGCCATATCAGCCGGCACTCGCCGGATTGGACGTCGAGCACCTCAAAGACGGCCTGAACAGGCAGGAGCCCGTCACTGTCACACTCGGAGGGCTTCCCCTCTCGAAGGGCGGAAAAGGCGTACCGCTTTCGAGCTTCACTGCCGCCACGAAGAGTCTGATACGGGAACGCTACCTCTATCCCAACGGATCCCTCATCGATTTCGGCTACGACGTCGACGGGTACCACCGGGTGAGCATCTGGAACGGCCCGCCCCGCCGAAAAACGTCTCCTCGAGAGAAGCGGTGTATGCGATGCTGGATGAGCGGGCAAGGGAGATGGGATTTGAGAATATTCCGGTGAAGTTCACGGTCTTCATCTCCCCGCCGGAGCTGGTCCTCGGTCCTCAAATGGATATCACAGGGTGGATGCGTCTATGCTGTGCAAACGCGGGGGCCATAATTCCCGGGGCCGCAGCCTGTTTTTTCTCATAACGATAGGTTTTGGGCCGGTGTTTGCCCCGGAAAAGGTCTGGTCCGGAACAATCAAGTAAACAGGTGCTGGAGTGCTGATGCAGAAACGATACCTACTATGGATCTGGAAGTTCGGCCTGATCGTCGCCGCCCCCCTGCTTGCCTTTGACCTCTATTGCTACTATTGGTCTGTGGAATGCCCCGCACAGGAGGTTATTCATTACCTGGTACCCGGGTTGGCTCTGCTGTCCGCTGCTTCATTGTATTTGAGCAGGCGCGTGGCAGAATAGGACAGAACAAACCATTTGTTTCCGAGGAGGCCATAAACACACCCCTGTCGTCCAGACTGTGCTCTGTTCATCAGTGCTGCCCAAACTCTCGGAGAAAGTGACCTGCGCGCATGTGTTGGAGGACCATCACGACGTATCGTGCCTGGAGCTGCCATATCTGAAGAAATTGGTGCAGTACTGGCGTACCGGGGCGGCCTGCGCGCGATGGACGGCGAAAGCGTCCCTGCACCGGATCGCTGGAACCTTTCTGCTCATACCGGCGTTACTTTTGCCATTGGGCGAGATTTCTCCCGGAAGGGGTCCGTTGCCGGCGGTGTTGCCTAGAGCGATCCCGGGGTGTTATCCCTCCTTTTTTTCCGGAAAAACTGCTCTTCGAGTTGGTGTTTGTCCCAGAAAAGGTATATCTCAAAATTGACCAGTGAACACTTGTAGGTGCCGCAGGCGGTGCCTGCATCAGTGCGGAGGTTCACCCAGCCGGTTTGCCAATCGTCGGGTGAACGTCCCGCGTGCCCGGAGGCAATGGGAACGTATGCTCTTCCCGTACTTGAAGGTATGCCGCTCCGGCCTCCGGGAAGTTATCGGAGGAAAATGAAATGAATAGAAAGATTGGAATGCGGGCACTCTCTCTGGTTCTCGCCGTGCTGCTGGTGAGCGTGGGTGTTGTGCCGGCGATAGCTATGGATGCCAAGGCACCCGAGCTTGAGAAGCTGGATATTGTGGATGTGGCAGCGCTTCAGGAGCGGTCTCCCTCATTCGTTTACGAGCTTCGAAGTAAAGGATGCTCTGAAGAGCAAATTGCGGAAACGATCGTCAATCTGCCCCGTGTTTCATACATCGCCGGATGGGCAGAGGCAGACGACAAGCAGGTATCACCCCTCTTACAACAGGGGAGGAAAGGGCTAAACTATTCGATGCATGGTGAAACAAACATTCTAACTGATAACAGGGCTTCAGGAGAAAAGATGTTTTCCTCAGGCATGTGGCTGTTCGATACGGTATTTAGCGGTGTCAACGGAAGGGTATTCCCCGGACCGATGGAATGCTCCTCAAGTGGGACCAAATACCAGTATCTCACGACTCATCTTGGGAAAAAGATCGACACAACCGATAACTGGATCGAAATCGGTGTAGAAACAGTCAACTGGAGTCCGGGTCACTACTATATCTTCACCTATGATAACAACGATGTGGGAAACGAGTGGGTCACGCATTACGACCTTACCGACGGCAACAGGGATTACAATTTTGAGATCTATGTCAGTAGTGTGCAGTATCCAGAGGGCTACCCCTACATGATCTCATGGGAGGGACAAGTCATCCGGACGGGTTATGTTCCGTTTGCAGAGGGTGATCTAAACGAGGTACATGAATATATCAGAGATGATCCAGGATCGTTCTCTGATGTGTCAACCTCGTACATGTGGGATTCCTATGTTTACTACAACGGGTATGGTGTGTGGTGGAACAACCAGTTGGATGCGCAATTAGCATATCCAACGGAACTCCACGCAGATACACAAGAGGGGGTTTACGGCGATTTCTACAAACCATGGTGGTCGAATGCGTACAGGGTCGATACATGGATCGCATAGACAGAGAACGATTGGGGGGATGGTGGTACTTCTCTCAATCCTCGTTTTTTGCACCGGCTGCGTTGAGGAGAGATCGATGAATACGTCAGAATGTATTGATCTCTCGCTGACAGAACCAATCTCAAGGCCAGATGCGGTTATTATTGCTCTTTCCCATCCGGGAGTTGCTGAAACGATCGAGAATGATTCATTCCAGATCTCGGTCGGAAAACTCAGCGTCCCGGATGCGCGTGAGGAGAAACTGAGAGAGTACTATGTTGTCCGTATCGAACGCTTTGATGCCGCTGCGTACGAACCGCTTGGAAGTCTCCTCGTTGATGTGACCTACGACGGGAGTGTTTACAAAGTTCGCCGAATGCCTCCTCCAGAGAGTCCTTCAATCTCTGGGGGAGCCAGACATCTCTAATATTGTCCCAAAATTTGTTTAATAGGTTACTCCCCTCTCAGCGAGAGGATATCCTGAAATAACCATCGTATATACTACCATCTTTCCGATACAAAGGAGACAGACGCGACGGCAATTGTTGCAGCATCAATGGCGGTGGGACATACGGCAGCTTGCGCGCGGTGAACGGCGAGAGCGTCCCCGCACCGGACCTGCTGGAACATCTCTGCTCATTCCGGCGCTGCTTTTGTCATCGAGCGGGATTTTTCCCGGAAAAGGCCCGTTGCAGGCGGTGTTGCCTAGAACGATCCCGGGGTGTTATCCCCACCCATTTCCAGAAAAGACAGGTTTCGAGCTGGTGTTTGTCCCAGAAAAGGTATATCTCAAAACTGACCAGTGAACACTTGGAGGTGCCGCATGCGCCGCCTGCAAGTCTACGGAGGCTGTCCATTCACGATTGGCGCCTGAAGGCACGGGATGTACGTACCCTCCCCGCCAAAGACACACCTCGGCTTTCTGCCGGGAAAGAATGCTGGAGATAAGAATGAACGGATTCTTGAAGATGCGGAGATTATCCCTGCTCGTTTTGGTCCCACTCTCGCTTCTGCTGTTATGCTCCGCAGGCTGCGTCGAGGAGCAGCCGGCGAACCTCTCGGAGTGCATCAGCTCGTCGTTGACGACGCCCATCTCCCGTACGGATGCCGTCCTGGTGGCTCTCTCCGATCCGGAAATTGTAGAGAGAGTGAAGGACGAGAGTTATTCATTCCGGATCTCGGTCGCCGAAGGCAGCAGCCCTGAAGCGCGTGAAGAGGCGTTCCAGGAATATTATCTGGTGCAGATCGACCGCTACTCCCTGACGACCGGCGAACAGGCCGCCGGCCTGCTGGTGACGGTTACGTACGACGGACGCGTCGGCCCGACCCTCTGGACGTCGCCTGCCCGCGGACCGTATACGAAGCCGCCGGAGAACATGTCCGCCGGGGGGACCTCCGGCGGGGGGTCTTTGCCGGGGGCCTGATGACCTTCCTGTCTCAGAACAGGGATGATTGCATGGAATTGAAACTCGACAGACGCTTGATTATCGTGGGGATTCCTGCGTTCATCGGCGCCGTCCTCCTTGTCACGACAGTAGTGCTACTTTGTGTCTGCATTGCAGTGATCGATGTAGCCTATGCGCTTCCCGGGAACTCATCTTATGATGATTTCAACAGCTCGAATACGGATTCGTTCTACCTATCTCTTGAAAACCTCTCGCCGCGTGAGGTAACTGGCTGGAGGGACCGCGTGCCAGGTATCCCCTCCGTCCCTTCGAACCCGGAGTGCGCTTTTCGATATGAGGCGGTCTTCTTCCCGGATATCCTCCCCGACGCAGAGCTCGCCGGATACTACGCTCGTGTCCTCCCCGACGGTGCCACGGTATCCTACGCCGAGGTGACTGACAGAGCAACCCCGGCACCGGACGGTTTTCCGGCCCGGGCGGAGGACTGGATATCCGGCAAGGAAGCCCTGGCGGTGCGTGAATATCTCCGTGATGTGGCCGGTTTGTCCGATGAGTATGTCGAGGTTGCACGCCATACAACCGTCCGGAGATACCTGGGTGTCGGGCAGATGATCGCAACAACGGCACTTTACCAGCACTCTAATGACTACGATCAGGGCCACGAGTACTTCTGTCTCGGATCTCACATCGCCATGACGCCAGAGGATGGTTGGAGAAACTTGGGATTTTGCACGAGTTACGACCTGAACGCTGCGTATTACTCCTTGAAGTCTTTTGGTGGATTTTTCAGCCAATCCAGCCCCCAGACCTCCCCACGATACCCGGTGTCCCCTGGAGACGTTGCCGGTAAATTCCTGAATACCTTCGATATCTTCGGCACATTCTCCGGGTTGTTCGGCCACCCGGTCGGGTTTCACGCTCACGACACGACAGGCGTCGTCTGGACTACCAAGTGCGGATACTTTACCCCGAGCGCCACTGGTTCGCTCAACCTGACACCTGTTTCGGAGGTCGTGGGAATACAGCCCGCCGCGGACGACACCGCGTGGCACGTTCTGGCGGGTATCAAGATCGATACGGAACCCGGCTGGTCACGGCCCGGGGAGCAACCGGCGTCGTCCTCCCCCTGGGGTCACCTCGTCTTCATCCGTAAAGCAACGGGAGCGGCCTGATGCCGGAGGGTCAGGCGGCGGCTCCTCCCCTTCGGCGTGGGTCCTGTGGTCTGGAGTTTGTCCACGTTCCGCCCCGTTATCCGAGGACGAAAACTTGGAGGAAAAACGGCATGAAGCAGACCTACACAGGAGGCACCGCCCTCTTGGTATGCCCGCCCGTCATGAGGGTCCCGGCTGCTCCCCCGGAGAATGCATCCGTCATCCACCTGACCGAGAAGGACTTCAAGCAGCACCCCGCGCTCGATGCGGTCATCCGGGGCGAGGAGCACAACCCGTCGGCGTGGGAGTGGGGCTCGCGGGACCAGCGCATCATCGGGGGCGCTCAGGTCTCGTACGCAGAGAGCAAGGCGCTCCGCGATGCCTACGGTCCCGGAGGGGAGAGGGGGCTGTACCCGCTTCTGGAGCACGAGGGTGCGTATTACGTGGTGCTGATGACATGGCCCTGAAGGGGCTCCCGCCGGGCGGTGGCACCCTGCCTGATTCTGATGCAGGGTGTAGCGCGGGCATGCCAGGGGCGACCCGCGCGGTGGACGGCGAGAGCGTCCCTGCACCGGACCTGCTGGAGCACTTCTGCTCATTCCGGCGCAGTTTCTGTCATCGGGCGGGAGTTCTCCCGGGTCGGGTCCGTTGCAGGTGGGTGCCTAGAGTGATCCCAGGACGTTATCCCTGCTATTTTCCGGAAAAACTGCCCATTGAGTTGGTGTTTGTCCCAGAAAAGATACATCTCAAAACTGACAAGTGAGCAATTGTGGGTGCCGTAGGCGGCGCCTGCACCAGTGCGGAGGTTCACCCAGCCGGTTTGCCAATCGTCGGATGAACGTCCCGCGCGCCCGGAGGCAATGGAAACGTAAGCGTTCTGCGTACTTAAACGTGTGCCCCTTCTGCCTCCGGTGAACGAAAACGGAGTTGGAACACATGAAAGCAAAAACTGGAATGCAGACATTCTCCATGCTCCTGGCACTGTTGCTGGTGAGTGTGGGTCTTGTACCGACGGCAGCAGCGACCTCTGAGGTTCTGGTTGAGCAGCCGATGCCTGTAGTTGCGGCAAACGGGCAGACACTGTCTAGCTCACTTTTTACGATCGATGAGAATGTGAAAAAAGCAACGCCTCATTGGGCACTGTTTGCTGCCGACGAGCAAGGAAAGAAAAATGCCCTGAATGATTTGAAGATGACTCAAATTTCCGATGAGAAAAAACAGATGTTATCTGAGGGGCTCATGGAAATCTGGGCAAAGTATCCTGTGACTGTGACCCAACGTGACGGTCGAACTGAGGTGACTTTCGTATCTCCTGGTGAGCATACCTTGACCGAAGAGGAAAATTCCATCCTTGCTCAGGCCGATGAAGCGCTCGCCGAGTATCTGAACGACAAATTTGCGGCTGAAAACAGCATCCGGTGGTGGGCGGCGCCCTGTCATCAGGATATCATAGAGATCTCCTGTTTGAAGTGGGGTGTTTCATCCACGTATGCTACGTACGCTCACAACGCAGCAGACGATCCTGATTCTTGGTCTCCAGTTTGGCCCCCAACCGGGTTTGAGTGGTTGGACACCTTTATCCAGATTGTGTGTCACTCCTACGATCATTACTACGACCCTGTGCTTGGGACAGGCTATGCTCCGGCACAATGTGAAAACTATGTAACCATTGCCGGGGACTACTACGATCAGCCGTCGATGTACGATGCATACACAAACCTTGGGTATTCAAGCCATTTCCTGACCGATGTAGGAAACCCGCTCCATACCGGTATGGAACTTGAACAGGCGCTGAATTCATGGGTTCACGGTGATTATGAGGCCTATGTCGCAACTAATTGGGATCAGGATGGTGGAGAGGGATACAACTTCATATCCGTCATCCAGGACAACTGGTATTATTACACCATAACCGATCCGTCAAGTTCGACGCAGTCACTTGCTGGGTATGCGAAGAACTACGATGATGAACTTTACTATTTGGTGTATAATCACCGGTACACGTTCGAAACCGACCCGGATGTCAGATCGATTACCGAGAACTGTCTTCTCGATACAGCGAAGTATACTCTCGGTCTGGTGAAATACATGAGAGATTGAGGAGGCTCTCCCTCCTCTTTTATCGGTGAGATTTACTATGGAGCCAATGTTTTCATACCTGTCTGTTGTCATCTTTGTCTTGCTTATTGTTCTCCTTCCAGCTGTCTTCATCGGCGTTCTCTCCCTAGGGTTCTATCACGTTTTCGCGAAGGCGCAACCCGTTATAGGCAAACTTGCTCCGGTTTTGATCGGGTTGCTCCTGGCCGTTCTGGTGCCGGTTCTCTCCTTCGTGCCGTTGATCCGACCGATTTTACCGGTACTGAACCTGGTGATCATGCTGATGGGTGTGTTGACGGCGTTCATGCTAATCAGGAATCGCCTTCCCGATCGGCATCTCTCCAAAATTCTCTTCTCCGGGTCCGTGATCACGGTAGCCCTGCTTCTGGTCTACGGGTTTGCGACGGCGTTCGGGGGTGAAGGCACCGGTTCACCAGCCTTCCAGTTGCTGACGTTTCTGCCCTTGCCCGAAATGGGCTTTCTCATCATGAGCTTGATTATCCTGTACCTGGAGGCTGTGCTCATATCCGTCGTCGTATTCGGTATCATACTCGGGGTCGTAATCGCATTTCGACGAGAGGTACAGAGTGGATAACTTGTCTGGGAGCACCAGGGTTGTGCATGATGGTGGTATACCCCAGAAAAAGGAGATCCGCAGAATCATAAGTACACCCGGAGTTTTGCACTCAGTCGCGGGTCCTTCCACCAGGAGGGATGAACTATGCAACGCAACCATATAAAGGAGCGAACGTGAAACCAACTGCCTACAGATGGCTCGGCATCCCGGCGGCCGCACTCTGTCTTCTGATGGTCCTTGTGGCAGGGTGCCTTGTGCCGGAGTACGGGGTGGGCCGCGACATCATGGTCTTCAAGGTCGATGCCGGAGGAGCTGAGCAGTGGCAGACGGTCATCGATACCGGGGGAGACGATATCGCAACGAGCATGATCCAGACGGCAGACGGCGGGTATCTCATCGGGGGAGAAGTCCGGCCCTGGCGCGGGGATCAGTCCTACGGGGTCTTCAAACTCGACGGCAACGGTTCCGTCGTCTGGAACGCCACCGGCAGAGGAGCCCCGGTCGCTTCCGTCGCCGAGACGACCGGGGGCACCGTCGTAGCAGTGGGTGAGTCAGGGGTCCTGCTCTTCGATCCTGCGGGGAACATCCAGGATACCGACATCGAGATCGATGGCATCCTGCAGTCGGTCGTGGGGACCGCCGATGGCGGGGTCGTCGTCGCCGGGACCGCCGGTGGAGATCTCCTGGTGCTCAAGAGTGATCAAAACCTGACAGAAGAGTGGCGAAAGACCTACGGGACCGACGACCGGGACAGCACGAGGGCCGTCATCCAGACCTCGGACGGCGGGTACCTGGTAGGCGGCACGACCTACCTCCCGGATCGGAACGGCTCCGACGTGTGGCTGCTCCGGCTGGACACCGCAGGCGATATGCTCTGGGAGGCGACACTCGGCAGTCCGTCGCAGTACAACCATGTAGTCTTCATGAGCGAGGAACCGGGGGGCGAATGTACCGTTATCTACAGCAACGTAACGCTGGAGGAGGTCATGTTCGACCGGGACGGGAACATGATCGGGGAGAAGGCGCTCAACGCCTCGGCGCCCATCATCAAAACAGACGATGGAGAGTATGTGTCCGGTGCAGTCAGGTACCATCGCACATCTCGGTACCTGATCCTCCCCGACCAGGTAGGCGTCCCCCACATTATGAAGTTCAATGCCGATGGGCTCCAGGAGTGGGATACCGAATTGAATGCCACGTTCGAACTGATCGGCAACACTGTCTCGGTCATCCGGACCGCCGACGGCGGATATGCCCTCCTGGTGAACCGGCATAACTACCCAGAGGAGCCCCGGTGATCCCCCACATGAAAACAGAGCATGATCAGAAGCGAGGCATGACACTCAAGGAGATGGACGGGATCTGTCAGTGTGGAAATAGGGTTACCCAGGGCATTGTCCGACAGATTGGGTGGCGATAGCAGAGGAGGTCTCATGGAATCAAAATTCGACAGGCGTTTGATCGTCATGGGAGTTCTTGCGTTCATCGGCGCCGTCCTCCTCGTCACGACGGTTGTGCTCGCGTATACGGCCCTCGTTGCCCTGATCACCGGTATCGACGGTCTTCCGCAGGAGCTGGACGTGCAGGTAGTCAGGGGGGAAGATCTGCAACAGAATGCATCCGTCATCCACCTGACCGACAGGGACTTAAAGCAGCACCCGGCGCTTGCCTCCGCGATTCGGGAGGCCGGCAGGGATCCCGACGTGCCGACGTCCGGGTTGGCCCCGATGACGGGGGTCGAAAGCCTCGCACTCGTCGAGGCCTTCGGCGTCCATACGGAGAACCGGCCATACCTCGAGTACGACGGAGTGTACTACGCCACCCGCGTTCTGCTCCACTAGGAGCGGGCCACAACAGGTGAACGGAATGGAAGAAACCAGGATACCGGAATCAGAGGATAAACTCAAAAGGGCGGGGCTCATCGCCGCCTTCGGCCCCGCCGACGTCGTTGCCGTCGCATCCGGGATGAAAGCATAGAGGAGATCACATGAAATCGAAACTTGACAGACGTTTGGTTATCGTGGGGGTTCTGGCGTTCATCGGCGTCGTCCTCCTCGTCGCGACGGTTGTGCTCGCGGGTACCATACTCTTCACCTGGCTCGCAGCGAGCAGCGGGTCTCCGATGCTGAGCGTCTGGGAGGTCCGGGGAGAACGGCCGGAAAATGCATCGATCATCTACCTGACCGAGAAAGACTTCGAGCAGAACCCCGCGCTCGACTCGGCAATCCGGGGCGGCAACCGGGATCCCGGAGCCTGGTATTCGGGAGAGACACCTTATGGTGTCCTTGACAAGCGAACGATTGGGAGTGCTCCGGTGACATACGTTGAACGGGGAGTGCTTATCGAGTCGTTTGGTCCCGACGTCGAGGCAAGGAACCAGCCGTACCTCGAATATGACAATGCGTATTACTACTTTCTCATCGCGATTCCCTAAGATCGAGTCACAAAAGGTGATATTGGAATGGAAGAAGACAGCAAACCGAAATCCAGGAACCGGCTCAAGATGGCAGGGATCGTCGCCGTCTGCGGCCTCGCCGGCATCGTTGCCGTCGTCCTCGGCCTCATGCTCGCCGACGCCCTCATCATCTATGCTCACGAGAGTTCCGGCGGGCAGCCGATGCTCTACGTCATGGAGAGAACTGAGCCGGGAGAGAGCACGATCGTCCCCCTGACCGAGAAGGACTTCGAACGGCATCCCGCACTCAGCGCGGTCATCCGGGGCGAGGAGCGGAACCCGTCGGCGTGGGAGTGGGGTTACCGGGACCAGCGCGTCATCGGGGGGACGAACGTCTCGTACGCGGAAAGCAAAGCGCTCCACGATGCCTACGGTCCCCAGGGGGAGAGGGGGCTGTACCCGCTTCTGGAATACGAAGGATCGTACTACGTGGTGCTGACGACGTGGCCGTGAAAAGGGGTTTGTCGTGCAGCTGCACCCGGGCATCACGATTTATCTCCCGCCGCCCCTAACATACACAGGAGAGGCAACACCATGGAGATCACGTTCATCAAACTGCAGGGAAACGGCAACGACTTCATCCTGATCGACGAATTCCAGCAGGAGATCATCCCCGAGGAGATGAAGGGAGGATTTGCGGCAATCTACTGCGACCGCAGGTTCGGCATCGGCGCCGACGGCGTCCTCTTTCTTCAGGCGTCCGAGGCCGCCGACGTCCGGATGCGGCTCTTTCAGCCCGACGAGAGCGAGGCCGCGATGTGCGGGAATGGCATCCGGTGCCTCGCGAAGTACGCCTACGACGCCGGCTACATCAAGGAGTCCTGTTCGGTCGAGACCGGGGCGGGGATCGTGCCGGTGACGATGGGCTACGCGGAGGACGAGTTCACCGCGACGATCACGATGCCGACGCCGGCGTTCGAGCGGAGCGGCATCCCGGCAACCGGGAACGGAGAGTATAAGGAAGAGATCCGGGGCTTCACCGTCTACGCCGCAAACACGGGGGTCCCCCACGCGGTCGTCTTCGTCAAAGAGATCGGCGCCGTCGACATCGCCACGGCCGGCCCGGCCATCCGGAACCACCCCTCCTTTCCCGAGGGGGCAAACGTCAACTTCGTCGAGACCGCCGG
>JAEWMO010000114.1 GCA_023457135.1 Methanobacteriota archaeon | reverse complement strand
CGGCCGGAACTACCCCGGCCTGGCAGGCTTTCCCCCGGGGGCGGACCCCCTACCGGCATGTCCGGAAACGGGCCGGGCTTTCTAAGACTCCCGTCTACCGGCTCCGGGTAGGCCGGTATCGGGTTATTCTCACGATCGAGGATGAGCGCCTCCTGATTCCGGTACTGGAGACGACGGCTCGAGAAGACACGGCCCTTCGGGACGTGAACACAGCGAGCGTGAGCGCCGCCAGGTGCGATGGACGGGACGTCCGGAGCATGAGCACCAAAGGTGCGAACCCGGTGGAAAGCCGCGCTCTGGAGTACCCCCGAAATGCGACCACCTGGAGCAGACGGATCTGGGTCCAACAAAGCCGAAAGTTCCCTGTTCTGCAAGAGGGCATAGCGCCCGCATCCACACGCCAAAACTCCTGAGATAAGGTGACGGCGAGTACGGTTGTCGCGTGCCGGCTAATGAGTTGAGATAGGCCTATTCGTTTCGCAGTTCTCGCGACACATCAATACTTCCGATAGACGTTACTCCGGTTTCCGACCTCGATCACGGTGATGGTCATCACCCCGTTCTCGATGGCGAGAATGATCCGGTACGGGCCCACACGATGAGAATACAGCGGGCTACTCTGGTGCCCCTTCAGTTTTTTGACATGCAAATGGGGGAACGGTTCTTCCGCGAGCGAGGTTAGTTCATCTTTGATCCGTTGTCCATCGGACTTCGGGAGATGTTTCAGATCGCGTTCCGCTCCGTGGGTGAATTCAATCCGCCAGATCATTCCAGACCCAGTTCCCGAGCGATCTCCTCGAGCGAGCGGCAGCGACCGGCCCGCATGTCTGCAAGCCCTTCTTCGATACGCTGCAGCGTCTCTTCGGAGAGCGGTTCCGGATCGAATAATACGTCCATGATACGGTTGAGCGTCTCGTCATCGCTCTCCTGAGGATGGGCTTTCAGGGCGTCCAGACGGGACTTGGTCTCCGGTTGAAGCTGGATCGTCGTGGACATGATAAACCATAGGTGAATAAGGAGTATAAGGATTTTGGGTCGCATTTCACAGAGCGTCCCGGCGAACACGGAGGCCATCCGGAACGTTCCGGTCCATGCACACTTCCGCGTGGATCTCGGTGCGCCACATACGCCATATCGCCGGACTGGATCTGCACGACAAAGAGCCGGGCTGCTAACAACCGGAAGCTCTGGCAACGGAATGCACCTGTAGTTCTGTCTGCGCTAGAACTGTGATCTCTTCTTTCGGTTCGAGTTCATCTTCGAAATACAGAAGCACGGCTTCCTCGATGTACCCCCATTAAAATGTCATCTGAGGGCGTTATAGAGAAGCTTCTCGATATCGTATCTTTTCACGCTGAGGCCGTTCCCGGCCCTGTCCGTCATATCGCCGGAGGCCGCCACCACTCTCAGTCTCACCCCGGCCTTCTTCTCGACGCAGGCATCCACTTCCTCGGTGGATCTCAGCCCGTTGATGCTGACCCCGTACCTCTCCTCGAAATCTACCGTCCGCCGCATCATGAACATACCCCTGCAACAAGCACCGGTCCCTGCGTTGCACCTGCCGGTCTCACGGCGGGTCCGGGTTCAGGTTATATCACCGTATAATCGCTCATGGCACATACTTCTCGAGATCCGTCGGGTTTAACCGGGTCGGGCGGGCATGGCCTCCCCGACCGCCGGCCGGATGCTCCGAACCTTCTTTTGCCTCTCACCGGTTCCCCGCACCCCCGCGGGCCGTTTTGTTCCCACGAAGGCAGTCAAACCTCAGGAACACCGGTTATCGCACCTCTGGTGCTCCAACTCCGGACCCGCACCTCCGGTGCTCGAGCTCCATTCCGTTGGAACGTCGCACCCTTCGGCCCGTCGTCCTTCGAAGCCTGATGGCTTCTCAAACTCCGGTTCGTAAAACCGTCGCACTTCGCACCTGGCGGTGCTCAAGCTCGCTTCGCTCGCACTTCGCGGCTTCGCGTGAGTTTTCAGCCAGGGGAGTGATAGAGCCTCACGCGAAGCCGCGAAGAACGCGAAGTTTGGTAGATGGGTGAGGAACTCCCCTCGTTCCTCCGGTGCTCCCGCTCCTGCCGGTCGCTTCGCTCCCGCCAGTCGCGCACACGAAAAAATCCGGGCCCGATACGGGCCGGAAATCCTCACCACCTGCCGCACCCCCGGAGGCTCCCCCGGGGCCCGGCAGCACATTCGGGGAGCATTGAACCCACGTTATTCTGGAAACGGCCGTATGGGCCCATTTGTTCTTTTCAACAACTCCTTTATGGGATGAAAAGATCTTTCGCACAGCCATGTCAGACAATATTAAATAATTCCGGAAAGGATCACTACGCAATATTTATATATAATTAGAAAGTAGGTAGTCTCGACGACTTACAGCCTCATCAGGGGCGTGAGGTCTAATAGGAGTATGAGTATGCTGAACTTCAAGCAGAATGAAGATGCAGTCTCACCGGTGATCGGCGTCATCCTCATGGTGGCCATCACGGTGATCCTCGCTGCGGTTATCGCTATGTTCGTCTTTAACATGGCCGGAGATGTGCAGAGCACGAAGACTGTGGGCGTTACGGCGAAGCTCCAGGCGGACGATGTGGTAGTCACCTATGTTGGAGGATCCGATGACGCGAGTCTGCAGTACCTGAAGATCATTGTTGATGGAGATACCTACTACTCGAGTAAGACCACAAGTGACTCCAATGTAGTGGGATCTACCGACGCTACTAACGCAGGTAAGCCCAGCGTTGGTACAAAGATGACGATAGGCGTTAGCAACACCCCCACACAGCACACGGTGACAGTCGTGGGTAAGTTTGCAGATGGCACCGAGCAGCCGCTGCTCGACACAACCCTCTAACCTCCTTTTTACGATCCCTCGTATGAGGACGCTCCTGCTTACTGAGAATGCTGAAACCAGAAGAATAACGCAATTAGCGCAAACCAGATTGCAGGTGTGATAATCCAAGTAACAGTTCAGAGTGGAGTGGACCTGCCGAGTTTAAACGCTCTAATAATCCAAATTGGGATCTAATACGTATTCGCTCACGATTCCAACAAAATACCGGCTAGTGTTAGCGTATCTCCCTTTACATCAGTTTAAATTAGTGACATTTATACAATATTTGACAGCCCGTTACCATCCGGCTCAGACCATGTCTTGATTATCGGGCATTTTGGTAATGATAAAGAGCAGATTTTAATAGATAACACTCAATAACTCCATTCTTTGTGGACAAACTGTATAAAGAGTGCTTAGCCATAGCCACTTTACTTCTAATTGTCTCTGGAGCCCTGGGTTATCCCGTGATATACCTCACCGACGAGTGGATCACCGCCGACCAGTTGAACCACCTTATCACCGGCAAGGACCTCCTCTTCGGCTACGAGCCCTACGGCGCCTCCGACTACGCCGCCTCCCACCACGACACCCTCTGCTACACCCTCGCCCTCCCCATCGCCTCGCTCCCCGCCTACCACCTCTTCTCGCTCTTCGGCGACGACTTCCGCCTTGCCGTCCTCCTCCTCTGGTCCGCTCTCCTCCTCGCCCTGCTCCTCATGATCGAGTTCTGGTACCCGCAGTATGCCCGCTGGCAGGGGATCCCCTGGACCTGGGCCGGGATTATCTCCTGGGGGATACTTTTCGTCCTCAATGCAGCCCTCTACCGGCCGTTCTGGTTCGTGCGGGGGGTGCAGCCCTATGATCTGGGAGTCTACCCCGAGGTCGCCGCAATCGTCGTTACAAACAGCCTCGCCTTCGCCCTCCTCGCAGTCGTCGCCTTCCTCATCTTCCGCGAAGTCCTCAGTTCCGACCGGTGGGGGCTCTTCGGGCTCGCTGCAACGGTCTGCTGCTCCTCGTACCTCTTCTGGTCGGGGAATGCAAAGGACCACGCGCTCGTCGCACTCTTCTTTGCCTTCGCGCTCTACTGCTTCACCCTCTACCTCACGCGGGAGAACGTCCTCTACCTCTTTGGGTCGTTCATCGCCGTCGGGTGGACGGCTTTCGCCCGGCCGGAACTTGGCCCGGCGCTCGCTGTGGGGTTCTTCCTCTTCGCCCTCGCCGTCGCGGCGGGGAAAGGCCGGCGGGAGGTCGGGAAGGCCGTTCTCGCCGCCGCCGGAGTCCCGCTCGGCGCCCTCCCGCTCCTGGTGAACAACTGGGGGCTCTCCGGCCACCCCTTCATTCTCCCCTGGACGGCAGGCTACGCCTCCGCCGCAGGGAGAGAGATCCCGTCCGGGACGGAGAGCCTCTGGAGCACCGTGCTCGGGCAGTATGCTCTCCGGCCCGACAGCCTCCTCTCCGGCCTCTACGGTGCCTTCTTCGAGCCAGCCCGGGCCGGGTCCGCCGCGTTCTTCCAGGTCTCGCCGATATCGTTCTTCGCCCTCCTCCTCGCCGGGGCGGTCGGCTACGCACTCATCCGCAAAAGATCGACCGGGATCAGCCCCCGCGACGCACGGCTCCTCGCCTTCTTCGCCCTCGCCACCGTCCTGGTAGTGCTCACCTACATCAGGCAGATCCCCGGGATGCCGGCAAGCCCCGGCATCGTCCCCGACATGCGCTACCTCTCCCCGGCCTACCTCCCCATGCTCGTCATCGGTATCTATGCCTTCAAATACGCCGGTCTCGACGGAGACGGGGTGCGGGAGGCGCTCCGGACCCTCTTCTGGCTCGCGATCATCGACCTCCCGCTCATCTTCGTCGTCCTCCAGGTCATCGCCGGCCGGAACCTTGGAGAGCAGGTCACGTTCGTCACGACCCTCACCTACCTCTTCCTCGCCGGGACCGCGGTCCTCTATGCCGCCGTCATCGCCCGCCGAGCCTCTCCCCGCCTCCTCGCCTATGCCGTCCCGGTGCTGATGTTCTTCCCCCTCGCCTGGGAGCTCGTCGTCGACTTCCGGTTCGCCACGAGCTGCTGGGAGGGCTACCACTTCTGGATACAGGTGGTGCAGTACGTCTGGTATATCCAGTACGCGATCTTCCCGTTCTGAAGGGCGGGAGGGTTCCTTTTTTGGCCGCCGGTGAAAGGAGGCGCAGGATGCCGATTATTCGCAGATCGGTGCGCCTCTGCGGGTTGCCATCTATGACGACCGGGTGGAGATAGAAAATCCGGGCATTCTGCTTCCGGGCATGACCATCGAGGATGTGAGGCAGGGCGTATCTAAAATCCGCAACCGCGTCATCGCCCGTGTGTTTCGAGAACTGGGTCTGATCGAGCAATGGGGTAGTGGGTTCCGCCGCATTCTGGACGAGGCAGAGAAGCAGAGCCTGCCTGAGCCTGTGCTCGAAGAGATCGGGATGAAAGTTCGGTTTACGGTTTTTCTTGCGGAGAAGATCTCACCAGGAATTCAGCGCGAAGCCATAGAAGGGACTGAGGAACAAGTAACCGAACAAGTAACCGAACAAGTACGGCGCCTCCTGATCTGCTTGAAGGAGAAGCCATCCGGGACAAAAGATGCAATGCAATGCCTGGGACTCAGTCACCGGCCCACATTCCTGTATGATTATCTGAGGCCGGCGATTCAGGCGGGATTTGTTCAAATGACGCAGCCGGATTCGCCCAAAAGCCCAACCCAGAAATACCGCCAGACTGAAAAGGGAAGAAGATGCCTGGAAAGAAGGGGCTGATACGCCGGACAGGAGCGGCGGCGGACGTTCACGGTTCTGCAAGCCCCGGGCGAGCAGACGTGGCTCCCCCGTAACCCTTCGCCCCGAGGCGGCCTCTCACTTTCTCCCGGGGAAGCCTTCTGCTGTTAGTGGATCTTCAACGCATGCCCGTTATCTTATAGGGGATATTCTCGGTACATCGGGTTTTTTCCAAGATGCGATCACCTGAAGGTGCGCCTGAACTCTTCCCCATCAATCCCGGCCTGTTTGAGGATGCCATTCAGGGTGCCTCTCTTCAATTCCCGGTGTAGAGGTACAGAAAAGACCCGCCACCCCTTCTGCACGACAACATGGGACGAGGTCTGCCGTTGCGGAACGAAACCATGCCGGGCAGGGTACTTCACCATCTCTTCCCCGGAGACAACCGGCAGCTTATGCGACATCGGCTACGTCAACCTTCGATATCTCGTGACGTACAGTTGATGCCTGCCGACGCACCTCTTTCCACTGCACCTCAAGAACGAGTTCTATCGCTTCTTTGATGTTAGCAAGTGCTTCTTCCCGTGTCTCGCCCTGACTGATCGCTCCCGGGATTTCAACGCACTGGACGGTGAACCCGCCCTCTTCCTGCGGTTCGAGCACTACCGTATATCTCATGATCATACCATTGATCACGTGGATTATACAAGTTTTTTGGGTAGCGGTTCAGGCTACTCAGTGAGCGGCGATCGGGATGGACCGGTGTTTTGCCGGTGTTTGCTTACACGTCCCCGGGGTTCAGCCTCGTCCTCCGGAATGATCCTACACCGGAGAGCGGCTGATTCACTCGGGCTGAATGAGCGGCAGATCGCTGCCGTAAACTACCTGAAGAGGCGGGGTTCCATCTCAAACCAGGAGTATCAAAAACTCAACAACGCGAAGAAGGCGACCGCAACACGGGATCTTAAGGCGATGGTTCAAAGCGGCATTCTTCGCAAAGAGGGAACAACCGGGCCAGGCGTACGCTACTTGCAGATGTACGCAGAGAGGGATAGCAAGAGAACATAGCAGGATCGCAACGGGATCAATGGGATCATAATGCCTGTCCTGAACACACTTGGACAGATTTTATGCCTTATGTGCACAAAATACCCATTCCATTTTTTTAATGCGATCATGGCCTCATCCAGTATGCGATCTTCCCGTCCTAAGAGTGGAGCAGCCAGGACCCTCCCGGCCCATCACACCCTGACGGAGCACACGTCGTTAATCGAAAAGATCGGACGAGCCAGACTCCGCCGCCGCACCGGAGCCCCTGGACAGAGGGGGCTCGATGCGCCGCAAACGGCCGGGGTTATTGCATAAATGGGGTAATAGTCCCTGAACGCGAAAAACACATACTTACAGAGCGTTGCTATTCGTTACTGATCGTCTTTATGGTAGAGGTCCAGAAAGATCAGGAGATCACTTCGCTCATCATAGCAGTATGAGAGCCGGAATGGAGGGATATATACTTCCCTCGTCTGCTTTCTGCCATATCTCATCGGTTTTCCGATCTTTGGATTGTCGATGATCTTGAGGATCTGTTGTTTCACCCGGTCCTTTGTTCTGCCGTCACGGATCTTCCGGATCGTTCTCTCAAAGGACGCGCCGTAGGCAACGGTCACCATGATTCAAGATCACGAATAAAATCGTCCTGGTTCTTCTTGGTAAATTTACCCTCTTTAAACTCCTGGAGCGCCCGCTCTGTCCTCTCTGCAAAGAGAATATCCTCTTTCAGCTCCGGCTCCAGTTCATCAAGCGGTTTTACAATAAAGCGGTCCCCCTCCCTGACGATGAGCAGTTGTGTACCCTCAGGAAGCCCCCTCCGCATGAATGCTGGAATGACAATCTGCCCCTTTGAACTCAGTCTGGTGATACCGATATCCATAGACCCCCGTAAGAAATATCTTACTCGATCCCATATGAGGGTTTGCATGACACCGGGCACACCCTTCAGGATCCCGTGAGCGACCGCCACACCCTGTCCGCAATTGTCCGGATACTGCTATCAGGATCAGGGACAGGTTCTCTTGTTTCAGGCAGTTTCGCCCCTGGATTACAGGTTTTACACACCTTCCTCAGTTCGGGCTCTGTCCGTGATTGTCCGCAATGACCGGAATGATGGATTGAGTACGTATCGCCGCAGCCTCCCCTCCCGTTTCACGGCGATGATACCCATTTCAGTAAGAGCGGAGAGATCACACCGTGCGGTCCGTGCAGTGCATCCGTAAATGGTTCCGTAATCGTCTGTCGATATGGACGGATGGGTCTTGAGATACTCGATGACGCCCCGTTGCCGCTCGTTCAGCAGTTCAGGGTGTTCCAGAAGTGTAGTAAGCACTGAACCTGTAAAGGAGACGACGAAGTCACTACCGGCTTCACGGAACTGCGGCTCCGCGAGGCCGTCACGTCTGCATGCGGCAATCATACTGAGCGTTCCCGAACCCCACTGCTCTATATAACCCTGAGGAAACAGAAGACGAGCCCGACGATGGGGAACCTGGCGAAGAGGACGGAGAAGAGATAGACGGATAAGGATTGAGGCGAGTGTCGTCACCCCCCGCCAAGCACATTCACGATCATCGCCACCACCCCGCCCACGACCCCGCCGGCCCCGGCGCTGACCGTCGAGAGCCGCCGCTCTCGAAACCCTCCGGGTTTCTCACGCTCCTGCCCTTCGGCCAGTCGCTCCTCACCCACTTTCTCCGCCCGCCAGCCCTCCAGTGCCCGGATCCGGCCCTCAAACTCTTCGTCCTGCGCCTCCATTCTCTGCAGCATCTTACAGATCCACTTCACATCCCGGTTCGTCTCGTAGACGAGCTCCCGGGTGGTCTTTGCATCGGTCATCCTGGTAACCCTCCCGGTGAACACTACGACGTCGAAGAGAAAAAGCCTGACCGTAACGGATATCATGCGGGGATTTGCGCTTGTTCGTTTCAGAGAATCCGAAAAGGGGCGTTATTCGGCGTCTTCAGCGCCTGGAAGTGTGGAGAGGAGCCTCACGACCTCCTCCCTGAGTGCGGGGATATCGCGGTCCACGACCACCCAGATCTCGTCGGGGTCCACACGGAAGTATGCGTGAACCAGGATGTTCCGAAGGCCAATTATCTGCTTCCACGGAATATCGGGAGAAGCGCTTCGCAGATCGGAAGGTAGTCGTGCAGCGGCTTCCCCGATGATCTGAAGGTGGTGAACCATCCAGACCTGCACCAACTCATCCCGCAAAAACGCTTCCCTGCCCCGGACCGCATACCGCTCAATATCCTCGATCGCTTCCAGCATATCGAGGAGCCGCTCGTCCCCGTCCCTCATAGCGGCACTGCCTCTCCGAGGATCCGCTTTCTGTATCGTCCCTTGAGTGCTCTCTCCGTCACCACATCCACCCGGCACCCGAGAGCCTCCTCCAGGTCCTGGATGAGCGCGATATGATCGAGGAGGCTCCTCCCTGGCTCCAGGTCCACCAGGAGATCCAGGTCGCTCTCCGGCCCCGCTTCACCGCGGGCGACCGACCCGAAGATCCGCAGATTCGTGGCGCCGTGCCGCCTGGCTATTGCGAGAATCCTGGAACGTTTCTCCCGGATCAGATCCTGCGTGACGGACATGGCTGTTCGATCAGTCTTATTGGAGGTTGGAAATATAAATTTGCCCCCCGGTAACTGCGTCGTTAAAATTGCGCCTGTATGCAGCCCTCACGGCAGAAAAAGTCGTCCGG
>JAEWMO010000113.1 GCA_023457135.1 Methanobacteriota archaeon | reverse complement strand
GGGTGACCGCGGCCCTGACCAGCGACGACCTGGGCGGGGACGGGCTGCCGGACATCTACGAGAACGGCTACCGCGACGGCTTCGGCAACTGGCATGCGCCTGACCCGTATGCGGTCGATACCGACGGGGACGGGCTTTCAGACGGTTTTGAGGCTGGAGAATCCGTCACCGACGAGAATGGCAACACCTACTTCAGGCAGCGGAGCGACCCGAACAAGGCGGACACCGACGACGACGGGCTGAATGATCTAGCGGAATTCGAGTACGGTACCGATCCCTTCAACCCGGATACCGACGGTGACGGCCTCCGCGACGGCGCCGACCCCGACCCGCTGACGCCTGCCGCGAGCGGCGAGATCAACCTCGCCAAGATCGGGCGCGAGATCCTGGCCGGCGCGGTCTTCGGGGAGACCGGGCTGCCCGACGGGTCGTTCTACTGGCTGGTCGGGGAGGAGACCGCTTCGTCGCCCTACTACATGGTCGGGTGGATCGGGTTCTCCTGCCTGCCGGTCGTGGGCGGCGTCGCCGACATCCGCGATGCGGTGCAGGCGATCCTGAACGGTGACACGATGCCGTTGTGGACTTCGGGGTTGGAACGGTTCTGATCGCTCCGACATAATCCTCGCGAGCGACCTTCTCAGCCGGATCACAGGGATCGCCTGCATTGAAACAGGTTCTCGTGCGCCCCGGGCCGGGGCCGATCTCTCCGGAGCACGGGCTCGCGGCACCTTCAAGCGACCGCAAGATCCGTCACCCCGCCCTGGGCCTGCACCAGCTCCGACGAGAGGGCGGTGACCTTCTCGCTATCGTAGGAGACCAAGTGCTTCCCTCCGGTAACGTTCCCGGTAGTAGGCGAAATCGTGGTAGTGGGTATAGATCCTGCACACGAAGTCGCAGCGAGCCTTCTCGTCGCGGGAGACGAGCACCTCCCCGGCCTCGCAGACCGAGAAAGCGAACGGCAGGGGCGCGGCGTTCAGGACCCTGACGTCGATGGGCACGCCCATGGCATCTTCCAGTTCCTGTTCAAGCGCCATCTCGTATCGGAGCGGCTCGGCTGCTCCGCTGCTGCCGTCCTGCAGGAAGACGCCGATATCGATGTCGCGGAAGGGACCGTGCAGAAACGACCCGTATACGTAGGCAAAGAGAATCTCCTCTCGATTCGAGAGCAGCCCGGCGAGCCAATCGAAGAGCCGTCGCTTCTCCTCGATGGAGAGGTCCCGGGGTATCATTGCAGAGTGATTGACGCCGGTGATGATGAGGGTTGCGTCACCCCTGACGCTGGCTTCTGCTGTCTGCTCGGCCGGGATATCAACATGCACGACGGGCGGACCGACCGGGATGAGGGCTACCCGGCGAACGTTCCATGCGTTGCGAAAGGTCACCGCCGGGCACACTGTCGGGGCCGGGGGTTTATGGAAGGGGACCCCTCCGGGCAGCCCTCAAGCCGGATCGAAGCGTTCAAGAAGATCGTTGCCCGATATACCCGTTATAGTGAGGCATCCCGAATCGGTCCGCCCGGCATGCACCGCGGCCCGGAGTATCGGGATCGATTGCAGGGTGATACGTTGTCCGTAAACTACCAGAGACTACTCGAAGACTCGTTCGACTATACAGGAAACATCCTCCGGGGAGGCTGGGTCCGGTGGCTCCAGCTCATCGCCTCCGTCATCGTCTTCCCGCTCATCTACGGCTACTTCGTCCGCATCATGCGGGGAGGCCCGGCCCCGGAGTTCGGCGGCTGGAGCCGGCTCTTTCTCGACGGCCTGAAGCTGCTCGTCGTGTACCTCGCCTACATCGCGCTCATGCTCGTCGTCGCGGTGGCCCTGGTGGGCGGCGCCGGCGTCCTCGCCGGGCAGAACAGTCCCGTGGCCGCCATCACTGCCCTCGTCTCGTTCGTCCTCCTCGTCCTCATCTGGCTTGTCGCGCAGATGGCAATGGTGCGGTTCGCGAAGGCCGGGCTGCTCCGCGAAGCCTTCAACATTCCCGCCGTCCTCGCTCAGATCCGGAGGATCGGCTGGGGGTCGTACATATTCTCCCAGATCATCCTCCAGCTCGTCCTCATGATCTTCATGACAGTCGTGGTCTTCCTCGTCGTCCTCGTCACGGGCGTTATCGGACTCGTCGCGGGGATCGCCGGGATTCTCCTCTTCCCGGTCCTCATGCTCGCAGTATCCCCGGCGATCTACATCTTCCAGTATCGCTACAACACCCTCGTCTACGAGAGCGGGACGGCGGGTTCCCCGCCCGTGGCGGCAACCCCGTAGGCGGGAGCGATACAAACCCAATCCTTCTGAAGGCCGGTTCAACACCTGCGCGTGCGCGCCGGGCCGGAAGAGGGGGGCAAATTCGTGTGCGCGCTCCCTCCACCCACTCCGGCCCGGCATCAGACCTGCACGCCGGCAAACGGCAACCATACTCCCGCGTATCGGACAGCGTTGTTCCTGAGAATAGGGGCAGATTGGTTGTATCCGCCGGTGCGGGCGCATCAATCTGCCGTGTACGACCAATCCTCGCGGCTCAAAGGACGGCTTCTTTAAACTTGTCGAAGCCGACCCGCTCGATCGTCGCTCCCAGGCGT
>JAEWMO010000112.1 GCA_023457135.1 Methanobacteriota archaeon | reverse complement strand
GTCCCGGTCGTCTTTTCGTCCTCAAGCAGGCAGGCCATCCCGAGGATCACCTGCAGGGGCTGGCGGATGTGGTCGGCAAGGATCGCAAATTGCTCGATATTCTGCTCGATCTGCTCAAACGCCTCTTTCCTGGCCTTCTCAAGTTCACGTTGACGGGTAATGTCGCGGGAGATGATCGCCACCCGCCAGGCATCTTCCCCGCCGCCCGCGATCGGGAAGAGGATCCCCTCAAGGACCATTCCCGCCCGCTCATCGACGTGACGGAGAGGTTTACCCGTCCTGAGTGCCCGTTCAACCGCCTCCCGCCGTACCGGCGCGAGTTCCGGCGGGAAGAGATCGTAGATGCGCTTCCCGAGCAGGTCCCCGACGTCATTGCCGAGCCGTGCCGCCATCACCTCGTTTAAGGCGAGGATTGTTCCGTCACGGTCGAGGAGCAGGGCCGCATCGGGGATAGCATCAAGGAGCGCCCGGAACTGTTCCTCTGCCCGCCGCCGTTCGGTGACGTCGTGGACGATGGAGTGCAGGAGTACCCGCCCGTGGATGACCACGCGGCCGCTGAAGACGTCCACGTCGCGGACCCGGCCGTCCGCCAGCCGGTGCCGGAATACGAAATGCCGTTCGCCGCCGGTTTCTGCCTTCTGGATCTGCCGGAGTATCTCCTCCATGGCGAGGGTATTGATCTCGGTGATTCGCATCGAGGTGAGGACCTCGTGCGGGTAGCCGTAGTAGGCGCTCGCCGCCGGGTTCGCGTCGACGATGGCGCCGGTCTCCGGATCGATGATCAGCATGACCGCGTGGCTTGTGTAAAACAGGCTCCTGAACCGCTCCTCGCTCTCGGCGAGATCCTCCTCGGCCTGCTTGCGGGCCGTGATGTCCTCCACCATCCCGAGCGTGTACCGGACGGTCCCGTCGGCGTCGCGAAGCGCCGTCACGGTCACCCGCGCCCAGACGACCTTCCCGGATCGGGTGACATAGCGTTTCTGCAGCCGGTAACGCTCACGCTCTCCCGCCACCAGCTCCGCAAGGCACCCCCTGCTCTCCTCCATGTCGTCGGGGTGGGTGATCCCGGCGACCGTCATCTGCTGGAGTTCGTCGGCACTGTAGCCGAGAATCTGCTGGAGTGCCGGGTTGGCTTTTACGACCCTGCCCTGCGTATCGGTCAGGATGATGCCGATCCCGGCCTCTTCGAAGATGTTGCGGAACCGCTCCTCGCTCTCGGCGAGGGCGGTCTCGGCCCGGACACGGTCGGTGATATCGGTGATGTAGCCCTCGAGCGCCGCGACGTCGTCCCCTGCGCCGGGAACACCCCTTCCCTGCTCCCAGACCCACTTCTCCTCGCCCGACGCCGTGATGAGCCGGTAGGTTATCTGGAAGGCCTTCTCCCCGGCGAGCCCGGCGTTGACCTCCTCCCAGACCCGCGCCCGGTCGCCGGGGTGGATCAGGTCGCCGTAGGAGACCCGCCGGTTCTCGATGAGGTCGTCGGGGGCGTAGCCGGTGACCCGTCTCGCCCCTTCGCTCACGAACTCCATCGTCCACCTGCGGTCTATCCTGCACCGGTAGGCCATGCCCGGGAGGTTGCTCATCAGGGTGGCGAGCTGCCGCTCGCTCCTGACAAGCGCCTCACTCGCCCGGTGTCGGCCCGTGACATCGAGCATGGCCCCCATGAGCCCGGTCACCTCACCTTCGGGGTCGTTCAGCGAGACCAGGATCAGGTCGATGGTGTAGGTGATCCCGCCGATGGTGAGGGGCAGCTCCTCCCGTACCGTCTCCCCGGCCTCGAGAACCCGGCGTTTGAGTCCGGTCAGCCGTGCGGTCTCTTCGGGGCCAAAGAGGTCCGCGTCCGTGCCCCCCGGAGCGAGGGCCGAGAGGGGCCCGGCGTCACCTGGAATGAAGACCCCCATGTAGCGGAGATCGCGGTCCTGGCCGAAGAAGACCGGGGGGAGGTCGCCGGGTGGACCCGGAGCCGCTCCGCCGGCCTCCTCGCCGGTGTCGTGGAAGACCAGGAGCCGGAGCGCGGGCGTGACCGTATCGACTACGACGGGCGTGACGGCTACCCTCCGGACGCCTGCCCCGGGAACCCGGATGCTCACCGTCGCCGGCGGCGGAGCCGGCGTATCCCTGAGGAGAGCGATTATCTGCTCGCCGGATTCGCTCTCGGTGAGGAGGGGGGCAAGATACTTCCGGACTGCCTCGGAAACATCCGTCCCGGCAAGGTCCTCCTGCGCCGCCGAGAGAAGCCTCTGCAGCGGCGCGTTGATCTGGAGAATCTTCCCGCCGGTATCGGCGATGAGGATCCCGTCGCCCCGGGCCGGGGGCGCTGGCGTACGTCTGCCGGAGCGTGTCATCGGTATCACGGACGATACGGTTGCGCGGCTTACCGGGGTCCCTGTGAAAGCGTTAATTGTCGCACGTTTCCGGCACCGTCCCTGTGACAGGTGCCGGCGTATCCCGGCCTCCGGCCTGCACTCCGTTCATTGCAGCTTGCAGGACTCCTCGTAGGACTTTTTGCAGTCCGGGCAGAGTGTCCGGGCCTTCCTCAGGTCGGGGAACGTCTCTTCGGTAACCTCGTCGCAGGCCGCTCCACAGATCTCGCACCAGTACTCCTTCTTCTCCGCTTTTCCTTCGCCTTTCGATCTACCACGATCCATCTAATATCCCTCCCGGGAAGGTTATCGCTCTCCTTCATCCGGCATATGCTTTCCCCCGGACCACCCCCCACTCCACCCCGGCAAGATCGAGTCCCATCTGCCAGAAAAAGTCCTGCACGCCGGGGTCGCGGGCCAGCGGCGACGGGTCGGTCCACCGCGTCTCCTCGAAGTATCCGCCGTTCATCGTGCCGGCACCCGGGGAGACGGCGAGGTGCACCACCACCTCCGCTCCCTTCTCCGGGGGAGCGCCGCCGCCGCGGCCGCCCCAGTAGGCCCGGAGGAGTTTGGTGTCGATCGCCCCCGGATGGAGGCAGTTTGCCGTCACCCCCTTCCCCTCAAGGGTGCGGGCGAGCCGGGCGGTGAAGGCGACGACGCCGAGTTTCGATACGGCGTAGGCCTCGTAGCCGTCGTAGTCGGGGAACCCCGGAAGGTTCTTTTGGTCGAGGTCCCGGACGCTCCGGTGGGTGATCGACGCGACGCAGACGATCCTTCCCGGGGCGCTCGCCTGGAGGAGCGGGAGGAGCTCGTGGGTGAGCAGGAACCCGGCAAGGTAGTTCACGGCAAACGTCATCTCAACATCGCCGTACGCAACCTCCCGCTCCGGCATGAAAACTCCGGCGTTGTTGACGAGCACGTCCAGCCTCTCATATGCGTCACGGATCTCTCCTGCGAGATCCCGCACCTGCTCCTGCACCGCAAGGTCGGCGATGACGAGGTCGAGGTTCCCCGAGCCGGTCTCTTCTTCCAGTTCCTCAAGGACTCTCCGGCCTTTCTCGCGGTTCCTGCCGTGGAGCAGCACGCGGTGGCCCTGCCCGGCAAGGATGCGTGCCGCCGCCTTCCCGATGCCGTCTGTTGAGCCCGTAACAAGGATTGTCTTTTTGGCCATGTGCGACCCGGATCACGCCGTCTCTATTTGAACGTTTGGCACGCGGGCCGGGATGCCGGTTCACTCTCCGGTGCGCGCCGGACTGCGAGCCCGGGTTGGGTGCCGGCCCCACACCATCTCCCCGGCCGTGCCCGGGGCCTGCGGCACCGTGGTATGGTGCTCTCGGTGCCATTCTGGTGCGGATCAAATCAAAAAGCTAATATGGTGCACCACAAACGTGTATGTATGGTGCGATACTCGGTCACCATGCAGGATGACCTTGTGAAGAAGATCGACAGGATCTGCGACTCTCTCAGTATGTCCCGGTCCGAGTGGCTCAACGAACTCTGCACGACCCACCTGGACGGCAACGGCGTCTCCGGGAGCGTCATACAGGCCGCGGCCCAGGCGGGAGCGCTGGCTCCGGGCGGCCGGGGGCACAACATGACCGATTACGAGGCCGCCTGCGCCGGGTTCACGATCGATGTCCCCGAATTCTTCAACTTCGGCTACGACGTGATCGACCGGTGGGCCGAGACCGACCGGAACAAACTCGCCATGATCTGGGTGGACCAGCAGGGGAGCGAGAGGAAGTACTCCTTCCGCGACCTCCGGAACCTCTCAAACGGCGCCGCGAACATCCTCCTGAAGTACGGCATCAAGCGGGGCGACCGGGTGATGCTGATGCTCCCGCGGATCCCCGAATGGTGGATCTTCGTCATCGCGCTCATCAAGCTCGGCGCGGTCTTCTGCCCCTGCCCGACGATGCTCACCCCGAAGGATATCAAATACCGTATCCGGGCGGGGAAGTTCCGGATGATCATCACCAACGCCGAGAACGCCGAGAAGGTCGACGAGATCGCCGACTCCTGCCCGCTGCTCGACACCCTCTTCCTCGCCGACGGAGAGCGGGAAGGCTGGGCGAGCTACCCGCACGAGCTCGAGTATCCCGCACCGGTCTCGCACCACACGGTCAGCATGCCGGTCTCAAAGAAGACCCGGTCGACCGACCCGATGATGATCTACTTCACCTCGGGCACCACCGGCGAGCCGAAGATGGTGCTGCACAGCCAGAGTTACCCGCTCGGCCACATCATAACCGCCTCGCTCTGGCAGGACCTCACGGCGAACGACCTGCACCTGACCTTCTCGGATACCGGGTGGGCGAAGTGCGCCTGGGGCAAGATCTTCGGCCAGTGGATTGCCGGGGCCTGCATCTTCGTCTACGACACCCGGGGGAAGTTCGGCGCGACCGAGCTCCTCCCGCTGATAGAGAAGTACGAGGTGACCACGTTCTGCGCACCGCCGACGGTCTACCGGATGCTGATCCTCGCCGACCTCGACAAGTTCGACTTCCGGGACCTCCGGCACTGCTGCAGCGCCGGCGAACCCCTCAACCCCGAGGTGATCCGCGTCTGGCAGGACGGCACCGGGCAGCCCATCTACGAGGGATACGGCCAGACCGAGACCGTCTGCTGCATCGCCACCTTCCCGTGCATGAAGTATAAGGCAGGGTCCATGGGCAAACCCGTGCCGGGCTGGCAGATCGAGCTCCACGACGACGACGGCCGCCCGGTCCCCGACGGCGAGGAAGGAAGGATTGCCGTCAAACTCGATCCGCGGCCCGTCGGGCTCTTCGTCGAGTACCTGGACAACCCCGAGGCGAACCGCGAGTCGTTCCAGAACGGGTTCTACTACACCGGCGACAAGGCACGCAAGGACGAAGACGGCTACTTCTGGTTCATCGGGCGCGACGACGACGTCATCAAGTCGTCCGGCTACCGGATCGGGCCGTTCGAGGTTGAGAGCGCGCTCCTGGAACATCCCGCCGTCCAGGAATCTGCCGTCATCGGGTCGCCCGACCTCATCCGGGGCATGATCGTCAAGGCGTTCGTCGTCTTAAAGCCCGGCTACCAGCCCTCCGAGTCGCTGGTGAAGGAACTCCAGGCGCACGTCCGGAACACCACCGCCCCCTACAAGTACCCAAGAACGATCGAGTTCGTCTCTGACCTCCCAAAGACCCTCTCAGGCAAGATCCAGCGGGGCATTCTCCGCGACCAGGAGATGCGCAGCCAGGGCAACGGGAATTAATCTACACCTTTTTTCGCAGGCTGCCCGCATCGCCGTGGTGCATTGGGAAGCAGGAGAGTTGTGAGGAACCGGAATTTGCCTCTCCGGACAAAACCGGGTGAGTCCCGGTCAGCAGACCCGCTCGATGAAGTTCTCGAGGATCTTGAGCCCGACCGCCCCGCTCTTCTCGGGATGGAACTGGACCCCGTAGGTGAGCCCGCATTTGACGGCGGAGGCAAAGGGGTGGATGTAGGGGGTTCTCGTGAGGGTATGCTCCGGTGCGGCCGCCGCATAGTAGGAGTGGACGAAGTAGACGTACTCTTCCCTGCCGAGCCCCTCAAAGAGCGGGTCCTGCCCCTCGATCCGGATGGTGTTCCAGCCCATGTGGGGGACCTTCTCCCCGGCGGCGGGGGCGAACCGCTTCACGTCGCCCGGCACCAGGCCGAGCCCCTGGTGGATGCCGTGCTCTTCGCTCCTGTCCATGAGCATCTGCATCCCCAGGCAGATCCCGAGAAGCGGCGTCTTCCCGGCCGTTTCACAGACCGTCTCCGCGAGGCCGCCGAGCATCTCCATACCGTCCCGGAACGCTCCGACACCGGGGAGGACGATCCCGTCGGCCGCCGCGATCGTCTCCGTATCCGCCGTAATCGTCACCGCCGCTCCGGCACGTTCAAGGCCCCGGAGGACGCTCCGGAGGTTGCCGACCCCGTAATCAATTATAACTATCTTCTTCTTCATCCGCATCTCCCCGCTTCCGCCATAATCCGCGCTCGATCCAGTCGCCGGAGAGCCCCTGCTTCTCCTGCCAGGCCGAGAGTTTCTCAAGCCACATCGACCAGGGGCCGGGGCAGGACTCCTTGATGATCTCAAACGTCGCAAGGTCGCTTGAGGGGCACATGAAGCACCCGATACGGTCGAGCCCCCGCTCGTAGAGGGTGTTGTATGGCGCCTTCTCCCGGAAGATATAGAGCCAGACGTGCATCGCCGTCCACTGCTGGATCGGGGCTGCCGAGAGCTGCTGCGGGACATGGGAGTTCCGCCAGACCCGCCGGCTCTGCATCCGTTTCACCGACTCGTACTTCCGCTGCCCGATGAACGAGAGGCATTCGCCCCAGTTCTCGCCGATCAGGCGGCCGACCGGGTGGAGCTTGCAGACCTTGCAGCACCAGCGGCTGTCGACGGCCGGCGGGCCGTTCTTCTCGAACTCCTGCCAGAACGTCTCCTCGTCGCAGACCCGCAGAACGGTAAGCCCGTAGCGTTCCGCGACCGCGTCGACGTTGGCGCAGGTCTCCGGGAACTCAAGCCCCGTGTCGGCAAAGAGGAGCGGCACCGGGCCGAGCGCCTTTAAGACAACGAGCAGGGTGGCGAGACTGTCCTTCCCGCCGGAGTAGGAGACCGTGGGCTGCTGGGTATTCTTCTCCACCACGTCGCGGACGAACCGGACGCTCGCCGCCTCGTATTCGGTGAGGACCTCTTCGTTTGCCGCGACGGCGTCCTCCCACGTCGCTTCGCCCGGAACACAGACCGACGCAATATTCTTCCTCGTCCGGACGACGAGCCCCCGTTCCATCGTCGCGGCGGTGGCGGCGTCGACCTTCGCCCTCCCGACGCCGATGCACTCGCCGGCCCGCGTCAGGATGAAGACCTCGTCGCCCTCGGCGACGGCAGGGTCGATCGAGACGAGACCCGGCGCGAGGACGCTTGCGCCCCCGTCGCGGATGGACGGGACCGCACCGTCGTCGACGACGACGTAGCGCTTCGTCGGCCGCAGGTATGCCGCGGCGGCCGGCCGCGGGAGGGGTTCCCAGCGCGCTTCGTCGGGAAGGTAACGGACTGCGCCCACCACCGCGCCGCCGAGGACGACCTCGTCCATGCGATCATCGGCAGGGACCTTGTTCAGGAGCGCTATGTGGCCTTCCGGTATCAGCGGCGCTCCGAAGTGCTCGCTGAATATCCGGTTGACCCGCTCGATGTCGTCGGGAAATGCGGGCCGGGCGTCGCCCGGCGGCGTGACGGCTACCGGGCGGGTCGGGGCGCCGCAGGCGCAGACCCCGGAGAGCACCGGGGTATGGCAGGCGTCGCACCAGCGGAGAAGGATCTTTCCGAGATAGATACGGGGCATTCAATATCCGTTGGGAGAAGGCGAATAAAAATCTTGGTATATTCCAAACTTTTTCCTTATTGCTCTCCTGAAAATAGGATTTTTATCCGGGCCGCTCCGGTGCTCTCCGGTGACGGCCGCCCCGTCTCCCGGCATCCCCTCAGCATAAATATCGGCAAATAAAATACCTGGTGCCTGCTCTGTTGCACCGGAGCCTGATCTTGTGGGTATCCCCGGCGATCGGATGCATAGCATTAAATAGATCCCCTGTCTCATAGTATTATCATGTTCAATCATGTAGAATCATGCCCGCTGTGCCGGCACCGGTGCACCGGTGATTCTGCGGTGATGAACGGAGAGTATCCATATGTCCCGGGTGATTTCATGACCTGCCGTATGCCGACCGCCGATATAACCCCAGGCCTCCATATCATGGCGATTGACTGCGAACTCCCGGTAGCAACCGCCGTCACCGACCGGCGGTTCCCGTGCACCGGGTTGCCCCCTACCCCCGCACCGGACAGGAGAGGTGAGACCCATGCGTGAGAGCAGCAGGCTCTCCCTCGCCTTCGGGATCGTCCTTGCCCTGGTGGCCGGGGTCGTCCCGCCCCTCTTCAGCCCGGGAGCAGGGGTAACCTCCGTACGGTTCGGGGGGAAGTCGTTGCGGAAGACCGAAGTCATGGGGCTGGTCATCTTCGTCCTCATGGCGGTCGTCATGCTTGCGGTCGGCACCGTGCTCTTCTGCGACTGGCTCGAGGGATCGGACTCGATACCTGCCGGCATGCCTGTCGATCTCGGGCCGATAGCCGGTCTGAACATCGTCGGCACGGTCCCGACCATGGCCATCGTCTTCGGCGTCGAGGTGGTCGGCGGGCTCTCCATCATCATGCTCTACATGCTCTCCAGCGCCCGGAGAAGCGGGTAAGCCTGCCCCCCGCCCACACCCCGTTTTTCCAATCTCCCACCAGCGCGGCCCGCCGGTGCGACTCCCCGTTCCCCGGCGCCGCTGTCCGGAAAAAATACGCCTGTTTTTGCCGCAAATCCCGCAGAATTTGGCTGAGGGAGCGTAAAATTTATATCCGGACCGGGTGACATCAGATATATCCCGCCTCGGGAGGGAGGTGTGTCATTTATGGCAAAGGATAAGAAGTCTCAGGATAAGAAGCAGGAGAAGGCTCCGGAGAAGGCCCCGGTCAAGGGAAAGAAGAACTAAGCCTCTCACCTTTATCTTCTTTTTCGCCGGTCGGTGGTCCGGCATACCTATCCTCCCCCCGGCCGCGGTCATTGCAGCCCGTTGTTCTCCTTGCGGTTCGGTCCGGAGACCGGACGGCGATCCTGCATCCGAAAAGATCCCGGCCAAAATGATCTGCAGGGCTCATCGCGGGCTACAGTCTCCTTGATACCCCGAGCACCAGAGCGATGACGGGCACGATCTCGAGCCTTCCTGCCCACATGACGATGATGAAGAGCAGTTTTGCTGCCGGGCTCATACCGGTGTTCACGAACCCGGTGGTGATCCCGACGTTTGATACGGCGGAGACGACCTCGAAGATGACATCCGCCGAGTCGAACCCCCCCTGCGGCGCACAGTGGAGCAGGAGGAGGGTGGCGACCGCGACCAGCAGGACGAAGAGCACCGCAACAAGCATGTTCTTTGAGACCTCGTATTCGGGGAGATGCTCGAGGATCTGCCGTCCCTCGTGCCGGAGCGGCGTGATCGCCCGCCAGCCGGTGTAGATTCTCCTGAACCACCACCTGAGCATCTCAAGGGCGAGGATGATCCTCGCGAGTTTGATACCCCCGGCGGTGCTTCCTGCCGATCCGCCGACGAGCATCAGGCTCGTGAGCACTATCACCGTCGTGCCATACCAGCTCCGGGGGTCCGCGTTCTGGAACCCGGTGCAGGTGATGCCGCTCACCGTCATGAAGACTCCCTCACGGAGGGCCTCGAGAGGAGGAAGGGCGGAGATCGTCACGAGATCGAGCGTGATGACGGCGCATCCGGCAAGGATGAGCGCAAAGAGGAGGATCGCCTGCCGGTCCGTGAGGAGCTCGAACCGTTTCCGGTAGTAGAGGAGGAAGTAGAGTTTGAACGGCAGGGCTCCGGCGATCATGACCGGGACGACGAGCATCTCGAGGACCGGGTTGTTGTAGTAGAGGATGCCGGCCGTATGCACCGCAAACCCCCCGGTCGATATCGCCGTCATGACGATGTTGACCGCGTCCCAGAGGGGGATGCCCGAGAGGAGGACGAGCCCGATCCCGATAGCCGTGAGCGCGATGTAGATCCGCCACATCTCAAAGCCGGTGGCGACGACGCTCGGCATGAACGTCTCGGACCTCCCCTCCGCACGGTAGAGCCGGAACCGGGTCAGGCCCGTTCTCCCCGCGAGCGCGATGGTGAACGCGACAATGCCAACCCCCCCCATCCACTGGGTCAGCGAACGCCAGAAGAGGATCATCTTCGGGGCGGTATCGACCGAAGGGAGAAGGGAGAACCCCGTGCCGGTCCAGCCGGACATCGCCTCGAAGACGCTGTCGATATAGGGCATGCCCAGGCCGAAGGTGTAGGGGAGGGCACCGATCAGGGCGGCCGCGAGCCATATCAGGGCAACCGCAGAGAGGGCAACGGAGAGGTGCGCCTCCCCCTCCACCTTCCTGATGCCGGCAAGCCAGATGCCGAGGAGACCGAACCCCGCCGGTGCCGAGGCCATCGGGAGGAGATATCCGGTCTCGCCGCACCAGATGCCGACCAGGAACGGTGTGCAGGAGACCAGTGCGATGAAGAGGAAGACAAGTCCGAGGTCTGGAGCGATGATTGCAAACTGGCTGTGTGCCGCCGGCAGTGTCGTCCTGCCGTTGTGTGCCGTGAAGGAGCGGTTTTTGCGATGTTGCATGCCACGCCTGATGCGGGTCGCCGGGATCTCCAGCCGCACCGCCGGAACACCCTCTATGGATCATAAAGATTGCGGTGCTCTCTGCCGCACGCCGCCCCCGCAGGTGCAGCGGCCGGGGATATCCGGGGAGTGGATGCGCCTGTAGCGGTCTTTCCCGGCCGACCGGCCCGGATTGGGCTGTTGATTCTCACCGGTGCGACGATCCTGTGCCGACGTATTTTTATAATTGTGGTGGAATAAACCACATAGTATATACTCGCGGTGTGGGCGATCCTCACTACCGTATGCCCCACGCCTGCCGGGGCGGTGATGTTCTGCCGGTTGTCCGGCGGGCCCGTTGGGGAGAACCCGTGCAGGCGGAGGGGGAACCGGGCTCGCCTGTCAAGCCGCCGCGGCACGGGCGTACGGTCTGTGCCATGCTGTTCCTGAAAGCCGGTCTCGTCGCCGCAGGATGCAGAGAGGAGATGTGCGAATATCCAGACTGTTTCAGGAGCTGGAGAGGTTGATGGAGTGCCGGTCTGATCTATCCCGGAGTGAGTTGCTGCAGATGTTGCGGGATGCAGCCCACGCCCTCGACCGCCGGTCACAGAGGAGGCTGAAAGACGGCATCGAGACACTGCTCGACGAGAACCGGGATCTCGTCGGCCGTGCTGCCCGGGCCGAAGCAGAGCGTGACGCAATCCTCGCCGCCGTCGGCCGGCAGGGGGCTGTCTACGATGCCGACGGCCGGGTGGTCGTGGCGGGGCCGGGGGAAGAGAGCCGGATAGCCCGGGCGTTGTCGGGGACGGGGGATGTCTCCGGCGGGATAACGGTCCATTATCCTGACGGCGGGCCGGTCGGGCCCGGAGATCTTCCCGGGAACCGGGCGCTCGCGGGAGAGGAACTCCGGTCCTGCCGGTTCGTCCTCCTCGATGATTCCGGGGATGCCACGCAGGTTGCCGTATCCGCCACACCCATCATCACGGCCGGGGTCATCTCCGGTGCCGCCGTCACCTGGCAGGAGACCGCCGGGGAAGAACAAAAGAGACCCCTCGCGGAGGAGACGGATACCCTGCTTCTCGGGCTCTTTGAGAATCTCGGGGACATCGTCGGTATCCAGCTGCCGGACCACACGGTCCTGCGCTACAACCGCGCCGGCTACGAGGCGCTCGGCATGACGCCGGAGGAGGTGAACGGGCGGAAGTGCTACGAACTCATCGGGCGAACAGGACCGTGCGAGGTCTGCGCTACAGGCCGGGCGCTCGCGGGCAGAAAGCGCGAGGTCGTCGAGAGGTTCGTGCCCGAACTCGACCGGTACCTGGAGTGCCGCGCAAGCCCGATCCTCGATGAGCGGGGCGAGGTGGCGTTCATCGTCGAGCAGCTCTACGATATCACCGACCGGAAGCGTACCGAGGACGAACGGCGGGAGAGCGAGGCGACGGCCCGCGCCCTCCTCGACGCTCCCGACGACGTGATCGTCCTCCTCGATATGAGCGGCCGGGTCATCGACGCCAACGAGATGGCGACGCGGCGCTTCGGGCTCTCGCGTGAGAACCTCATCGGTATGAACATCTCCGGGCTCTTCCCGCCGGATGCGGCGGAGGTGCACGCGGCCCGCCTCAACCGGGTCGCCGGGTCGGGGAGTGCCGAGCGGTTCGAGGATGCGTGGGAAGGGCGGTTGTACGATGTCGTCTTCTACCCGGTCAGGGACGCGTGCGGTGCCGTCACCCGGATTGCAGCCATTGCGAGGGACGTCACTGAACGGAAGCAGGCGGAGGATGCCCTCCGGCGCCTGACGCACGACCTGAACGAGCGGGTAAAAGAACTTTCAGCCCTGTATGCAATATCCCGGATCATCGAGCAGCCGGGAGCCTCACTCGATGAGATCTTTCGTGAAGCCGTTATGGTGCTCCCCTCCGGATGGCAGTACCCGGAGGATGCTGTCGCCCGGATCACGGTGTGTGAACGTGAGTTCGAGACGGAAGGGTTCCTGGAGACACCCTGGCGGCAGGTGTCATCGATCGCCGTCAACGGGGAGATGGTCGGTACGGTGGAGGTCTGCTACCTTCGTGAGACGCCGGAAGAGGACGAAGGACCGTTCCTTCGTGACGAGCGGCTGCTGCTCGATACTGTTGCGAGGCGTCTTGGAAGGACGATCGAACGGGTCGAGGCGGCGAAGAGTCTTCAGACGAGCGAATCCCAGTTCCGTGAGATCACCCAGCAGAGTTTCGATATGATCTACACCTGCTATCACGACGGAGGGATCGCCTACATCTCCCCGGCGGTGATGCGGATCCTCGGCTATACGCCCGACGAACTGATCGGCTGCAAGTGCCGCGATTACGTTGCTCCATCGTCGATCTCTTCCTGGGAAGAGGGGCGCAGGAAGATAGCCCGGGGCGAGCCGGTCGTGGGGCTCGAGATCGAGTTCTGCCGCAAAGACGGGTCGGTGGCGTTCCTCGAACTGAACGAGCTCCCTATCGTCCGCGACCGATCTGTGATCGGGGTCCACGCGGTCGGGAGGGATATCACCGAGCGGAAACAGAACGAGCAGCTCCGGCAGCAGGCGTTCGAGCAGATCGAGCGGAACATCGAGCAGTTTGCAATCCTCGGCGACCACATCCGCCAGCCCCTCCAGGTGATCCTCGGCATGACCGAGCTGCTCGAGGAGGGGCTGGCCGTGGAGCGGATCCAGGAGCAGGTCGACCGGATCAACGGGTACGTCCGGGCGCTCGACCGGGGCTGGATCGAGTCGAGGCAGGTCCGGGAGTTCCTCCGGAGGCACGAGCTGGCGTGAGGCTCTGGAGTGGAGGTGTCTGTTCACCTCGCTGGTGCGGGCGGAGCTTTGCCGGTGCGATGTCTGCGATGTGGGAAAGGCGGTCTACCGCTCGCGAGAGGCGCGGGCGAAGGTGTGCGAGGAACGACTGTCCGCAGGACAGGAGTTCGGGCACCGTTAGGTGCGAGCAAGAGCGAGCATGAGAAGCCATCAGGCTCCGAAGGTGTTATGCACGGCTGGTCCGGGAGGGGAACGCGAGGGCACTGAGGCCGGGCTGCTGGAGCCGGAGTTTGCCGTCAGCGATGGGTTCCAGACTATCATCCGCCGGGTCCGGGGTAGGGAAGAACCTTCGGTGAAACCTTCGGGGTTAATCCTCGACATGATCCGGCGGCAGCCAGAGATCACCATACCCGAGATGGCCGAAGCACTGGGCAAGAGCACCCGGGCCATAGAGATGCAACTCGCAAAACTCAGAAAATCCGGGAAGGTGCAACGCGTCGGCCCGGCCAAAGGCGGCCACTGGGAGATCACCGAAGGCGGTGATGAGTAGCGTCGGTGAGCGTGGGATTTTCACGCAGATGCTGGTCGTCATCTCCTTTTAGGGGATGCGTGAATCACGGCAGGCTGAAAGAGGTGACGAAAGAGCACCCACACGACATCACTGTGGCTCTTGGCGGCCTGGTCGAGAAAGGGCTTCTGATGAGCGAGGGGCCGGGAAAGAGCACGTTCTCCTACCGTCCCGGCCGCCGCCCGATGGAGGGTGGATGTTCGGAGCTCCCGGGATCTGTTTGAAGTCAAGCTCCGGACTTTAGGATACATTGCGCGAGATTGCAGGGCCGGTCAGATCTGTGCAGAAAGTGTCTAGGAAGATAGTTGAAGCAACGATTCTCCGCCTCTGCGAGGAAAGATACCTGCTCCCGGATGACCTGGCCGATCTGGACTCGCACCTTCGGCCCATTTATCACGCCTTCATCCCTGCGTTCAGAAAGGGTTATCTTTTAGTACTGGTAATACGCACACATACAGACTTGTTTCCCGATTATAGCGGAAGCTTCAGGTTCGAGGTGATAGGATGAGGAAGCAGAAGTTGATCAATGCGTTGCTATACGCCGTGGAGCACAACGGCCACATCGGCCGGACGAAGCTCCTGAAGTTCATCTTCTTTGCGGACCTCATTTACTATAATCAGAGAGGAACAACGCTCTGCGGGACGACCTACATCCGCATGCCGAAAGGACCTGCGGAGGCTGCGGCGTTCCAGTTAACGTACGAGCCGAGCGCCTACCTGGACGTGAAGGCGCCGATGGCAAAGGCGTATCCGGGCAGACGGACGTCGGGCAGCCGTTCCCGGAACAGGAGTTACGAATCCTACGCATACTACCCCAAAGTTCAGGCGGATCTTTCGCTCTTTACCCCCTACGAGCAGGTGCTTCTCTGGACCGTGCTCCAGTGGATGAAGTCAAAACGCGCAGACCATATCAGTGACATAACCCACCAGTTCCGTCTCTGGAAGGAGTTTTCCGACGGTGAGGAGATCCCGCTCGACCGCTTCCGGTTGAATTCAAGCGAGCTGGCGTACCTGGAGCGTTGTGGCCTGCACGCCGACGGCTTTGAGCGCACGTTCTGCACAGACATCCTCCCTCTCTCCACGGAGGTTAGCAATGCACTCCACCCCCTGAATGCGGAGCGGATTGCCACCATTGAGGAGGTCTTAGACCGCTTCATCGCGGCGTATCCCCTGCCCGCCCTGGAGATCTTTTACGACGCATACCTGGCGTGGGACGACGCCTACCGCTCGGTGCTCCGTCACAACCCTTCGCACGCCCCTGCACTTGCGACTGAAGGCTGCGATGCCCTCTGCTTCGTCTCGCACGTCGTCGCGACGCACATGCTCCCGATTGTGTATAGAGAGGGGCAGCTGCAGGAGTTCTGCGACACCGCGGAGCGGCGCTTCAATGCTGAGCGGGACGCGATCACCCGCGATATCCCGCCCTCGCCCCCACCGGATTCCGATGGCGAGGTACTGGCTCTTGTCGATATGGCAATGCGCATCTCCCGCAATCTCGCGTGCAGCGAGTCTCCGGCAGGGAGGAGGTAACCTGCCCTATTTCCTCGATAGTAACGTTCTCATCGGCTACTATTTTCACGTCGCCGACACCTGGGGCACCGAGGCCGCGGACGTCTTTGAGGACCCGGAGCCGAACCATTCCAGCACAGGGGTCTGGGCCGAGTGTTTCGGGGACGGGACGGGAGGGCGGTGCCACACCATCCAGCAGAATCTCGTCCGGGAGTTCCGGCGGGCGGTTGCGCACCTGAAGCGAGACGGTTCGGCAGATACCCTCCTCACCGAGGCCGAGAGCCGGGGGTGGAAGACCGTCCCGCTTCTCCGGCGTGTGGCCGAACTCTGTCGCGAACAACCGGCAGCGGCTCTCACGACACTTCTCGCGGTGAAGGAGTGGTACGAGGACCTCTGCCGGCGGCGGCGCTCTGTTCTCGAGGACCGGGAGGTGCTGGCGCTTCACGCGCGAACGGAGCCCTACCGCGAGATCTGGGATCGGTTCAGTGCGGTCATCGACGACTACGACGACTGTGAGGTGCTCCTCGACGCCCACGACGTCGCCGCGGCGATCGACGGCATGGTACTCTACACCGGGGATTACCGGCACATCATTGCCAACCGGGAGTTCATTCTTTCGGAGACCCGCCTCCACGATGTCCGGTATCTGGGAGACCGGACGGGCGGGCGGCCGCCGGCGTGAAGGAATCTTTCGATCCGATTGCAGGCATATCTTCACTATTTTACGAAAGCCTGTAATGTCCTGGAGTGACTCGCATGTACATCGACCGGTTCGGCCATAGTTGCATACGCTTATGGGTCCGTCAGCGCCATAGTCACCTATGGCGCACTGGACGGTAACTCTCGCACGAGAGGGAGCCGCGATCGTCGTCCGGGGCGAGGGCGACGATCCCCACGCTCCCGACAGAATCAACTACGAGGTTCGCGGCAGCCCCGGCCCGTGGTCGTTTCTGCTCGACCGGATGAAGGATGAGCGCGACCTTTACTGGATCGCCGACTGCGCCTATACGGAGGCGCTGCTGCACCCCGGCTGGTCGGTGGAGGCCGATCTTCCCCCGCTGCCGGAGTTAGAGGAACTCCCGGAGGATGCGGTCCCGTGAGGGAATGAGGCCGGGGCAGCCGACCCCTGGCTGACAGCAGAATCCACATCCCGCTCCGGCGGGATGCAGGAATAAATGAAAAGACTTTTCGCGGGCTCATTTCCATATTCCATTGATCGTCATGCCCGCACCACCCGAAATCGTCGATCTGGTCAAGCGGTTCGACCAGTACTATACGAAATACACGTCTCCGTCTTACAACGAGTTCCAGGTCAGAAAGGAGTTCATCGACCCCTTCTTCGAGGCCCTCGGCTGGGATGTGAACAACCGGTCAGGGCTTGATGAGCGCTACAAGGACGTCATCCACGAGGATACCGTCAGGGTGGAGGCGTCCACCAAAGCGCCGGACTACTCGTTCCGGATCGGCGGCATGCGGAAGTTCTTCGTCGAGGCGAAGAAGCCCGCCGTGAACCTCAAGGAGAACCCGGAGCCCGCCTACCAGGTGCGCCGGTATGCCTGGAGCGCGAAGCTGCCGGTCAGCCTGCTCACGGACTTCGAGGAGTTCATCATCTACGACTGCACGGCGAAGCCTTCCCCGACAGACAAGGCGTCGGTGAAGCGGATCGGCTACTACCGGTATACCGATTACATCGAGAAGTGGGACGAGATCGCGGCGATCTTCTCCAAGCATGGCATCCTGACCGGCGGGTATGACGACTACGTCGAGAGCCTGAAACAGAAGAAGGGCGGGAAGGGCACCGCCGGCATCGACGACGCATTCCTCGCGGAGATCGAGGGGTGGCGGGACCTCCTCGCAAAGAACATCGCGCTCCGGAACAGGGACCTCTCGGTCCGGGAACTGAACGCGGCGGTGCAGAAGACGATCGACCGGATCATCTTTCTCCGGATCTGCGAGGATCGCGGGATCGAGGAGTACGGACAACTGAAGCGGATCGCTACCGGGAAGGATATCTACGAGCAGTTGAAGGGGCTCTTCCGGTATGCCGACGACCGGTACAACTCCGGGCTGTTCCACTTCTCTGCGGAGACCGGCCGGGAAGACCCGGACAACCTGACGCTCTCCCTTGCCATCGACGATAAGGTGCTCAAGCAGATCATCGGCCACCTTTACTACCCGGACTCGCCCTACGAGTTCTCGGTCTTCCCGGCGGACATCCTCGGCCAGGTCTACGAGCAGTTCCTCGGAAAGGTCATTCGCCTGACGGCCGGGCACCAGGCGAAGGTCGAGGAGAAGCCGGAGGTGAAGAAGGCGGGCGGGGTCTTCTACACGCCGACCTACATCGTGGAGTACATCGTGCAGCAGACCGTCGGGAACCTTGTTGCGGGGAAGGATCCGAAGGCGGTCGCCGGCCTCCATGTCCTCGACCCGGCCTGCGGCTCGGGTTCGTTCCTCCTCGGCGCCTACCAGTACCTCCTCGACTGGCACCTCGCGTGGTACATGGACAACCTGGTGCCGCTGCTTGCGGGCGGGAAGAAGATGACCGACCCGGCGGTGCTGGCACTCCTGCCGGCAAAACCTGCGCCGGCAAAGAGCGGCCGGGGGAAGAAGAAGCGGGGGGACGAGTACATCCTCCCGGTCTACCAGGTGACCGAGACCGACTGGCGGCTGACGACGGAGGAGAAGAAGCGGATCCTCTTGAACAACATCTACGGCGTGGACATCGACCCGCAGGCGGTGGAGGTGACGAAACTCTCGCTGCTCCTGAAGGTGCTGGAAGGCGAGAAGTCCGAGCGGATCGGGAAGCAGTTGACGATCACCGGCGAGCGGGTACTCCCCTCGCTCCACGAGAACATCAAGTGCGGCAACTCGCTCGTCGGCCCGGACATCTACAACGACGTGCAGGTGACCCTCGACGACGAGGAGACGATCTTCCGGATCAATGCCTTCGCCTGGGACCGGGCGTTCCCGGCCATCATGCAGGCGGGCGGGTTCGACGCGGTGATCGGGAACCCGCCGTATGTGCGCCAGGAGATCCTCGGCCGGGAGTTCAAGGACTACGCGAAGGAGCACTACGCGGTCTACCACGGGGTCGCCGACCTCTACACCTACTTCATCGAGAAGGGAGTCTCGCTCCTCCGGCCGGGCGGGCAGTTCGCCTACATCGTGGCGAACAAGTGGATGCGGGCGAACTACGGGAAGCCCCTGCGGGCATGGTTGAAGGAGAAGCGGATCGAGGAGATCGTGGACTTCGGGGATCTGCCGGTGTTTCAGAACGCGACGACGTATCCGTGTATTGTGCGGGTATCTACCGGGGAACCACGTTCAAGTTTCAGGGTGACAAATGTGGCTTCGCTCGACTTCAGCGATCTCGCTGCTTATGTGGATGCGAACTCCTTCTCCATGCACATAAGTTCACTCGACGATGCCGGCTGGTCGATTGTCGATGAGAAATCTTTGGTGTTGCTAAAGAAAACGCAAGGTGTTGGCGTTGCTTTAGGAGATTACGTTAAAGGTGACATCTACCGTGGGATAATTACGGGGCTGACAAAAGCGTTTGTCATCGATCCTGAATTGCGATCACAGATTATCGCACAAGACCCGAAGAGTGCCGAATTCATCAAACCATTTCTCATCGGGAAAGAGGTCAAACGATTCAGACCCACAGATAACGGGCAATATCTCATTCTTATTCCTAAAGGGTGGACGAATGAGCACGCACAAGCCCAACGCAATAAATGGGGCTGGTTCAAGGAGACATATCCTGCAATCGCAGACCAACTTGAACCATACATGAAAGATGCGGAAAAGAGGTGCGATAAAGGAGACTATTGGTGGGAGTTGCGGGCATGCGATTACTATAGTGAGTTTGAACGCCCGAAAATACTATACCCGGAGATCTGTAGCGGACCTGAATTCACATTGGACACCGATGGGAAGTACACTAACAACAAGTGCTTCTTCATTCCCAACGCTGATTTGTACCTACTCGGCATTCTCAACAGCAGACTGACCGCTTTCCTCTATGAGATGATCCTGCCGAAACTCCGGGGAGGGTTCTTCATGCCCGCCGCGGTGATTCTGAAGACCTTCCCGATCCGCACCATCGACTTCTCCGACCCCGCCGACGTCGCCCGCCACGACCAGATCGTCGCCCTCGTCGAGAAGATGCTCGACCTGACTAAGCGCCTCGCGGCGGCGAAGGCCCCGCATGAGAAGGAGGTGCTTGCCGGGATGATCGACGCGACCGACCGGCAGATCGATAGGCTGGTCTACGAACTCTACGGGCTCACGGAGGATGAGGTGAGGATTGTGGAGGGGGCGGCCTGATGCAGATCGCCCTCGCGAGTCAGGCGAAAAACTCTCCGGGCTGGAGCTGGTGAGATGAGTACAGCGCCGGATGAACGGGGCCCTGGTGGAAAGAGGAGGTCACGAGGACGGAGCAGGGACAGCGCCTCTTTTCCGGCTCCCCCAGGCAGAAATGTCCTGCCTGCGGACTATGCCGGGGCCCTCAACGATATCAAAGAGCGCATTCATTCGGAGCGCCTGCGGGTCACCCTTGCAGCCAACGCGGCCATGGTCCTGCTATACTGGGATATTGGCAGAATCATCCTCGACCGCCAGAAAAAAGAAGGGTGGGGTGCAAAGGTGATCGATCGTCTATCGCATGACCTGAAGATCGCCTTCCCCGATATGACAGGGTTTTCCCCCCGCAATCTGAAATATATGCGTACCTTTTCCGAGTCCTGGCCTGACCGGGAATTTGTGCAACGCACCATTGCACAAATTCCGTGGCGCAGCAATATTGCTCTGCTCGACAAACTCAAAGACCCCGGCCTGCGCATATGGTATGCCCGGAAAACCATCGAGCACGGCTGGAGCCGGGAGATACTCGATATTCAGATCGCAAACCGCCTGCATGATCGGCAGGGCAGGGCGCTGAACAACTTTGAACAGGTCCTCCCTCCTGCCGATTCGGATATGGCTGCGCAGGTGTTCAAGGACCCCTATCTCTTTGACTTCTTGGGAACCGCTGATCCGCGGAGGGAGCGTGAGGTCGAACGGGCTCTGGTGGACCACATCCAGAGTTTTCTCCTCGAGATGGGAACCGGGTTTGCCTTTGTCGGCAGGCAGGTTTTACTCGAAGTAGGGGATCGGGACTTTTATCTCGATCTGCTCTTTTACCACCTGAAACTGCGCCGTTTTGTTGTCATTGAACTGAAAGCCGTGCCGTTTGATCCGGCGTTTGTCGGGCAACTGAATCTCTATCTCTCTGCTGTCGATGACCTGTTGCGGCATCCCGATGACAATACAACCATAGGGCTGCTGCTCTGCAAGAGCAAGGACAGGCTGGTTGTCGAGTATGCTCTTCGCGGATTGAGCAGTCCGGTGGGGGTGGCAGACTGGGAGACAAAATTGATCGACCGCCTCCCGAAAGAACTCGAGGACAGCCTCCCCACCATCGAGGAGATCGAGGCGGAGCTGGAGGATGTACCGTGAGCCCGGTTGATCACGAAGAGCCGGGCCTCAACATCCCTGGTCGAAGGCCTTCGATCTGACGTATCTGCCGGTCATTTCGTCCGATACAAGGGTTCAAACACGGGTTCAGACCCGGACCCCGCCGGCCGTACACCGCCTCTCCGGGCCGTAGAGTGAACCTGGCCGGCCGCATCAGCTCCCCGCACACGGGAGCGAAGAACCTTTAATTTTCCCGGCGGCAAGAGTGATCCATGGAGTGGGGGCAATGCCGGTAGAAGGCGACGGAAGACTGATCGACGACACGACAATCCAGCTCGACCGACCCCTGAAACCCGGGGAAGAGAGAGTGGTGGTCAGGTTGAGGAAACACCCTAAAAAAATGACAAAACTTCATGCTCCTGAAGAATACATCCTGAAACTGGCCGAGAAAGACCTCGAAGAATTGTACTGATACATATATCGGAGATGATACGGCATGCTTACGGCCGACGGCCATCCCCGGTGCGCTGGCGAAACACCGGGAACGGATCAGGAGCCTGGGCGTCCGGCGGATCGGGGTCTTCGGGTCGTTTGCCCGGGGCGAAACGACGCTCTGAAAGAGCGGAGTTCGAGAAACCCGAAGGTTTCGAGCGGGGCGCGAAGAGAGCGATATCGATATCCTCATCGAGTTCGAGGAAGGGGGCCGTTCCTTTGATACATATGAACCTCAAGTTCTTTCTCGAAGACCTCTTCGGGAGGAGAGTCGATCTCGTCGACCGCGATACCATAAAGCCGGCTCTGCACCGCAGTTCCTCCTGAGTGTCCGGTATGTCCCGGAACCTCATGGTCTCCCCGGGGAGCCGCTTAGCCCCTCAAAAGACTGATACGGGTGAGCGTCATACTAACCGGTAGATACGGTCGGGCGCAATGGCGGGGCATACATTAACCAGGACGGCATGCGAGACTATCGTCGCGATACTTACCGGACACGATGCCGAGTGGATCGCGATCTTCGGCTCCTATGCGCGGGGATCCGCCAACCCGGCGAGCGATATCGATATCTTGGTCAGGTTCGCCCGCAAAAAAAGCCTCTTTTCGCTTGTCCGGATCGAGGACGAACTCGCCCGGGCTCTTGGCATGAAGGTGGATCTCGTCACCGCGAACGCCGTGAGCCCGTACCTCGCCGATGCAATCTACCGTGATGCTGTGGTGATCTATGACGCCGGAGGACCTCGCATATCTCCAGCATATCCCTGATGCCATAATAAGCATCGAAGAGTTCTCCGAAGGCATCGGATCAGCAGAGGATCTCCGGAACCACCGGCTGAAACGCGCCGGGATCGAGCGCATGCTGACCATCATCGGCGAGGCGGCAAAGATGGTATCGCCGGAGTTACGCGCCGAGCATCCGGAGATCCCCTGGAGGGAGGCTGCGGGAATGCGGGATAAGATCGTCCACCATTACTTCGGCGTGGATTACGAAGCGGTATTCCTGACCCTGCGCGATGATCTTCCGGTCCTCAAGCGGGAAATCCTGTCGATGCCGAACGATGCCAGACGTTAGTTGCGCTGTTTCTCACCCCACCACGGCCGGCATGTCCGCCCTCGTCGAGAAGGCAGGCGTCTTGCGGCCGCAAAGGCCCCGCACGAGACGAGGTGCTCGCCGGGATGCGACCGGCAGATTGATCGGCCGGTCTACGACTCCTACGGGCTCGCGGAGGATGAGATCGCAGTTGTGGAGGGGGTTGTGTGATGGAACTCTCCTATCGCACGAGCGAGATCTTATTCTGAAGACCCGTTACCGCCGCGACGGACGATGCGGCTTCCTGTATTATAACGACCGGAATGCAATGGTTGTATGATGAACGCAGAGATCCCCTGGGACAGGTCCCGGATGGAGTTCAACCCGGTCGATATGACGGTATCGTACGACGGCGGAATGCGGTTCTCCGCCGCTCTCCCGTCCGGCGAGAGCATTCGAATCGATGCGCACCGCCACCTGGGGGGAGGCGGGAAGGCGCCCAACCCCATCGACTACCTCATCGCGTCGCTCGGCGGATGCGTCGGCATCAAGATCCTTCTTGCCCTCTCGGATCACGATATCGTCCCCGACGAGATGACCATCGCGATCCATGCGACACGGAGACAGACCATGCCGGCGCTCTTCGATCGCGTCCACCTGACGATCACCCTCCGCGCCGCCGTGGACGACGAACTGATCGCGGGGATCATCGACCAGACGACAACCCGCTTCTGCCCCATCGCCGCGATGTTTGCAGAGGTCGGGGAGCTGACCGCCGAACACCGGATTATCTCCCGGTAATCCGGATATCGCCTGGTTATACGCGCTCTCCAAAAGATGATAGTGCGGGGGAAGGGATTCGAACCCTTGAACTCCTTCAAGACTGGACCCTAAATCCAGCGCCTTTGACCTGGCTCGGCAACCCCCGCGTGCCATATATGTTGGCGCCGGGAACATTATACTTGTTCCCCGGCATCCCCTGTGCTGCCGGGCATCCCGGCCCTCCCGTATCGGCCGTTGCACCCGCGGCCGGGCGCGTGACCGGGCCGCTATACGGTTGCAGCCTGCCCGGACTTCAGCCGGCCGCGGGCACCCGGACCCCTTGCGGGGGACTGCAGTTGCGGCACGCTGCAACCCCTTTTCCGGGCGTGGAAAGGTATATTGTTTATAAAGACCCATTACATTCTATACAAAATTAACCTGGGGGAGATTGTGTCCGGGAGGTCGCGAGGGTGTATTCCGGCCGAATCATGCCCGAAATGGTAACAACAAAACCTTTATTCAATTGATCAACTGTATTTTCCTGTAGTTGAATTGAAATGCTGGGTGAGATCCTCCATATCCTGGCGGCGGCCGCTGTCAGCTGGATACTCTTCGTATCCGTCGATATTTTCTTCAAGTTGCCGGAGGCGGGGGGTGTCAGCGGAGCGTCGGCCATCGCGCGCGATATCGAGGCCGGCGGAGGCGAGCTTCCCGGCGGCACCATGATGGGGAACATCGTCTGCTCCCCCGACGCCTCGGCAGGTACCCTCCTTGCCGCCTGCGGCGTCTACGTCGCCGGCATCCCCGGCGGGCTTGCCGCAGCGGTCCTCGTCTTCATCGGCAACCGTATCTGCCACGACCCCGGCTACGCCGGGACCACCGGCGCGGTCCTCGCCACGTTCGTCATCTACGGCTTCACCCAGGTCGGGTTCGCCGCCACCGACTTCATCGCGGGCATGGTGATCGCCATCCTGACCATCCAGGGGCTCTCCCACGTCCACGCGAGCCGGCTCCTTGCGCGGCTCTGGAGGGTCCGGCAGTGATCGCGCTCTACCTCGTCGCCGCGATAGCGGTCTTTGCCGTCGTCAGGGCGACTCTCGAGAGGAACACCGGCAGAAAGCTCCCCTACGTGAACGTCATGAACTTCGCCGTCGCAGGCGCCCTTGTCCTGCTGCTCGACCACCCGCTCGCCCTTGCCGCCGCGGCGGCATACTTCGTCGGCTCGACGCTCGAGGCGAACGCCGTCGCGAGCGCCTACGCGGGGGGTGACCGGCGTGGATGAGATTCTCGTCGTCCTCTTTGCCGCCGTTGCCCTCATCGGCGTTCTCGGCACCTACCTCCAGCGGGACCGCTTCGACAAGCTGATCGCCGTCGGGATCATCTACGGCGGTGTCGTGCCGTTCATCGTCGACCGCGGCTACCTGGACGTCGCGATAGTCATCAGCCTGATCATCCCCATCACGACGATCATCGTGCTGCCGCTCACGAGGAGGCAGGACCATGACGCCTGAGTTCATCCTCGGCTGCATCATCCTCATCATCGGGGTGATCGCCGCAGGGTTCCCGCGCGAGAAGACCTATCTGTCCCGGCTGATCAACCTTGAGATCCCCGCATTCGGCCTTCTCCTCATCATGCTCGCCTACGACGAAGCGCTTGCCCTGATGACGTTCATCGCCGTGACGGCGGTCTCGACCTTCGTCCTGATGCGGGTCATCGAGCGCAGGGAGGCAGCGCCATGACGCCGAACCGGTCGATCATCACCCGGATATCGGCGACGATCTCAAGGGTCGAGAATCTCACCGGGCTGTATGCGCTGCTCGTTGTGGCCGTGGTCGTCCTCGGTCTCGTCACCCTCCCGTCCATCGGCTACTACGACGACCAGCTCTACGAAAAGACCCTCAACCCGGCAAGCACCCTCGACCCCTACGACCGGGGCGGCGTGCCGTTCGGGACCACCCCGGTCAAGTCGC
>JAEWMO010000111.1 GCA_023457135.1 Methanobacteriota archaeon | reverse complement strand
CCGCCGGGATGGCGGTCGGGTTCCTCTGCTACGGGGGCCTGACAAGCATCCTCTTCCTCCTTGCCCTCCGGGGCATCGGCGCCGCCCGGGCAGGCTCGCTTCTCGCCGTCTCCCCGTTCTTCGGCGTCCTCTTCTCGCTCTTCCTCTTTGCCGAGCTCCCGGCAGGGGCGTTCTTCATCGCGCTGCCCATCATGGCCATCGGGGCGTGGCTGCTCGTCACCGAGGAGCATTCGCACCCCCACCGGCATGAGGCTACCGTCCACGAGCACCGCCACCGCCACGACGATCTCCATCACGACCATACCCACGCTGCCGGCGACCCTCCGGTCAACGGGACCGGCGAGCATTCCCACCTGCATGCGCACGCGGAGATCGTTCACGAGCACCCGCACCAGCCCGATATCCACCACCGGCATGCGCACAGGCGGTAAGGTGGAGAGAGGAGTGGCGCGGCCCTAACTGTTTTTCGGGACGATCCCACCCGGAACTCTCCTGAGCCATCCATCGTTGCTTTGCGTGAGGTTTCACCAGTGTGCTATAGCCTCACGCGAAGGCGCGAAAGAGAGTTCCTGCAAAAAACTTTATAGTTGAGCCGCGGCGGTCGCCCGGACCGTTCCGGGGATCGCGAGCCGCTTCTCAAGGATATGGACCGCCACGGTCGTGATCGTCACCAGCACCAGATAGACGATGCCGACGACCGCAAACGACTCCGTATAGAGGAAGTACTTTGTCGCCACCACTTTTCCCGCCCCGGAGAGCTCGATCACCGTGAGCATGTAGGCAAGCGACGAGTACTTTATCAGGTAGATGAACTCGTTTGAGAGCCCCGGGATCGCCCGGCGAAGGGCCTGCGGGAGGATGACGCTCCTGATCGCCTGCGCCCGGGTCATCCCCAGCGCCTGGGCGGCGACCATCTGGCCGTCCTTGATGGATATGAGGGCTCCCCGGATGTATTCGGCGTTATACGCTCCGTTGCAGAGGATAAAGCCAATTACCGATGCGGTGAAGGCCGTGAAGGTGATCCCGACCGCCGGGAGCCCGAAGTAGAGGATGAAGAGGAGCAGGAGGAGGGGCGTGCCCTTGATCAGGAAGACGAACGTCTTGCAGAGCCAGGAGATGATGCTCCCCCCGTACTGCCTCCCCGTCGCGACGGCGATCCCGAGCGCGAGGCCGAACGGGGCGGAGCAGGCGATCAGCTGCAGGGTTACGACCAGCCCTTCCATCAGCGCCGGGAGGAGGATATCGAAGATGAAGGTTGCCTGATCCATCGCCCTGCCTCAGTCCTGCATGCGGGTATCGAACCGGCCGATGAAATCCTTCATCCGGGTGAACCGCGGGTCGTTCAGGAGCTGGTCCGGAGACCCCTGCTCGGCTATCACGCCGTTCTCCATGAAGAGGACCTCGTTTGCAACGGAGCAGGCAAACCCCATCTCGTGGGTGACGACGAGCATCGTCATCCCCTCCCGGGCCAGCCGCTTCATGACCTCGAGCACCTCGCGGGTCAGTTCCGGGTCGAGCGCGGATGTCGGTTCATCGAAGAGGATGACGTCCGGGTCCATGGCAAGCGCCCGGGCGATGGAGACCCGCTGCGCCTGGCCGCCGGAGAGCTCCGCCGGGTAGTGGTCGGCCCAGTCCTCCATCCCCACCTGCCGGAGTTCGGTGAGCGCTTTCTCGCGCGCCTCGGCTCTTCCCATGCCCTTGACCTTCAAGAGCGCCAGTTCGACGTTTTTGACCGCGGTGAGGTGGTCGAAGAGGAAGAAGTTCTGGAAGACCATCCCGATCTTCTGCCGGAAGTAGTTTATCCGGGCTCCCGAGTTCGTGACCTCCTCCCCGTCGAGCCAGACTCTCCCGCGATCGGGCAGCGTCAGCTGGTTGATGCACCGCAGAAGCGTGCTCTTCCCCGTCCCCGAAGGGCCGATGAAGACCATCGTCTCGCCTCTGTGGACATCAAACGAGACCCCCCGCAAGACCTCCTTATCCCCGAAAGACTTGTGGATGTCCTCTACTTTCAGTACGATGTCGTTGTTGTCCATGCTCTACACCGTTCCGGCCCCGAATCCGGGAACCGCCACTCTCTTCTCGAGTCCGTGCAGGACCTTGAGGCCCCCATAGTTCAGGATGATGAAGATCCCCGCTGCGGCAAGGTAGATCGGCATCGTGATGTGAGTCTGGGTGACCATCCGCGAGGTGATGGTGAGCAGTTCCGCGACCCCGATCGCGTAGCAGACCGCCGAATCCGTCAGGATATTGGGGTATTCGTTCGACCATCCCGGAAGGGCGATGCGTACCGCCTGGGGGAGGACGACGGAGCGGATGGCGGTGAACCTGCTCATCCCGAGCGACCGCGCCGCGATCATCTGTCCTTCCCCGACCGACTGGATGGCACCCCGAAAGATCTGGGACTGGTATGCCGCCCCCCTGAGGCCCAGCACGACCGCCCCGACGACGAACGCCGAGAGGTCGCCGAGCCCGATCGCCGGGAATATGCCGAACCAGAAGAGGAAGAGCAGGACGAGGATAGGAAGACCCCGGAAGAACCAGACGTAGATCCCGATGATCCAGCGCATCGGACGGGACCCGTACACCTGGCCGAGCGCCATAGGGAGACCGATGAGGATCCCGATGCCAAGGGCGATGAGAACAAGGCCAAGGGTAGAGGCAACCCCTGAAAGGATATACGGGAACCAGTCGATGAGGATTGACAGAAGATCCATTTGGCTATTCCTGAATCGTTATGTGGGCGCTGCTCCAGCTGAGGGAGAGCGCCGAATATCCATGAATAATTCTGGTGGAAAGCAAAATAAACGTTGCCAAATGCCCCTCAATACGGGACGACAGCCACCACTGCCGGGGTGCCGTCCGGTCCGGCCGGGACGGCTCTCCCGATCATCCCTGCCGGGGAGGGCCGCCGCACCCCGGCTCAACCCGGGATAAGCCGGCTATCCGGCAACCCGGCCCCGGGCTTACCGCACCCGGCATCCGGGATGCCAGCAACACTTAAGTATCTGGGAACGGGGAGGAAGAGGTATGCCACCAGCACCCGATATCAGGATCCCACTCGATGTGCCTCCCGAAGAGGAGGAGAGGTACCGGGAGAACTACCGGACGATCACGCACGGCACCGGGAGGCTGATGCTCTTTGCCGGGGACCAGAAGATCGAGCACCTCAATGATGACTTCGCCGGCGAGGGCATTCACCCCGACGACGCCGACCCCGAGCACCTCTTCCGGATCGCAAGCCGGGCGAGGATAGGGGTCTTTGCAACCCAGCTCGGGATGATCGCACGGTACGGCGCGGATTACCGGGACGTGCCGTATCTCGTCAAGCTCAACTCCAAGACCCACCTGGTCAAGACCGGCCAGCGGGACCCGCTCAGTTCGGAGCTTCACAATGTGGGGCAGGTCGTCGACCTCCGCGACCGGACGGGCCTCTCGATCCTCGGCGTCGGCTACACGGTCTACCTCGGCAGCGAGTACGAACCGATGATGCTCTACCAGGCGGCCCAGATCGTCAACCACGCGCACGCAAACGGCCTCGTCACCGTCTTCTGGATGTACCCCCGCGGCAAGGCGGTCAAGGACGAGCGGGACCCGCACCTGGTCGCGGGGGCGGCGGGCGTCGCGGCGGCCCTCGGGAGCGATTTTGCGAAGGTGAACCCGCCGAAGAAGGACGGAGTTGTTGATGCCGCGCTCCTCCGGGAGGCGGTGGCGGCGGCCGGCAGGACCGGTGTCGTCTGTGCGGGGGGATCGCATGCCGACATGCAGGAGTTCCTGCAGCAGCTCCATGACCAGATCCACATCGGCGGCACGGTCGGGAATGCGACCGGCAGGAACATCCACCAGCGGCCGCTTGATGAGGCCGTCAGGTTCTGCAACGCGATATCGGCGATCACGCTCGATGATGCGAGTGTAGCGGAGGCGAACAGGATCTGTACGGGAGGGAGGTGCTAGGATGACGACGGTAGGCGTCCTCACGGGAGGAGGAGATTGTCCGGGCCTGAACGCGGTGATCCGGGCGGTCGTGCGGACGGGGGCGAAACACGGCTTTGACACGATCGGGATACGGGACGGCTGGCACGGGCTGGTTGCCGGAAACGTCGAACCGCTCACGGACTACTCGGTGACCGGGATCCTCCCGAAAGGAGGGACAATCCTCGGGACGTCGCGGACGAACCCCTTCAAGAACGAGGCGGACGTCCAGCGGCTGCGCGACAACATCAGGAAGTTCGGGATCGACGCGATCGTTGCGATCGGGGGCGAAGACACCCTCGGTGTCGCGAACAAGCTCTCAAAGCTCGGCATCCCGGTGGTGGGGGTCCCAAAGACCATCGACAACGACGTCGGCGGGACCGACTACACCTTCGGGTTCGACACCGCGGTCTCGATCGTCACCGAGGCGATTGACCGCCTCCACACGACGGCGGAGTCCCACCACCGGATCATGGTGGTGGAGGTGATGGGCCGGCACGCCGGATGGATCGCGACCGTCTCCGGGATCGCGGGCGGGGCGGACGAGATCCTCATCCCGGAGATCCCGTTCGACCTCGACGAGGTCACCCGGCACCTCAAGGCGCGCTACGAGCGGGGGAAGAAGTTCAGTATCGTCGTCGTCGCCGAGGGCGCCCAGCCGAAGGGGATGGCGGAAGCGATCACCCGGTCCGAACGGAAGGACGAGTTCGGCCACGTGACGCTCGGCGGCGTCGGCAGCTTCCTGCGCGACGAGCTCGAGAAGAGGCTCGATATGGAGGTCCGGGTGACGGTGCTCGGCCACGTCCAGCGCGGGGGATCGCCGACGGCGCGCGACCGGGTGCTTGCGACCCGGTTCGGGGTGGCGGCGGCGGACCTCATCAAGGAGAAGGACTTCGGGAAGATGGTCGCACTCAGAGGCGACGATATCATCGCGGTCCCGATCGAGGAGGCGGTGGCGAACCTCAAGACGGTGGATATGGACCTCTACGGGATCGCGAGCATATTCTACGGGGGGTGATGGGGCCTCTCGTTAGACCCCCGCCCCACCATCAGCCTCCTCCACCCCAGAACTCTGCCGCACAACCGCACCGGCAACCCCGGCGGCGGTCCCGAAGAGGGTGAAGAAGTATACCAGGGCGATCGCGACCATCCCCTCGAACATGTCGGCGAACCCGAAATCGTGCAACGCGGTCCAGAGCAACGGAATGAAGAGGAGGAGGCCGGCCCCGAAGAGCGCCGCGACAAAACCGGCCTCGAGGCCATCTTTTGGCCTGCCCCCGGAGGCATACCCTGCAACGAATCCCCCGGCAAGAGGGGCGGCCACGACCAGCAGACCGGATACGAGGACCAGGCCGGTGATGACGGCCAGCAGGCCGGGTGCGAGGGCCAGACCGACGATGACGGCCGTGCCGACGGCGATCCCGTACCGCCCGCCCCGCTCGCCCGTCCCGGCGGCACCATCTCTCCGGAGAGCGCTACGCACCGTTCTTCCCGCTGCCCCAGCGATGGCGTTGTAGGGGAGGAGGAGCCCCGTGAAGATCAGGGCGTAGAACGCAAAGGTTGACAACGAAGGGTCTTGCGCCGCGAGACTCGTGAAAGTCGCCGCGATCAGCGCCACGAGTACCCCGCAGACGGCACCGGTAACGGCCCCGTCCCGGGCCCTTCCCCGGATGAAGAGACCGGCGATGAAACCCCCGCAAAAGAGGAAAGCCACCGTCATCACCGGGTCCGGGAGGAGACCCGACCGGCCGAGAAGAAAGACACCACTGCCTGCCAGCACTCCGGCAATCAACCCGGGAAGACGGCCGGCAACACGCGACACCATGAGAGGAGCTCGTCCGGCCGCGCATTATCCGTTTCGCTTTCCCCCCGACCCGCCCGGGGCCGCAGGTATTATATCGGCCGGGCGGTATGAGACTGCAACGAACTGAAGAACGCCCCCTGAACGGATCCACACAGCATGGGACTCACAGACCACTGCCGGCGCACCGTCGCTTTCACCCGGGATATCATGCGGCAGCCGGCGAAGTCCGGCGAGGACCTCCGGTTCTCCGACCTCGCCTTCTTTCTCCGGTTCGCCCGGCCGATCTGGCAGGCAGGCGTCCTCGCGCTCGTCGCGACGGCAATTGTCTCGGCACTCAAAACGGTGCTCCCGCTCAGCATCAAGATCTTCATCGACAACATCCTGCTCGGAGAGGCTCCGGCATCCGACGCACTTCTCGCAGGAGCCGGCGGGGTTCTCTCGTCGCTTGACGCCCTCATCGTTGCCCTTCTCGCGCTCGGTTTTCTCACCGGGGCGACCGACCTCGCACGGAATTACCTGACGGCCCGGTTCCGGGAAGGCTACGCCTTCAATCTCCAGACCGCCCTCTTCGAGCACGTCTTAAGCTTCCCGCTCTCCTACTTCAAGTCGCAGCAGACCGGCTACATCATGTCCCGGCTCTCCGACGACGTCCAGATCCTGCAGTACACCGTCTCCCAGTACCTCCCCCAGATCATCGCAAACGCCCTCTACGTCCTCTTCACCCTCGCCATCCTCAGTCTCCTGAACCTCCGGCTGACCCTCGTCGTCCTCGCCTTCATCCCCCTCTACCTGCTGGTCAACGCCGTCTTTGTGCGGAGGATCCGTGCCGCCACGCACCGGGAACGCGAGCGGCAGGCCTACGTCTCGCGGGACCTCCAGGAGGTGATATCCGGTATCGATACCGTCAAGTCGCATGCCGCAGAGGACCGGGAGGTCAGCAAGGTCTCCGGAACGCTCCGGAACATGGTCGATGCCCGGATCAGGAACACCATGCTCTCCGCGTTCTCGGAGTACTTCAGGATCGGCACGATGTCGCTGATGCTCGTCGCCGTCATATGGTTCGGCGGGAATGAGGTGCTCGCCGGCGCCATGACTATCGGGGACTTCGTCGCGTTCTCGGTCTACATCCTGACATTCGCCCCCACCGTCAACACCTTCTTCGCCTTTCCGGTGGTCATGCAGCCGGCGCTCACGTCCGCCGCCCGCCTGCACGAACTCTTCCGGATGCACGGCGAGGCGGGGGGCGGCGGGCTCGTCCCCGGCACGGTTCAGGGCCGGATCGAGTTTGCCGGCGTCTGGTTCTGTTACGAGGGGTCGGAATGGGTCCTCCGGGATGCACGGTTCGAGATCCGCCCCGGTGAGGTGGTCGCCGTCGTCGGGCGGACCGGGGCAGGGAAGACGACGCTCGTCAACCTGATCCTCCGGGCGTTCACTCCCCGCCGGGGCACGATCGCGCTTGACGGGCACGACCTCTCGTCGCTCGACCCCCGGTGGCTGCGGCGGCAGATATCGATCGTCTCGCAGGACCTCTTCCTCTTCCACACCACCATCGAGGAGAACATCCGCTACAGCAGGCCTGAGGCCACGTTCGAGGAGATCGTTGAAGCCGCACGGCGAGCGCAGGTCCACGACGATATCATCCGGCTCCCGGAAGGATACCGGACGATCGTCGGCGAGCGGGGGACCCAGCTCTCCGTCGGCCAGCGGCAGCGGGTCGCCATCGCGAGAGCGTTCCTGAAGGATGCCCCCATCCTCATCCTTGACGAGCCCACGTCCGCGCTCGATCTCGAGACCGAGGATCGGATCCGGCAGACGCTCCGGGCTCTCGTCAGGGACCGGACGACCATCCTCATCACCCACCGTCCCTCGCTCCTCGAACTCGCCGACCGGGTCCTCGCGGTCGAGGAGGGGCAGGTCCGTGAGTGCCGTGATTTCCGGCCGGCATGGGAAGCCGGGCCGGGCCGCACCCCCCACTCCCCCGGAGAGACCACCGTCTCCTGATCTCCCGGACGCAGGCTTATGGGATGCGGCGACGCAACCCTATGGCATGGAGCATAAGGCAGGATGCCTCATCTGCGGTCGGGATCTTCAGTATGGTGAGGAACCCCGCGACCTCGCCTGCGCCGTCTGCGGCGAGGTCCGGAGTACCGCGGCGGCCTGTGAGGCCGGGCACTTCGTCTGCGACCGGTGCCATGGCCTCGAAGCGCTCGACCTTATCGAGCAGTTCTGCATCACGACGGAACTCGAGGACCCTCTTGCCATCGCCTGCAACCTGATGCGGTATCCGGCGGTCAGGATGCACGGGCCGGAGCACCACTTCCTTGTGCCGGCGGCTCTCATCGCCGCATACTGCAACCACCAGGGGGAGCCAGGGAGGAAAGGAGTGCTGCTCCGGCAGGCGCGTGCGAGGGCCGGCATGGTGCCGGGAGGGTTCTGCGGGAGCCACGGCACCTGCGGCGCCGCAATCGGGACGGGTATCTTCGTGAGCCTGATCACGGGGTCCACACCGCTGAAGAAGCAGGAATGGTCGCTTGCAAACCAGATGACCGCGCGTAGCTTGATGGCGATCGCCCGGCACGGAGGTCCCCGGTGTTGCAAACGCGACTCGTGGCTCGCGATCCGGACGGCGATCACGTTTCTATCGGAGCGGTTCGGCGTAACTCTCCCCGTGCCGGATACGGTGCGGTGTGAGTTCGGCGAGATCAACCGCGAGTGCCTGCGGGAGGCGTGCCCCTTCCACGCCGGCTACTCGACAGGGTGACCGGCGGCCCGGAGGACGGCCACGATGATACAGTAGCCTGCTACAGTCCCGATGAGCGTCGATGCAACGGTAATCAGGCTGTTTCCCCAGTACATGCGGCTCAACCAGCCTGCCGCACTGCCGATGAGGAACGAGACGAAGAGGATGAGGATCCCGGATCTATCCAGCGCTGCCAT
>JAEWMO010000110.1 GCA_023457135.1 Methanobacteriota archaeon | reverse complement strand
TCAATATCTGCCATAAATCCTTTCTTCATCTTCATAACCTCCCCTGAAAGGGTGGTGCCGATATTTTACAGTGCAAATTGTTGTGCCGGAGATATTTATGCCTTCTGTTGTCGCAGGCATTACCGGGCTCTTTGGGGCAATGGGACTCCCCGGGACTGCTTATTTGATGACGTATGTATAACATGCCGGGATACCGGCTCCAGAAAACTGCTCTGACTGTTACATGTCTCCCCGGGTGCGGGAATCACTTCCCGCCCTTCTTCACCTCCTCAATCATCTCCTCTACCTCCTCGTAGCCGTGCCGGTAGAACTCCTCCTCCGCAGGTTCGATCTCCCGGAGAAGACGCAGGAACTCCCCTGCATGCTCCTTCTCCTCGTCAGCGATATCTCGCATCACCTTCTGGACCAGCGGGTCGTCGGTCGACTCGGCTATCTGGACATAGAACTGGATCGCCTCGTACTCGGCGGCGATCGAGAACCGGATAGTCCGGATGAGTTCACCCCGGTCAAGTTTACGTTCCATGCGGTTCCCGGAGAACGGTTGTGCAAATTCGGGCATGCCATCAGATCTCCTGTCGTGGTGCGGAGGCCCTATGAGACGGGCTTCCGGTCTGGGCCGTGCGCTGCTATGATATATATACGTTGGGTCCGCTCTGCTCCCGCCGGTTTCAACGAAGATCCGTCCGGCATATCGTTAATGCATATATCCGTTCAATATCGATCAGTACAAAGGACGTAGAAGAATGCAGAGAGCGCTCGTGGACAAATTCAAAGAATCGGCACAGTCAGTCTTGCCTATCGGCGTCATCGTGCTTCTGCTGCATGTTACGATAGCCCCCCTGCCGACCGGCACACTGGTGCTCTTTGTACCGGGGATCGTTCTGCTCATCCTCGGCATGAGCGCCTTCACGCTCGGCGCCGACATAGCCGTGATGCCCATGGGCGAGCTGATAGGTTCGAAACTGACTGAGTCGCGAAACCTCTGGCTGATGATCCTGATCAGTTTCCTGCTGGGCCTGGCGCTGACGCTGGCGGAGCCCGACCTGCAGGTGCTGACCCGGCAGGTCCCCGCCGTGCCGGACTTCGTTCTCGCAGCCACGGTCGCCTTCGGCGTGGGCATCTTCCTCGTGATCGCCATGCTGCGGATCCTCTTTCAGGTCAGGATCTCCTACCTGTTCATCCTCACCTACGCCCTGATCTTCATCGTCGCCGCGTTCACCGCACCGGAGTACATGGGCGTGGGATTCGATTCGGGCGGCGTCACCACCGGCCCCATCACCGTGCCCTTCATCCTCGCTCTGGGTGCCGGCGTCTCGGCGGTCCGTGCGGGGAGGAGTACGGAGGAGGACAGTTTCGGGCTGTGCGCCCTCTGCTCGATAGGGCCGATCCTGGCAGTCCTGATCATGGGGGTCTTCTACGATCCGACAGGCACCGGCTACGCCTTTGAGACACCCGCCACGGCAGACAGCGTCGGGGAACTGGCGGCGCTGTACGCCGCAGGATTGGTCGGGTTCTTCAAAGAGGTCTGTCTCATCCTCTTGCCCGTCATCGTCTTCTTCGGGGCGTTCCAGATCGTACGCTTGAGGCTGCCAGGGAGCCAGTTGATCCGGATCGGCGTGGGACTCGTCTACATCCTCGTGGGGCTCACGATCTTCCTGACCGGTGTGTATATCGGGTTCATGCCCGCCGGGACCTACCTTGGTCATGCCGTCGCGTCGCTACCCAACAACTGGATCCTGATCCCGTTAGGTCTGGTCATCGGCTTCTTTATCGTCGCTGCTGAGCCTGCGGTGCATATCCTCAACAAGCAGATAGAGGATATCACGAACGGTGCCATCTCACGGCGGGTCATGATGCTGGCCCTCTCGATCGGCGTCGGGATTGCCCTTGCCCTTGCCATGATCCGGGTTCTCACGAGTATCGACATCTGGTACTTCCTCCTGCCGGGCTACGCCGTCGCCCTCCTGCTGACGTTCTTCGTGCCCCAGATCTTCACCGCGATCGCGTTCGACTCCGGCGGTGTGGCCGCGGGCACCATGGCGGCGGCATTCCTCCTCCCGTTCGCTCTCGGCGCCACCGATGCCGTAGGAGGTCCCTTACTGCTGGATGCGTTCGGCATCATCGGCATAGTGGCCATGATGCCGCTGATAACCGTGCAGGTCATAGGACTGGTCTACCAGATCAAGGTGCGGAGGGCAAAAGCCGCTGAGAGGAAGCAGGCCGGGAGAGAAACCTTTGAGAATGAGAATGTCGAGACTATTGATCTGTAACGGGGAATGAGAATGCTGCACGAGACATCCTCCGGCGCACCGCTCGTCTTGATGGTCACGATATTCGACCGCGGGCAGGATAAACAGATCATGGACCTGTTTACCCATGAGGGTGTGACGTTCAACCTACTGACCCTCGGGAGAGGTACGGCGAACTCTCAACTATTGGGTCTCCTGGGATTCGGGGAGACGGAGAAGATGCTTCTCTTCAGCACGATGTCGTCGGAAGCGTCAACCGTCCTGCTCAAGCAGGTCGGTGAGGTGGTGGGCCCGGATAAACCCAATCGCGGCATCGCTTTTACGCTGCCCATCCGCAGTGTCTGCGGAGCTCCGGCAGCGAAGTGCCTGCTGGGCATGTCGGAAACAGACGGGGGAGAGCAACCTATGGAAGAGATGGTTCAGCACGATCTGATCGTGGTTATCGCAAACCGGGGGTTTGCCGATGTCGTGATGGAGACGGCCAAGGGCGCGGGGGCCACGGGAGGGACCGTCATCCACGCGCGAGGTACCGGTTCAAAAGAGATGGAGAAGTTCTTCGGCGTGGCTATCCTGCCCGAGAAAGACCTGATCCTGATCGTCGCGAAGAGCGAATCGAGATGCGGCATCATGGAGGCGATCGTCGCCGGAGCGGGGCCTCAGACAGATGCCCGGGCCGTCACGTTCTCCCTCCCGGTGAACGGCGTGGTCGGGATGCCCCTGGGGACGGCGGAGTAGGGGACGGTTGCCGAACCGCCCGGAAGGCGCCCGGGTTGATCCGGGTGATGCACGGTGTTCAGAGCGATCGCGGGTTCACCAGACCCACGCCTGATCGACCCAGCGCTCGTAGTCATCCGGCCATTCGGGTTTTTCTCCGGTGATGACCGCTTCGAACTTTTTTCGGAATCGCTCGTGGAACGCTTCGATCTCCGGGTACTGCCGCCGCGTCCGGATAGCTTCAGCGAGCGTCCTGCCGAGTTCCCGTGCATCCTCTTCCGACCGGGTCAGGATATCCGGATCCTTCCCGATCGCGACCCCCATGCCCCCGACCGGCGTCGCGCCGAGCATCTGGAGGACATGGTTCATGTACGTGACGACCTCCTGCTCGGCATGATCGCCCGAGGTAGCGACCGAGCATCCGTACTTCCCGGTGAGTATCTGGCACTGGATCCCGTCTGCCATCCGGTCGATGAGCAACTTCATCTGGCCGGTGACCAGGTCGAAGTACACGGGCGACCCGAACACGAGCCCCTCGGCGGCCTTGATCTTCCTGTATAACCCCGGAAAATCATCTTCCTCGACACATCTCCCCTCCTGGAAACAGGCGCTGCAGGCATTCCGAAACTTCAGGTCGAGGCTCGCGAGGTTCACGACATCGACATCCGCATCCATCTCCTTCGCGCCCTCGAGGACCGCTGCGATGAGCCGCATGGTGGCGCCTCTCTCGCCCCGGGGGCTCCCGTTAATACCGAGTACCTTCATGGCGACAACTCCGAACGACGGCGCCTATCGATCACGCAGGGTTATGAACCTTATCGGCAGGTTCCGGGCTGGACGTCCCTCCGGGCCGGGGAGGCAATTTTGCCGACCACGAAGGTAGTTCTTCACGGGATACTCATGGCCTGACAGAGCCCTTTCACGGGAGATTAGCCGGTCCGTGGGAGGATTGCCGCGATCGTGATCGTGTAAGTGATCGTCTCTCCCGCAAGCGGGTGGTTTGCATCGACGGTGATGCTCTTCTCGTCGAGCTCGACCACGGTCACCAGGCAGGGTTTTCCCATCACCTCGACCTTGAGAAACTCCCCGGGGACCGGTTCGTGGTCGAGGGTCAGCTTCCTGCGCTTTATCGTGACCACGAGTTTCTTGTGAAACTTCCCGTAGGCCTTCTCCGGGGGCAGCACCACGGTCACGGTCTCACCCGGCTCTCTTCCGATCAGCGCCTCTTCAAAGAGAGGATTGATCTGCTTCCTGCCGAGGGTGATCTGAACCGGCTCGCCCGACCGGGTATCCTCGAAGACCTCGCCGTCGGGGCGGGTGGTGGTGAAGTGCAGGAGCAGGGTGTCGCCGTCTTGTACGCATGGCATGGCTGTCTGACCGGTATCAGGTTTGTCGGGTGCCCTTTAAGTCATTGGGGATACGGTTGAGGGGCGGTGAACAGAGATATAAGAGTTTCCAGAAAGCATGAACCAGAACAGAGAAAGCCTCAGGCGAGATTCGAACTCGCGACCTCGTCCTTACCAAGGACGCGCTCTACCGGCTGAGCCACTGAGGCCTAATGCACCATTCATGTTGGAAGTTTTCCCTATAAAATGTTGCGGATGATGCCGGCCGCAAATCCCGATACGGCCGGGCTTATTCTCCCCGCGCGCCGGATCTGATTGCCTCCAATGCGGCTATGCTGGCGGTCACCCCATCCAGGGTCTCGACCTCGACGATGGGGATGACGTTGCTCTTCTCGACAGCCTTCATCACGGCGGCAAAGTCGATTGTCCCGGCCCCGACCGGGGAGTGCGTGTCCTCGTCGCCGCTGTTGTCATGCAGGTGGAAGTGGGCGATCGGGTGGGCAAGGAAGCAGTCCAGGGACCCATTCAGGTTCGCGTGGCCGACGTCGAGCGCAAGCCCGATCCCGTCGATGAGCGGCAGGTCGTCGCAGGAGCGCAGGAAGAAGTACTCCCAGTCCCCCATGTTCTCGACAAAGAACGTGACCGACATATCGGCAGCTGCTGCCCTGAGTTCTTCGAGCGACTGCCGGAACCTCTCCACTGCCCGGTCGCGCTCCTCGATCCACGCATAGTAGCCCGGGTGGACGACCACGTCCGCTCCGACCTCGGCTGCGATGGCAAATGTTTCCGTCAGGACCTCGACGCTTGCCCGCCGGATGGGTTCGAGGAGGCTTGCGATGTTGACCCCGCGGGCCGGCGCGTGGATAAAGTAGAGGTAGGAGTAACTCTCCAGCGGCTCAGCGCTCTTGAGGTGGTGGAGCCCTTCATCCATCACCTCCACGCAGCTGGTTATGGGTGCCAGTCTATCGAGCGCCGCACTGAGCGGTTCGTGGTGAAGGCAGTACGTGGAGACACCAAACATACAGGATCTTCTTGCCGGTATCTTAAATAGATTCAGCATTCCTGCAGGAGCTGTCTGCCCGGCGGCGTGAAACACAAATCCACAGGATTTATGACAATCCCCCGCCAAAAGAATACTCATGGCTGACGGCTTCGTTCCGGAGGTTGTCGTCTCAAATCAGCTTGACAAAGCAAAGGCCGAGATCTTCTCCTTTATCGAGTCCAACGCCGAAGCCATCGATGAGAACTTCCCCGTCTTCTTCGGAAAGATCGTCACGCTCCTCGACCGTGCAGGCGTCCCCATTCCGGATGCGGTCCACGACGAATTCATCGATGCCATCGTCTACCGGGTCTTCACCGCCAGCAGGCGGGCAGGGGATGTGCGGTTCGTCAACCGTGCCTGCGAGATCGCCTGCGGGATGAAGCGGAAGAAGGAGCGGAAGGCCGGCGTCCACCTTGCGGCTGCCGCAAGGCTGATGAAACTCGGGATGCCGCTCGCGGCGGCATCGTTCCTCCAGCCCTACCGGAAGCACGACGCTGCCGTGGGCTGCTGGCACGCATACTGCTACTATACCCTCTATAAGGACGGTTCGACCGAGCCCGGCTACTCCGCCGCGGAACGGTGGAACTACTTAAAGTCCGCACGCCAGTACCTGGAGGAACTCGGCCAGCTGCGGCCGGGCCTCCAGAGGCTGGTCAGGGGAGAACTCGAACTGGACCCGTGGCTTGCCGAACCGTTCTGGGTGATGATCTTCCTTGCAACCGAATGGGTGCCGGACAACCGCTGGTTCCTGGAGACCGGGCTGCTCCAGGCGAAGCGGGATAAGAACGACGTTGCCCTGGTGAAGATGCTCCAGATCGGCCTCATCCGGTTTCCTGCCGACATGCTCTTCTACCGGGAGGCTTACCACCTCAAGTTCGAGCAGGGAGATCTCGGCGATGCTCTGGGGCTCATCCGGGACATGATCCAGCGGTTTCCCGGGGATCCCGAGCCGGTTTACTACGGCCTCCGGACCGCCCTTTACCTCCCCCGTGAGGGGGTGTTCAACGAGTTCCGGACGCTTGCCGGGTCGATGGAGATGCCGGGCCACGTCCTCTCCCTCATCGACTATACCTACGCCTATCTCCGGGGGAGACAGGGGCAGGCAACACTCTGCCTTGAGGAGTTCCACAGAAAATACCCTTCGCTGAACTATTACTCGGACCTGCTCCGGTTCGTCACCGCCGATCCCCCGGCCGGCCGGAAAGGCGCCTGCAGGGCGGTCTTTGTCTCGGTCGACCATTTCTGCAGAAGAATGCTCAAGATCGCCGAGACATAAAGGTGTGCCGCGAGGTGAACCCTGATGAGCCCTCGTGCCGATAGGTAGTCCGGATACCCCATGGCATACCAGCATCTCTTCGGCCCGGTCCCCTCCCGGCGCCTCGGCATCTCGCTCGGGATCGATCTGGTGCCGCATAAGGTCTGCTCCTTTGACTGTGTCTATTGTGAGTGCGGGCAGACAACCGACCTCACCTGCGAGCGGCGCGAGTACGTCCCGACGGACGGGGTCATCGCGGAGCTCGACGACTTCCTCGCGCGGGCGCCGGACCTCGACTACGTCACCTTCGCCGGTTCCGGGGAGCCGACGCTTCACTCCGGGATCGGCGAGATCATCGCCTTCATCAAGGACCGATATCCACGCTACCGCGTCGCGGTGCTGACCAACAGTTCGCTCCTCACCGATCCGGATGTCCGGGGCGCCCTCATGCGGGCAGATCTCGTGGTGCCGTCGCTCGATGCCGTCTCTGAAGAAGTCTTCCGGCAGATCAACCGCCCCTGTCCCGGCCTCACCGCCGGAGGGGTCCTTGCCGGGGTCACGGCCTTCGTGAGGGAGTTTCCCGGTGAGGTCTGGCTCGAAGTCTTCATCGTTCCGGGTGTAAACGACACCGAAGAGGAACTCCTTCGTATCCGGGATGCCGTTGCCGCTATCGGGCCGGACCGCGTCCAGGTAAACACCCTGGACCGTCCGGGCGCGGAGATCTGGGTCACGCCGGCATCGCCGCGGACCCTTGAACGCATTGCTGCACTCCTCGGCGGGAATGTAGAGGTGATCGGGTCGGCATGCGCGGGGCCGGCGGTGCTGCCCGACGTCAGGGAAGCCCTGGAGAGCATCCTTGCCACCATCCGTCGCCGGCCCTGCACGTCCGGCGATCTCGCCGTCCTCCTCGGCCTCCGGCCGGCCGAGGTCTCCAGGTGCCTGCGTGTTCTTGAGGCCACGGGAATGGTTGAGCCCGTGCAGGAGAAACGAGGAGTATTCTATCGCGCGGTCTGACCTGTTTCGTGCGTGAACGTCGATCCGGGGGGACAGACCGCGGTCTCCCCGGCTGCTGCCGCCGGAAGACGGGGCGAACGGAGGTGCCCTGATGTTTCAAAATGACGAACGCGCATCGGGAGCGGCCGCTGCCCATGTCGGTACTAATATGTGTTGCCGGGTGAAACAGAGTATGAGAATTCATGGTGGTTGGTAAGGAGATTCTCGATGCGCTGCACGCTCTCGTCGACCGGGAGATCACGCTTATGCATA
>JAEWMO010000109.1 GCA_023457135.1 Methanobacteriota archaeon | reverse complement strand
GCGATTCGCACCCTTGCGAGACGAGCCTATGCCGACCCCTGTATGGTGACGAACCCACGCAGGCTGACCTGCGAAGACCTCGAACGGATCTATGCGTATGCACTCTGACCCTCCTGACGACCGGGATACGCTCCGGGAGAAGATCATCGGCCTTGGAGAGACCTCTCTGCACAAGAGTTATTATCCGGAGCTGCAGAGCCGGCTTGCCGAACTCGAACGGTTCAGGGCCCTGCTCGACCAGACGCACGACGCAATATTCCTGATCCGTGCGGACACCGGGAGGCTTGCGGATGTCAACGCATCGGCAACGACGTATCTAGGCCGTTCAAAAGAAGAGCTCCTTGCGATGCCGTTTGCGAGCCTGATCGCCCCACACCAGAGGCCCGGGTTTCTTGAGACCGTCCGGAAGAGCAGCGAGTTTCCATCCGGCTCCCGGCAGACCTGCACTGCACACCTCGTGTCACGGGGGGGAAGGGAGATCCCGATGGAGATCACTGTCCGATCCGTCACCTTCGGCGACGAGCAGTATATTGTGGCGATTGCCCGGGACATCATGGACAGGATCCTCACCGAGAAGGAGTTGAAGATCAAGGAGAGCGCTCTTGAATCCTCGACAAACGGCATCCTCATCGCCGATCTCAACGGGGCCATCATGTATGCCAACCCGGGCTTCGCCTCAATCTTCGGATACGAGCAGGACGAGGCATTCATGGGGAAGAACCTGGAGGCGTTCTTTGCGACCCCCTCCGTCGGCGAAGAGATTACAGGCCATCTTCTGGATAACCACACGATCGTGAAAGAGACGATCGGGTTGCGGAGCGACGGGTCTCCGTTCCACATCCAGGTCTCCGGCAGTGTCGTGCAGAACGACACCGGGGAACCGCTCTGCATCATGCTGATCGTTATGGACATCACCGAACGGATACTCACCGATCGGATGAAGCGGGAGACTTACGCGCAGCTCGGGAAGAATATCGAGCAGTTTGCTATTATCGGGGACCACATCCGGAACCCGCTCCAGGTGATCGTCGGGTATGCGGAGATGATCGACGACCCGCTTGCGGAGAAGATCCTCGACCAGTCGTGCCGGATAAACGGGATCGTCACCCAGCTCGACCGGGGATGGGTCGAGTCGGCGAACGTCAGGCAGTTCCTCCGGAAGCATGGGGACGGCGGGGAGCCTCCCCCGCAGACATTCATCCGTATCGCCGCCACGAAGGAAGAGGACCCCTGACCTGCGGCATGCTGCCTGCCGGGCACGAGTCCCGGCACGGCCCCCTCGTCGGCATCTTCTGAGAGGGGTCCTCTCGCCCGCCCCGGAACCTGAACGCCGGTGAGGGTATCCGATACTCTTCTTTACCGTTCCCGGTGAAAAAACGGTTACACCCCAAAGTGCAGGGTTCTATGCCATACAACGTGCGTCTACGCTGGGAATCAGAAAATTTCAGGGGTATAACCCCAAAAACGAAACGCCCCGGCCGGGATTTGAACCCGGGTCAAAAGCTCCGCAGGCTTCTAGGATATCCACTACCCTACCGGGACACGAGAACCTGTGCCTTTCCCCTAATTACTAGGGTGTTCTCCTTAAAAAGGCTTGCTCCCCGGAAGATGGGCGCCCTGCAGGGAAGGCTGCAGGATCCGGGGAACATCGGGCAAAAAGCCGGGCTCCGGGTCACCCGGCCCGGCTGGCGCGGCAGGGCGGCGGCGCCGGAGTGCTCACACCCCTCCTGCGCGCATCAGAACATGCGTCTTCACCTTGTTCCCGGTGAGTTCAATCAGGTAGTTGCCATACTGGCCTAGGAAGACCTGCTTACGGGCATCCACGCTGTAGAGTTTTCCGAACCCATCCTCTGCCACGATCCTGCCGGTCCCACGTTCTCTGACCGTCACCTTGAACCAGGAGTCTTCGCTCGGGTAGGTCTGCTTGTAGTCTTTGTACTGCTTCTTCTCGTAGTCACTCTTCGCCTCTATTGTCCTCGTGACCATCTCTGGCTCCACCCGGAACTCGATGATGAGCGGAGGTGAGGTCAGGTTGAAGGAGAAGGCCTCCGCTCCATGCGTGAGGTTGAACTGCGACGTCCGGTTATAGATGATCACGTAGGGCTCCGGTGTCGGAGGCGCCCGTGGCACCTGGCTGAGCGTGGGGCCGGCCATGCTGCTCGTGGGAGTGGGATACGGGGTTGCAGGTGTCAGGTATCCGGGATCGAGCTCCTGCGTCCCGGACGTATCCGGGGTCTCTGACGGCGAGAAGAGGCCGGACCAGCCGGATTCTCCGTCCTGCGGCAACTCCGCGCACCCGGCCGATGCAAGGAGCACCACCATCACGGCAACGACAAATAATGATTTATACACGCTGGTCACGTTACAGGGATTATGCAAAGGGGTATTTATGCTTTTACCCCCGTATGAGCGAAGAAATATCCTACACATAAAATATATCTAACACCCAGTATTCGTTGTTGGTATCCCATGAGGGGTGCAACGATTGTGCCTCTCCTGCGGTGGGGGGATATTGCCATGCCGGGCAGATGCCCGGCCGTCAGGTGCGGAGATGCAGGGCCTCCGTCCTGCAATATCGCCCACGTGCTGGCATCCGGACCTTCCGGGAGCATCCAGTAACGTATATCTGCGGCTGCGGTCAACGGTTGTTGATAGTAATGGGTAAAAAGCAGGGCAGATCGGCAAGACGGGGGACAGATGCGCAGCAAGATGGCAACAGAGATCCTCGCACCTCCTCGCCGGAAGTCCCGGAGACGCTTTCACCGGCAACCGTCGTCGCCTCCGTCAAAGCCAGCAGGCACCTGCAGGTCCTTATCGGGCTGACGATCGCCGGGTTCCTCCTCCGGTTCTACAACCTCGGCGGGAACTCGCTCTGGCTCGACGAGGCCTCGACCCTCACGTTTGCCCGGCAGTCGCTCATCGGCATCTGGGAGAGCACAGCAGGGGGGGAGTTCAACCCGCCGCTCTTCTACTGGCTGGAGCACGGGATGCTTGTCTTCGGGGAGAGCGAGTTTGTGCTCCGGTTCCTGCCCGCACTCTTCGGCGTCCTGACGATCCCCATCGTCTACTTTATCGGGAAGGAGTTCCGGGACCGGAACGTCGGACTCATCGCCGCTGCCCTCCTCACGTTCTCGCCCTTCCACATCTTCTACTCGCAGGAGGCCCGGGCCTACGCGCCGATGCTCTTCTTCTTCTCCCTCGCGCTGCTCTTCTACGTGCGGGCAAGCCGGTCGGATACCACCCGTTCCTGGGTCCTCTTCGGGGTCTTCTCGGCGGTCGCGTTCTGGATGCACTTCTATGCCATCGTGCCGGTCGCCGTCCTCATCCTCCACGCCTTCATCATCCGCTTCGGCGAGATCCGGCGTGACCTGCGGAGCGCGAGAAACCCGGCCATCGGGCTCGCTACCTTCATCGTTGCCGCCCTTCCTCTCCTCATCGTCACGGTCGGCCTCTTCCTTATCCGGACCTCGTCCGCTCCGACCTTCGGCATGCAGGGACTCGACGTCATCTACCAGACCCTCCTCCAGGTATCGGGGTTCAGCGACCTCGTCATGATACTCTTCCTTTTCCTCGTCCTGCTCGGCGTCGCCGTCACCTGGCGGGAGGACCGGAACGGGGCGCTCCTCCTCATCTTCATGATGGTCCTCCCGCTGGCGGCAAGCCTCATCCTCTCGTCAGCGATGCCGATGATCCCGCGTTATCTCATCTACCTCCTCCCCATCTACTTCATCGGCATTGCGTCGGCGTATCCCGCGCTATATGCCCTCGTCAGGGACAGGAGGGCGGTCTACTTCGTCGTGATAGCGGCGGCGGTCATCAGCCTCCCGTTCCTCGCAACCTACTACACGACCCCCCAGAAGAACGACTGGCGGGGCTTCTCTGCGGAGCTGGCCGGTATGACGGGGGAGGGAGACCTCGTCGTCGTCCTGCCGCCCTATGTTGCGCAGCCGCTCGACTACTACTACAGCAACGCGACCGACCGGACCCTCGAACTCGGCGCGACGACCGGCGAGGAGCTCCAGACGATCCGTGACAGTTACCCCGGCCGGCGTGCGTTCTACGTGGTGACCGTTGACATCCTTGCCGTAGACCCCACCGGGGACGCGGTGAACTGGCTCGAAGAGAATACGGGGCTTACGAGGCAGCATACAGGGATCTACCTCTTTTCTTCGGCCTGATATGAATACACAACCCTGACGTGAGAGCAGCATGACTGAACGTTACGACCTGACGGTGATCATACCGACATTCAACGAGGAAGAAAATATTGCCGCGATCATCGAAGCGGTGAACGGAGTTTTCTCGGAGTACGGCATCAACGGTGAGGTTCTCGTGGTGGATGACTCCTCAAAAGACCGCACGATCCCGATCGTGCAGGGGATCGCCGGCCGGCGCGAGAATGTGCGGCTGATCGTCCGGAAGGAGGACCACGGCCTCTCCCAGTCGGTCGTCGAGGGGTTCGGGGAGGCGCGCTCGGAGGTCCTGCAGGTCATCGACGCCGACTTTTCGCACCCGCCGGAGCTCATCCCCCGGTTCTATGAGGCGGTGCGGGGCGGCGCGGATATCGCCATCGGAAGCAGGTACATGAAGGGCGGGGATATCGAGCAGTGGCCGCTCAAGCGGAGGATCATATCGCTCGGTGCCACCGCGTTCGGGCGCATGCTCTTTCCTGAGGTCACCGATCCCGTGAGCGGGTTCTTTGCCGTGCGGCGTGAGGTCGTCGCCGGCGCCCCGCTCGCGCCCCGGGGCTACAAGATCCTGATGGAGGTCCTCGGCAGGGGCCGGTGGCGCTCGTTCGTCGAGATCCCGTTCGTCTTCAAGGACCGCGAGGAGGGAGAGAGCAAACTGCGGGCCGATACGATAGTGGACTACCTCCGGCAGTGCGCCGGGATCGTCCTTTTTGCCGCCACACGCCGGGCCGGACCGGTCTGGGCCGAGTGGCTGAAGATCCTCCGGTTCGGGCTCGTCGGGCTCTCCGGCATCATCGTCAATATGGTGCTTCTCTACGCCCTGACCGAGATCGTCGGCATCTATTACCTCATCTCCGCGGCGATAGCGATCGAACTCTCGATCGTGAACAACTTCGTCTGGAACGACGTCTGGACATTCAAATCCGCAAGAGACCTCAGGTTCGGGCGGAGGGTCCAGCGGTTCGCATCGTTCCAGGCGGTCTCGGTGGGGGGGCTCGTCATCAATATGGCGGTTCTTTATGCTCTCGCGGATATCGCCGGGGTCTACTATCTTGCAGCGAACCTTGTGGGGATATTCGTCGCGTTCGCCTGGAACTACGTGGTGAACCGGCATTTTACGTGGGTAAGGGCATAACTGCGAGGTCGTTCCGGGGGCTGGAAGGGTCCCTCCCTCTGCTCCTCCAGGTTCTCTACAAAAAAAGGTCTATGGCTGGTACTGGCCGGAACAGGACGGATCTCTCACCCGGAATACGCCCGGATGACCCCCCGGTACACATCCACCGCTCTCTCGAGCTGCTCTATCGAGACCCGCTCGTCCACCGCGTGCAGCGTCGGGATCTCTCCCGGCCCGTACTCCACGACGTCGAACCCCTTATCGCGGAGATACTTCGCGTCGCTTGCGGCCCACTGGAGGAACGGGACCGCCGGGGCACCGTAGACCCGCTCCACCTCGGCGCAGATCGTCCGGACGATCCGGGCGTCGGGGGGCGTCAGGGTCGGTTCGGCGACATCCGTCTCCTGTATCGTGGCATCCGGGGCATGCTCGGCGATCCCTCTCCGGAGGGCATCAAGGGAGCACCCCCACGGCACCCGGACGTCGAGTTCCATCCGGCACTGCTCCGCCACGATGTTCGCCTTCTCGCCACCCTCGATCCGCCCGGGATTGAACATCACCCTCGTGAGAATGTCGTCCCCGCCTTCGATCCCGAATGTCCCGGAGAAGACCCGGGCGGACTGTGCGACAAGCGGTTGCAGGTCTTTTCCGGGCGGGAACGGGTGCGCGTGGACCTCCCGCAGGTAACCGATGAGGTCGAAGGCTGCCATGACGGCGCTCTTCCCGACAAGAGGGTAGAGAGAGCTGTGGCCGGGTCTGCCGCGGAATGAGAGGTTGACCCGGTAGAGACCTTTCTGGCCGACTGCCGGGCTCATCGCCGGTGTCGGCTCGGCAATCAGGCAGTCGCAGGGTTTGATGAGATCCTGTGCAAGAAGCGACCGGATGCCATGCTCCCCGCCGGTCTCCTCGTCGCAGACGAACGCGAACTGCACCTTCGGCTCCACACCGCTCTCGACGATATCCCGGTATGCGGCAAGGAGGGCGGCGCAACCCCCTTTCATGTCGGTGGCGCCCCTCCCCCAGACGTAGCCGCCGGAAACCTCCCCGCTATGGGGGTCGTGCGTCCAGTCGTCGGGAATGGAGGGGACCACATCGATGTGGCCGCAGAGGAGGAGCCGGGTGTCCGGTCCGGTCGTGATGAGGTTCTCCCGCCCGCCGGGATGCGCATCGACGCGGCTTTTGACCCCGATCGAGTCGAGGAACTCCGCTATGAATGCGACGACGTCAGCGGTATTCCCCGGCGGGTTCTCGCTCCGGATCCGGATGAGTGATGAAGTCAGTCGGGCGACATCCATGGCGTGATCTCCTTATGCAGCCTTCTTCGCAGCATACTCGTCGAAGAGGCGGGCAAGCGCTGAGGTCTTGTAGAGCTGCTTGATGAACTTCGGGTCGAAGAACTCATCGATGAACATCGAGAAGTATTCGGGCGGGATAGCCTGCGTGTCGTCGGGGTTGAGCACGATCCGGAAGGCCCGGTACTGGGCGGGATCGTCGCGGTCGTAGACCCCGGACCAGAGCATCGGGAGTTCGCCGAACTTCTCCGGGTGCTCTTCTTTGAGCCAGTTGACGAAGTCGGGGAAGTATGCCCGCTCCCCGATCTTCTCCTGGTCCACGCGCCACCGCATATATTCCATGCTCATGATATTCCGGGGCGACATGATGTTGTAGGCCAGAATGCCGAGGGTAAAATCGATGTGGGCGACGGCATCGGTGAAGTAGAAGTACAGGACCGGATGGAAATCGTTCGGGCTTTCCAGGATCAGCGATTTGCCATACAGTTTCTGCATGACGCGGCCATATTCGTTCACTTCGAGCATACTCTCCTATTGGGAAGCGTGGTACAAAAAGTACTCCTTGTGTGCAGTATGCGATGTTCGGCCGCGTATCGCGGCCGAACGGAGCACGAGAAAATTGCGGAGCAATTTTCGAGTCGCGATGGGCGGAACGGCCGGAGCGCAAGAAAACGCTTCGCGTTTTCGAGTCGCGACGGACGGCACGTCCGGAGCTCGAAGACCGCCAGGTGTAAGTTGCGATTGACCGGAACAGCACGAGAGAACCGCAGGTGCGAAACGATGGGTGCGTACCCGGGGCGATGGCCGGTGGCGGGGTGACAGGAGGAGGGGGGAGGGGGGACGGGGATTGCAGGCGAGGTATCGCCTTTGCGTTCGGTGGCGCTCAAACTCCGTTCAGCCCTGCGGGGCTGAACATCGCCCTCGAAAACGCTTCGCGTTTTCTCGAGCTCCGCCTGCCCCTTCGGGGCACGCGTCGCTACGTAAAGAACGGCTTGCGCCTGCCGACGGCCTCGCGGAACGCCTCTTCGAGCTCCTCGCCGTGCTTGCCCCTGATATCGACCAGGTTGTCGCTCCGGAGGAGGCAGGGCTTGAGCTTTCCGTCCGATGTCACGCGCAGGCGGTTGCAGAATGCGCAGAACTCCGTATTGTGGAGGGGCCGGACCACCTCGACCTCGGCACCGTCGAGGCAGTACTTCCGCCGGTGGTGCATCCTGCGGGTGACGACCCGGGTCGCCCGCTCGTTGAGTTCCTGCTCGACGCTGTCCACGTCCCCGTGGAACTTGCACTCGTTGAACTCCATCAGCTCGATGACCTGCAGGATGACGTCCTTCTTGCTCCGCACAAACGCCATGAAGTCATCGACCTCGTCCTCGTTGATGCCCTCGAGGAGCACCATATTCAGTTTGACCGGGGTCAGGCCGACCTCGATCGCGGCGTCGATCCCGGCGAGGACGTTAGAGAGGAGATCTTTCCCCGCGATGGCCTTGTAGCGTTCGGGCCGGAGGGTATCGAGGCTGACGTTCACCCGGGCAAGCCCGGCTTCTTTGAGCGCCGCAGCCATCGGGGCAAGGAGCGTCCCGTTCGTCGTCAGGGAGGACTCGATCCCCGGCGGCACGGAACGGATGATATCAAGAAGATCGTGGCGGAGGAGGGGCTCCCCGCCGGTGAACTTTATGTTCTTTATGCCGAACCGCACGCCCACCTGCATCAGTTCGGCGATATCCCCGGCGCTCATCTGCTCCTTCGGGCTCACCTCGCCCTCGGCGTGGCAGTAGATGCACCGCAGGTTGCACCGTGAGGTCAGGCTTATCCGGAGGTTGGTTACGGTCCGGTTATAGGGGTCCTTCAGCACCATCGCAGTTTCCCTTGAAGTTCTTTGCTATAATGTAGGTCTCGGCGCTCCCTCTCCGTGACGCCTTCGTCCGGTATCCCCGGGCGGAGTAGAAGTGCTTGCGCACCTCGGCGAGGAGCTCCCCGAAGAGTTCGCCCTGGAACGACTTGATCACCATGTTGCCGCCGGGCTTCAGGACCGTGCAGGCAAACGCCAGGGCCTCCTCCCCGAGCCCGATCGCCCGGGCCTGGTCGTAACTCTTCTGACCGGAGAGTTTCGGCGAGGCGTCGGAGACGACGACGTTGACGACCCCCCCGGCCTCTTCGCGGATGCGTTCCTGGACAAGCGGATCGGTGAAATCCCCGACGATGGTGGTGACGCCTTCCATCGGCGCAATCGGGTTGAGATCCACGCCGATGACCTTCCCGTCGGTCAGGTCGCGGAGCACCTGCAGCCAGCTGCCCGGCGCCGCCCCGAGGTCGACGATGTTGTCATCGGTCCTGATGATCCCGTTCCTCTGCTGGATCTCCAGCAGTTTGTAGGCGGCCCGAGCCCGGTACCCTGCCTTCATCGCCTTTCTATAGACGCTGTCCTTTGTCCATTGGGAGCCCATTGCGAGATTCTCCTCCGCTTGAGGCTGACAGGCGGTTGCTCGCCATCAGCCGTGATCAGGAGATCACATATACAAATTGATGCATTCAACCTTGAATGTATAGGATATACCATCCGCGGGTGTACATGACCGTGGAGGGGCCCGCCTGATCCTGTACTTATGTACGTGGTGTTCCCCATCCTGCAATGCGGCGCACGATTGAGGCATATCGTAAAGCACTATAATGAATAGTGCGATTATATACTTTCAACGAGAGCTTAATAGGGGTCACAATGTTAAAGGCAACGATTGATGCAGATATATTTCGGGAATCCATAGACGCGATCGCCGCACTGGTGACGGAGTGCCGCCTGCACACGGCCGAAGACCTGATCCGGACACGTGCCGTTGATACCGCAAACGTGGCCATGGTCTCCCTGGAACTCCGGAGCACGGCGTTCAACTCCTTTTCGGCGACAACCGGAGAACTGGGCCTGGATATCGCGAAGATGAAGAACATCCTCGGCATGATGGGGAAGGGCGACGCGCTGACGTTGAGCCTGCTCGACGAAGACCGGAAACTGGAACTGAGTTTCGGGGGCTACCGCTACTCGGTCACGCTCCTTGACGTCAACACCATCCGGAAAGACCCGAACCCGCCGGGCATCGAACTTCCCGGGAAAGCGGTCATCGCCGGCGACGCGCTGAACAACGCCATCAAGGCGGCTGCCGTCATCTCCGACAAGATCGCGCTCGGTATCGACCCCGACGCCATGACCTTCTACATGGAAGCGGAGGGAGACACCGACCACATCAAGCTCGCGCTCGGCGAAGACGAACTTGTCGCCCTGAGCCCCGTCCGGGCCCGTTCGCTCTTCTCGCTCGATTACTTAAAGGACATGGGCCGGGTTATGGCACGCGCAGAGAAGGTGGAGGTCTACCTCGGCATCGACCACCCGGTACGGTTTGCCTTTGACATTGCTGACGGCAACGGCCACGTCGAGTACCTCCTTGCTCCTCGGATCGAGGCCGATTGATGGATATTGTACTTGACCAGAAAGTACTCCCTAAATACCCCTTTTTGAAAGAGTCCCAGGAGCTGGCCCGCCGGCACGTGGAGTCGCTTGAAGAATTCCTCTCCGGCAGTCCCGGGGCTCTTGCGCTCGAACGGGCGAAGGAACGGGTCATCGCTGCGCTTGCCCACAAGAGGGAGTTTCAGGACGAGGCCGCACGCAATATCAGGCCCGAATTCGAGATCGCCGGTTACGCGCTAGCCCGGGTGCTGGTCTCCTGTATCGGCGACCGGTCGCTCATCGACCGCCTTGCGCGTTACGAAGCGGAGCGCGCATCCTTCTTTCTCGCGACCGAGGACCCGGAGATACGCCGTTTCGTGGCCATGAGCATCGGGATCAATTCCGGGACCGCTGCTCTCCCGGTCATCAGTTACGTTGAACTGGTGACCCATATGCGCGACCGGCGCTGGCGGCTCGTCAACCGGGACGTGCAGCAGGGGACGGTGCACCTTGAGCCGGGCGAGATCGACGATCTGATCCGGGAGCGGATCCGGGTCATCCTCGTCGACCAGATGCCGCTCCGGGTCCCGTCCGGGATCTGCGAACGCCTCGCGCCGGCCACAAAAGAGATCTCTGCTCTGCAACAGCAGCAGATCCTCGAACAGTTCGGCGAGATCAAGGAGGAGGCGTTCCCGCCCTGCATCAACGCGCTCATCAGGGCGGTCACCGAGGGGACGAACCTGACGCATATGGGCAGGTTCGCCATCACGTCGTTCCTTCACACTGTCGGCATGAATACCACTGCGATTGCAGAGGTCTTTGCCCGGGCGCCGGACTTCGACGTGGAGAAGACGATGTACCAGGTGGAGCACATCTCCGGCCGGGGCGGCACTGAGTATACGCCGCCGTCCTGCGCCACCATGCGCACTTTCGGGCTCTGCGCGAACCGCGATAGCACCTGCGAGCGGGTCAACCATCCCCTGAGTTACTACCGGCTCAAGAAAAACGTAAAGAAGAGACGGGGTTAAGCAGCCTTTTTATCGATCATGTAGCCCGCAGTGCTGAGCACCGCGATAAAGACGACCAGCGCAGCAATGTATGCAAGCCCTTCCATTCCCACCAGCATCGAGGGCAGCATCACCAGCAGCATGATAAACAGTGCGAGGCACCCGATTGCGGCCAGCACCTCAAGGACCCGTAGATTCATGTACAGAGGTGGGGCAAGGGCAGGTATATCTCTATCCCCGGACGGGAGGCACTCTCTCTCTGCCGGTGAGGAGACCCGCATGCTTATACTCCGCGCCGGACAATCCATCCGCATGGAGAGAGACGAGGCACTGGCCCTGCTCCGGCGTTACGTGGCATCGCCGTCCCATATCGTGCACAGCCACGCCACGGCGGGAATCATGAGGAAGGTCGCGGAACACCTCGGCGAGGACGCCGCGACGTGGGAGATCATCGGCCTCCTGCACGACATCGACTACGACCTCGTCGGAGGGGATATGGACCGGCACGGGGTCGAGGGCTACCGGATCCTTCTCGACAACGGGGTCCCTGAAGAGATTGCCGAGATCGTCAGGCGTCACAACCACATGCTCTTCTCGGACTACGAGCGCCCGGTCGAGCTTGCGCTCCAGGCCGCTGACAGCGCCTCGGGCCTGATCCTCGCCTGCGCCCTCGTCAAGGGCGGGGCGATCGACGAGGTCACTCCCCGGACCGTGAAGAAGAAGTTCAAGGAGAAGGCGTTTGCTGCCGGCTGCGAGAGGGAGCGGATCCGGCTGATCGAGTCTCTCATGGATATGGAGACGTTCTACCGCCTTGCCATCGAGGGGCTCAGGGAAGTCCGTGGTGATATCGGTCTGACCTGAGCACAACCGATATGGCTTCGTAAGCGAGGATAGAGAGCATGACAGAGGAAGAACGCAGGAAGATTATCGATAGCCTCGAAGAGGCCGTGGCGCTGATCGTCGAACGGATGGACGTGCGGCTCATCCCCGAAGTCGGGATGAATATCGTGTATGCCCTGCCTGACGCGCGCGAGCCCGAGGATGCTGCGGGAGTCCTCGGCCGGATTGTCCGGCTCGGCGATACGGTTCACCCCGTCGGGGAGGTCGCGTTTGGGGCAAGCGGCCACGTGGCCCGGTTTGTCCTTACGGCGATGCGTTTTGACCCCCGGATCAGAAGCGCGGCAAACATCCGTTTCTCCGATACGCTCCTTGCCGAACTCGATAACCTCCTCTTTGAGGTCTGCTCCTTCGACCGGACAAAAGAGCCGCCGGGAGTTCAGACAATGGACTGGGGTGTCGCTTCCTGCTGCAGGGAAGGCGTCCCCGACATCATCTACGACCGGGGAGCCGCGGGGCTTGAGCCGATGATCCGGGTCTTTGGGGAAGATCCGGTCATGGTCGCACAAAATATTCTTAAACTGTCAAATCGCATTACCTATGCACAATTATAAGGGAAGGTCCACATGGGAATAAAGCCGTCATATATCAAGAACCTCGGAGAAGAACTCCTTGTCAAGCACCGTGAGAGGTTCAGTGGAGACTTTGATGAGAACAAGCACGCAGTCTCTGAGGTTGCCATCATCGGGAGCAAGTACGTCCGGAACAGGGTTGCCGGATACATCTCAAGAAAGATAAATACCAGGAAGCGGTAAACCTCACTATATGTTTGAGGGAATCCTTCCGGCAATCATTACTCCTTTTCACCGGGACTCCGGGTCGAGTCTCGATCTTGAAGGATTACGGTCCAACATCGAATCACTATTGCAACGCGGCATCCACGGTATTGTCCCCTGCGGATCGACCGGGGAGTCCGCCACGCTCACCTTCGAGGAGCATGAGCAGGTGATCGGCAAGACCGTCGAGGTCGTCAACGGACGGGTGCCTGTACTCGCAGGAACCGGCTCGAACAATACCGAAGAGGCCGTTCGCCTGACCCGGTCGGCAAAGGACGCCGGCGCGGACGGGGCTCTCGTCATCAGCCCGTACTACAACAAGCCCAACCGCTCCGGGCTCGTCAAGCACTTCACGAAGCTCGCGGATCTCGATCTCCCGGTCATTCTCTATAATGTCCCCGGCCGGACGGGGCAGAACCTTCAGCCCGACCTGGTCATCGAGCTCGCCCGGCACCCGAACATCGTCGGGATCAAGGAAGCAAGCGGCGATATCACCCAGATCTCCCGTATCATCGAGGGGACACGGGACGAGGACTTCGTCGTCATCTCCGGGGACGATGCGATGACGCTTCCCATCCTCGCCGTAGGAGGCGCAGGCGTCATCTCGGTTGCCGCAAACGTCGACCCCGGCCGGATGGTCCGGATGTACGAGGCTTTCCGTGCAGGCGACCTTGCCCGCGCACAGGACCTGCACTACGAGCTTGCCCCGCTCATGCGGGCGATGTTCATCGACACGAACCCCATCCCCGTGAAGAAGGCGGTGGAACTGATCGGGATGGCCGCAGGCCCTGTCCGGTTGCCGCTCGACGACCTGGACGGAGCGAGGACGGAACAGTTGAGAGAGGTGCTGGTAAACTATGGTTAAAGTAGTCATCTCCGGGGCCCTGGGACGCATGGGCACCAATATCGGCCGGATTGTCAACGAGACTCCCGACATGGAGCTCGTCGGAGGCATCGACATACAGGCAGGGACAATCTTTGGGAAGGAAGTGGTCCCGGCGGCAAGGATCGATGAGTTTCTCAAGGCGACGAAGCCCGATGTCCTCATCGACTTCACCGTTGCAGCCGCTGCGGTCGAGAATATCAAGGCCGCAGCGAGGAACAATGTCGCGCTCGTCGTCGGGACGACGGGGTTCTCTCCCGAACAGCGGGAAGTGATCCGGGCCGCCGTCGAGGGGAACGTCCCCGCGGTGATCTCGAGCAACTTCTCGGTCGGTGTCAACATCTTCTGGAAACTCGTGCGCGAGGCCGCCCGCCAGCTCGGCGACTACGATATCGAGGTGACGGAGGCGCATCACCGCTACAAGAAGGACGCTCCGAGCGGCACGGCAAAGACCATCCTTGAGATCCTGGACCAGGAGCTCGGCGACCGCGAGAAAGTCTACGGCCGTGTCGGGGAGGCCGAGCGGAAGAACGAGATCGGGGTGCACGTCATCCGCGGCGGTGACATCGTCGGCGACCACTCTGTTCTCTTTGCAGGGAACTTTGAGTGCATCGAGATCTCCCACCGCGCCTACGACCGGGCAATCTTTGCCCGGGGTGCGGTCCGGGCCGCCGGGTGGGTCTCCGGCAGGGAACCCCGCATCTACTCCATGCAGGAAGTTCTCGGACTATGAACAGCGCTTCCAACCTCTCCGGGGGAAGCGAAATTTATTTTTGATACCCTTGTAAATTATGTTAACATATTCGTAATGTACGTTTGGAGGAGACAAAGTGCCAGCAGTTGTTGATATCGAGAAGTGTACCGCCTGTGAAACCTGTGTGGATGTCTGCCCGGCGTCCGCCATTGTCATGGAAGACGGCAAGGCCAAGATCGACACCGATCTCTGCGTAGACTGCGAGACCTGCGTCGACGAGTGCCCGTCTGAAGCAATATCGATGGAGTAAACCGTCCCGCCCTTCGGGGCGAGGCCTCCAGTTTTTTTTCGCGAACGTGCAAACTCCGCCTGTCCTCTCTGTGTATCCTGATCCCGGAGCGGGTGGACTCTGTCAGCAGACCGGCAGGCACGGGTCTGCCCGTGAGCGGGCAACCTGATCGTGGAAGGGATACGTCCGACAGCCATAAACCCTGTATTTATCTGGCCCCTTCTTCTGGATTCCCGGTCTATGCGATCCTTGATGAAGCAAATGGCTCCTGAGAGCGGACTATCCGGCCGCTCCGTCCTTCCGACCAGCAGGATCAAGAAACCTACTCTTTTAATACCACCTACACTACAGATAATTTGTCTATGATTAATGTAGGAGTGCTTGGTGCCACAGGAGCGGTGGGACAGCGCTTCGTTCAGCTTTTAGCGGATCATCCCTGGTTTAACCTCCAGACACTCACCGCATCTGAACGCAGTGCCGGAAAGCCGTATGGCAAGGTGGTCAACTGGCGCCTCGATGCGCCGTACCCGGACAATGTCAGTGATATCGTTGTCACTCCAACTACCGTCGAGAGCGTGAAAGACTGTGATCTGGTCTTCTCGGCGCTGCCCGCGGAAGTGGCGACCTCTCTTGAGACCGAGATCGCTGATGCGGGTGTCGGCGTCTGCAGCAACGCCCGGTCGCACCGCATGGACCCTAAGGTCCCGCTGGTGATCCCGGAGGTCAACCCGGATCACCTGGGGTTGATCGACGTCCAGCGTGATGCGGGCCGTGACGGGTTTATCGTGACCAATCCGAACTGCTCGACCATCGTCCTCGTGATGGCCCTTGCACCCCTCAGATCGTTTGAGTTCCACGATGTGCGTGCGGCAACCATGCAGGCGATCTCGGGAGCCGGCTTTGCCGGCGTCTCCGCCATGGACATTTATGATAACGTCATCCCCTACATCGGCTCCGAAGAGGAGAAGATAGAGACCGAGACCCTCAAGATCATGGGAACGTTCAACGGTTCGGAGGTAATCCCCGCTCCGTTCCGTGTGAGTGCAAGCTGTCACCGGGTTCCTGTCATCGACGGGCACACCATTGCGGTCTGGATCGACGTGAAGGAGCCGGTTGACGAGGTGAAAAAAGCTTACGCAAACTTTAAGTCACCCTTAAGCAATCTACCCTTGCAGCCGGCAAAGGCAATTGAACTCCTCGACCAGTCCGACCGTCCGCAGCCGCGGCTTGACCGCAACCGGGGGCGGGGCATGACGGTATCTGTCGGGAGAATCCGGGAAGGATTGCGATTCGTTGCACTCGGACACAACACCATCCGTGGGGCCGCAGGCGCATCCGTCCTCAACGCAGAACTGATCTGCTCGAAGAAGTATCTTTAGACGAGGTGGGCGAATGATAAAGGACAACACAGTATTCGTGGGAAACAAGCCAGTCATGAACTATGTGCTCGCGGTGGTCACCCAGTTCAACAATGGAGCGGAGGAAGTCGCGATCAAGGCCCGGGGGAAGGCTATCTCGCGTGCGGTAGATACAGCGGAGATTGCACTCAACCGGTTCCTCGAGAACGTCAACAAGAAAGAGATCTTCACATCGACCGAGATGATCGACACCGATACGGGTAAGACAAATGTCTCCAGTATCGAGATCGTCCTCACGCATGGGAAGTA
>JAEWMO010000108.1 GCA_023457135.1 Methanobacteriota archaeon | reverse complement strand
GAGGTCCTCTCGATCACCGGGATCAGCATCCGGGAGACGGGCGAGCCCGGGAAAGGTGCCCGGTTTGAGATCCTGGTGCCCGAGGGCGGGGCACGGTTCGGGTAAAAAAGAGCGATTGGAGGGCAGGTCTTATCTTCTGCCGTACTTCCTGAACATGTACCAGAGCCCGCCAGCGACACCGGCCATCACCAGGAGACCGAGCACCGCGACGTAGGACTGCTCCTTGACCACGATCCTGTACTCGTCCTTTCCTTCGGCCTGGTCGCTCTTCACTGCAGCAACGATCTTGTACTCGCCTGCGACGATATCCGCCGGCGGGACCACCGTCACCTTCACCGTCGCCCGTTCGCCGGGCCCGAGGCTCGCGACCGAGGCCGGGTCGACGGTCACCCGCCATCCGTCCGGGGCGCTCATATTGATCCCGACGTTCGTCAACGCTCCCCCGGTGCCGGCGTTCGCAACCGTCATATCGAATACGAGAGTCTCGCCGCGATTGATCTCGTGACGATAACTCTTCGCGGATGTCCGCAGGTCATACGATCCCCGGAGCCGGAGCGTCAGGTTCTCCTCGTACTGCCGGGCAGCGGAGTCGATCATCACCGTGACGTTGTATTCTCCGACGTCGACCGAGTAGGGCGGGATGAGGTCAAGGTAGAGAGTCTTCTCCTCGCCTGAGGGTATATAGATCTCCGAGACCTCCTCGGCGGCCTCCCGGCTCTCTCTGAACCGGGCGTACCACTGTTCGGCAAGCCCCTCGACGGCGAGTGCATATGTATCGTCGTTTCTCCCGACGTTCTTCAGGACAATCTCATACAGCGGGTTCGTACCGATCGCCACCACCTTGGAGGGAGATTTCACCCGGATCTCGGCAAAGAAGTTCTCCTTTTCGAGCGGGACGATCCCGAGATCGGTCGTCTTGCCGATCCGGACCTCGACGTCTTTCTTCTCCCACTCCCGGTATCCGGGCTTCGTGACCCTGACCGTGTAGGTGCCCATCGGGGCGCCGATGCTCACCTTGCCCTCGGCGGTCGAGAGCATCCCCTCCACCCGGGTATCGCCGTCGTAGATGCCGATATCGGCGCCCTTCACGACGTTTCCTTCCTTGTCGACGACCGTGGCCTCGAGTGTTCCGGTCTCACCGCTGTGGGTCTTCGTGATCCTGACGTAGACCCAGATCGTCCCCTCGCCGATGCCGACCCGGATGGGGTACTCCCCGACCGCGGCATGTCCGGCGGTCTCCACGATCAGGCGGACGGTCTTTGTCTCACCGGCCGGAACCAGCATCCTGTAGACCTCGCGGTCTCCGTCTTCGAACCGGATCTTCCAGTCCTCGGTGCCCCGGTAGGTCCAGTAGTTGAGGAGGCACGTTCCGGTATCGCCGCGGTTCGTGACCGCGAGATCGAAGACGGCAGTGTCGCCTGCCTCGATCACCTCGCCGGGAAAGTTGCACCGGAGGTCGGTCAGGATCGTTCCACCCTGCGCTGCCGCCACGCCGGGGACGGCCGGCATCGCGATGAGGAGGGCCAGGAGGAGGTATATGCCTGTTCTTTGCGTCAATGCTCTCACCTGATATCCATCCGCATGAACTTCACGTAGGTCGCGGCAAAGAAGGCCGACGGGAAGACGATGAGCGCGGCTATGTTCATCCAGACCCTGCCGAGGGCGTCGGCGAGGCCCTCGGTCTCTTCGGGGACATCACGGTAGGAGGAGTAATAGATCGCCGAGGAGAGGTGGGGGTTCGTCACCGCCATCGCGACGGTGTAGTAGTTCATCTGCGGCGAGAGGAGGTTTGTGATGTCGTTGATAAACCGCCGCTTCTCGACATAAGTATTCATCTCCTCTTCATATTCCTTCCACTCCGGGTCATCGGGCCCGCCGTACACCACGCTCATCGCGGCGGTGTTGACAGAGTATCCTTCGCTTGCGGTACGTACGACCTCTTTTGACATGGTCGCCATCTCCGGGGGCTGGGGCGGGTCACCCGCGAAGGTGTCTGCGGCCATCGACCCGAACATGGGGAGGAGCGAGGAGACGGCGAAGAAGATCACGAGCGTGTAGATCAACGCGTTCCCGCTCTCTTTTGCAGCCGTCGACATCATGAGCGCGACGGCGAAATAGGCGAGCAGGAAGCCGAGCGAGACCGCCCCGAAGATCAGGATGGCGGCAAACTCCTCCACCGTCGGGACGATCGAGAAGACGAGAAGCATGGCAAGGGCGATGGCAAGCGCAAGCGCCATGGCAAATCCGAGCGCGCCGACCCCCCCGATCGCCTTGCCGTTGATGATCTCGTCGCGGTAGACCGGGTGGGAGAGGAGCGACTTTAAGGACCGTGTCTCTTTCTCCTTCGAGACCAGGTCAAACCCTATGGCAATCGCAAGGATACCGCCGAGCATCGCCATGTAACTCATCATGGAGATGAAGACGTACATGATCGAGGGCTTCTGGGGCATCCAGCTCCTGTACGGGTCGTCGAACTCCTCCATGTGCCGGAGCTGCTCGGTATACGCCTCCAGGCTGTTGTTGTACTGCTCGATCCCGTCGTAGATGCTGATGGTCGATATCACCAGGAGCAGGCCGAGGATGATGATGAACCGCCTGCTGGTGATGTGGTCGGAGAACTCTTTCCGTGCCACGTTGAGCAACCTGTCGATCGCCATGATTACCTCCGGTAGGCCGCCATGAAGACGTCCTCGATATCCGGCTCCTCAATGCGCATCTCGCGGATGTGCAGACCCTCGAGGGTGAGGGTTTCCGCAAGCCGGTCGCGGATGTCGGCCTTCGCCCGGACGACCGCCCGGGTTCCGTTCCGCTCGACCCCGATGATCTCCGGGTCTTCGAGCTCCGGTAGCCGCTCGCGGGTCTCGACGACGATCCGGACGGCGTCGCTTTCAGGGGACGCGAGCGTCCGGGCGACCTCGTCGAGCGTGCCCTGCGCGACGAGCCTCCCCTTTGCGAGCAGTCCGACGGTCCGGCAGACCTCCCGGACCTCGGAGAGGATGTGGGAGGAGACGAAGATTGTCTTCCCCTCGCCGGCGAGGTGCTCGACGAGGTCCCGGTACTCCCTGACACCCTCGGGGTCGAGGTTTGCCGTCGGTTCGTCGAGGAAGAGCACCTTCGGATCGTTGATCAGCGCCTGTGCAAGGCCGAGCCGCTGCTTCATCCCGCGGGAGTACTCCCCGGCCTTCTGGGTGACCCCGTCGAGGTGGACGAGGTTGAGGAGCTCCGCGATCCGCTCTTTCCGGGTGTTCGCGTCCATCCCGTAGAACCGGGCGAAGTAGTCCAGGTTCTGCTCGCCGGTCATGTTCCCGTAGAATCCTACGTCTTCGGGGAGGTAACCGATGATCCCCTTCACCTTCAGCGGGTCTTTCGCGACCTCGATCCCGTCGACCAGGCACCGCCCGCTCGTGGGCTCGATCATGCCGGTGAGCATCAGGATCGTCGTGCTCTTTCCCGCTCCGTTCGGGCCAAGGAAACCGAATATCTCGCCTTCCCCGACCTCAAGGTCCAGGCCGTCGACGGCCGTCTTTCCGTTGTATACCTTCGTGAGGTTCTCTGTCCGTATCATCCATCTACTCCCCGCCGGGCCAGGGCCGGCGGTGCTTATTGCAGGCTTTGACATCCTCTTATTAACGTTTTCTGTGACAAACGTCTACATGTCGCGGCGTGAAATACGATTTCGGTTGTTCGATATCGCGATCTTCCCCGGAGGGGCCGGAGATCTGCCGCAAATACGCCGACCGCCGGCATACCGGCTCCCGCGCGGCATGAACTGCCGGACCGGTGCACCCTTCGCCGAGTCGCTGTTCGGTGTTCTACGCCGGAATATGGGCGGGAACAGGAGATAAAGCGATGGTTGACTACGAAAAAATTCGGACCTATGCATTCCGGATTTCGGCAGGCGACGCATCTCCCTGGCTCCGGTACCCGTTCGCCCGGAGAGAGGGACTGCGATCCGGAAACCTTTTCTTACACCGGTCCGAAGGTCCCGTGATACAGTATGAGAAGGGTATTCGGTGCGGCAGCGGTGATCGTGCTCGCATACCTGGTCCTCGCGGCCGGGTGCACGTCGCCCCAGCCCCATGCGGGCTACGTGACGGTTCGGAGCGTCGATATCAGCATCCCGAACGGGCAGCCGCCGTCTAACGTCACCACGGTCATGGTGGTCCCCTACCTCGACGCAGTCTACGCGGAGGTGGATGATGTCGACCTGCAGGTCAGCGTGAAGGAGGCCGGGACGGATATCGTCGTCACGGAGATGGTTCTTCCCATCGGCAACCTGACGCCGGGGAAGACCGCGCGAGAGGAGGTCCCGCTCACGCTCGAGAACAGCAGGCGCTACGACATCTGGGTGACGGTCTGGCAGGACGGGCGTATGCGGGAGTCGGGGTCGGTGAACGTCTTCCTCCCGGACAGGACCGTGGCCGGGCAGCGGCTGGCCTACTCGCTCCTCTCGGTCTCTGCTATCGACGTCATGACCCCGGACCTCGACGCCGACCCGATCGCGCTCGATATCATCACCGGCGTCACGAACGGCGGCAGTTCTTCCGGGAGCCTCGCGATGGAGGTCCGGGTCGTCAACCTCCAGACCGGGATCACGGCCGTCCGCGAGACCCGGCCGCTCGGGACGGTCGGGACCGGAACGGTCGAGAAGCGGGTCCGTATCACGGTGCCAAACGGCTATGACTACGAGATCAGCATCAGGCTTGTCGAGGATGACGCAGCCTTTGCGGCCAGCACCGGCCGGATCACCCTGGCTCCGCCGCCGCAGGTGGTCCTCGCCGACGGCACGGTGCTCGACACCGCGAAGAGGACATCGCCGGTCTCCCTCCCGGTCCCGACGGCGACCCCGGCAATGCCGTCCTCCGCACAGGTCGGGCAGTTCCGGGTCCAGAGCGGTGGTGCGCCGGTGCCGACGCAGTCCCCCGGGTTTACCGTCGCGCTCGCCGCCGCCGGGCTCCTCGGCGCCGGGCTTGCGAGAAGGAGGAGGTAGAGGAAATGGAGGGGCTCACGGCGTGGCGGGCCTACCTCTACGCAGTCTCGTTTGTGGCGCTCATCGTCGCGATCGCCGGTGCCGTGAACCTCCTTGCAGTCGGGATCGAGGTCTTCATCTACCCGCAGCCCCGGCCCTACCCGGTGCCGGAGTACTATCCGGGGCTGCCCGGGAGCGTGGCGCAGGTCGTGGTGGGGCTCATCGTCTGGGGGTACCACTGGAGACTGCTCCGAAAAGAACGCTGAAAATTACTCACCGTTCCCGCAGGCATCGAGCGGCAATCAACAGTCCAATAGCCGCTCCTGCCACCCCGAATCCCGGGACAGGGGTGGGTGCCGGTCCCGGGGGGAGGGAGGAGGCATGGGGTGCCGGCTGCACCGACGTGTAGACGTGGACCGTCCCTCCCGGTGGGGGTGGGGGCGAGAGTTGGTGCCGGGACATCGTCCCTCTCTCCTTATCTTTTCGGGCAAACTCTTCAGGAGACGGCAGCGTGGTGTTCACGGCGACCCGGAGGGTGCCGCCCTCAATGACGCCCACGAACCTGTTGTCAAAGGAGACCTCCTCACCGTCGGCGCCGTAGATCAGGTACCAGCCGGTCTCGTTCGCTTCTGCCCCCGGATCAGGCTGCTCGACCAGGTAATGCTGCGGGAAGAGGTCGATTGTCTCCCCGGCGGCCGGGGTCCTGTCGATGAAACCGGTATATAACAGGCGATCGCCTCTCCGGATGGTGTACTCCCGTGCGGGCGGGGCCGCCGGGTCCGCCGCTACGACAAGTTCGGTGTCGGCGATGGTCCCCTTATACGCACTGTCGAAATGGACCTCGGCGCCGTCGCCATTGAACCAGTGGACGACGTAGCACCCCGGCTCCTCCTCTCCGGCCACTGCCGCCGGAAGAGCCGCGGCAAGGAGGAGGACACACACGAGGCAGGCTCTCATCCCCGCCCCCGTCCACCGTGAAAGATACATGAGAGAACAGAGGGGAGAGCACCATATATCCTTTCCGTGCCAACCACCCGCCCATCGGCCACCGGCAGGCCCCCCCACCGTCATGCGCTCTGCGCCACGCCGTAGACGGTCCCGTCCCACTCGCAGAGAGCATACTTCGCGAGCATCTGCCGCATCTCTTCTGTGGATATGCGAAGTGAACTGTACTTCGCGTGTTCCCTTCCAACCGAACTGTATGCGGAACGGGGGTCGAGCCAGAGGAGTGCATCAAACAGCGGGCCTTTGGAGACCAGGACACGTTTCTTATCAAGAATCAGCGCGCCAAGCGCCGGGTGATCCCTAAAGTCGGCCTCGGTGAGATACGTCACGGCAGCCGCGTCCACGGTGTCTCCCCTGGGAAACGCGGCAAGGTGCGTCTCGTCGATTAGGTTGATCCAGTGGACGAACCCGAGACCGATGACGCACAGGACGGTGAGGAAGACAAGTATCCCGAAGGCCGGGCCTCTCCCCCATTCCAGATCTTCTGTCGTCCCGGCCGGTCTTCCGCTCCCCTCCATCCTTCACCACCATTCGCAGCCCTGCGGGTTGCGGTTTTTGTATCCGGTGAAAGAGACTGGGTCCCCGGTGCATATGAGGGTTCCGAGCAGGAGCCGGCTCTCGGTCATGGGTGAACCAGATCAATGCGAGTCGCCGGTGCCTGCACCTCCAGATGTGGATCTGGCCAGCGTGAGGATAACCAGGAGGGACCCTCCTCCATCGGCGGCCCAGATCAATCAGCGATGCGGCCTCTCGAAGGCGCAACGTGCCCCAGCCCCGCCTGATTGGAAACAATCGAGATACTGTGCTGTAATATGCCCAGGGAGCATAGAGGCAAGGAACCAAACCCAAAGAGACCGTACAGGAATAGATGTTATCGGAGAAGTCATGGCTCGCAGCGAGTTCGCGAAGTTAGACCTGTGGCGTTCCGCCTCATGGCGAAGAGACGTGCGCTGGATTTTTTGAATTCTCCAACGGTCAATGGGTTAGTACAGAAGACCAGAGATGCTACCAGCTCTTTTGGAGTGCAGGCAGGCCCTGAACAGGGTTCCGCCGGCCGAGGAGCAGATCAGAAGAAACTATTTAAATCCACCATACAGAGTGAAATTGAATGAGGCGGTTTGTGGCCACTGCCGGCGGGCGTGTCCAGCGGGTCGGGTACCGGGAGCACGTATACAACGAGACGTTTGAGCGGGAGATCTCAGGGTACGTGAAGAACCTCAAGACCGGGGAGGTCGAGATCGTTGCAGAGGGGGACGAGAAGGACCTCCGGGATTTCATCAACGAGATCAATATCATACGAAGGCCCATTGCCGTCAAATCGTTCATCGTCAGGTGGGAAGAAGCAACAGGCGAGTATGCCAATTTTGAGATCATCCGGGGAGACAGCCGGGAGGAGATAGCCGAACGGATGGACTACGCCGGGAACGTGCTGCACAGCATCGATATGAAACTGGACCAGAGCCTCCAGTTGCAGCACACAATGCTGGGCAAACAGGACCAGAGTCTCCAGCTGCAGCGCACGATGCTGGACAAACAGGATCAGATGCTGGATAAGCAGGATCGGATGCTGGACAGGCAAGACCAGATGCTCCAGGTCGGCAAAGAGACAAAAGAAGAGATTGCCGGGCTCCGGAGCGATACCCGGAAGCACCTTGACGACGAGTTTGCGGAGATCCGGAAGGAGCTCGTCTCCATCAAGGATGCGCTTGCCCGGGCAGGCATCCAGGTCTGAGCTGCTCTCCATCCCGCGTCGACGATCCTCGGCCCGGGACTACAGCCCCAGGGTGACCTTTCGGCCCCGGGCACCGCGGGTGTTCTACACCTCACCCTGCCACCTTCATTCTCTTCTATCACCGGTCCGGAAACTCGCCGGATGCGTATGGGTGGAGCATTCGGTGCGATCGCTGCGCTTCGGGTGCTCGCGGCAGGGTGCATATCACCACGCTCCTAACCCGGTGCCGCGGTATTTATCCAGGTTTCCCCGAAAGAGTCTGATTAACCTCAAATGACTGACTTACCTACCCTCGCAACCCGGACCCACACCGCTGCCTGGAAACAGCCTGAGCAATCCGGAATGTATGAGGATATTTTACGTTCCGACATTGAATCTATAAGTATCCAAGCCTCATTATTATCAAAACCGCCTTCTATGCCCTCCGATTCCTCAAAAGTAAAATAATTTTTCTCGAATCAAATTGAGTTTTCATAGATACCGCAATAGATGGCTGCAACCGGTACGAAACATTTTAATAATTGATTGTACGGCTCTTCAGGAAAAATCTCCTCAACCCTGAAACCGGTAATGCCATCCTTTTACGAGAGTACGTGACATTTGGATAAGTATCCGCCTCTTCACCGCAAGTTGCTCTCACCAACCTCGTGGATCAATAAATGGGAAAATTTATATAATATACCTGTCTCAGGTAGCCCCTAGGCCCAGGTGCCAGCAACCCATCCCTCGTCCCATCGGAAGGGGGCCGCCCGTTTCCTCCGGGCAGTGACGCAGCCGGATGCGGGGCCTGCGTTAGGGGTGTGTTTCCGTGGTGTCCGGGCGGATACCTTTTCGTGCCAGATACGTGATCTTGCCGGGGTCAAGCAACGTTGAGAACGTAACTCCAGCTACCAGCAACACGGGGCAACTTCCCTGTTGCCGCAGGAGATCCGGGGAGGTCCTATCAACACCGAGCCCCGTGTTCTCAAGCCGGGAGCTGTTGCGATGAACGCCTGCATTGACACCTCCCCTGTCACCCGCACGGCCGGAGAGAACGCCAGGCACGGCGGTAACGGAGGAACGACTGTTATCATTACGGATCTGGCAACCTGCAATCCAGAAGGAAGGTTGAGGCAGCAGGCCGGCACCGTCCGGACCCTCGTCGCCATGCCGGCCTACAACGAGGAGGCATACATCGCAAAGACCATCGTCGGTGCGCAGCAGCACGCTGATAATGTCCTCGTCGTTGATGACGGTTCAAAGGACGACACCGTCCGGATTGCCAGGGCGCTCGGGGCGATTGTCGTCCGGCACGAGACCAACAAAGGCTACGGCGGGGCGTTGCAGACCATTTTCTGCACCGCACGGGAGATTGGTGCGGAAGAACTCGTCATCATCGATGCCGACGGCCAGCATAATCCAGGGGAAATTCCCAAGCTTCTTGCCGAACTCCGGCAGGGCAACGACGTCGTCATCGGCTCCCGGTTCGTCGAGGGCATGGAGTCGTACATCCCGAGATACCGGAAGGTCGGGATGAAGGTTCTCGATACCGCCACCACAATAGCAGGGACCAATCTTGCGATCACCGATTCCCAGAGCGGTTTTCGGGCATATGGTAGGAGGGCTATCGAAGCGATCCGGATCAGCGGCGAGGGGATGAGCGCCGGCTCGGAGATCCTGATCCAGATCAGCGACCACCGCCTTAAGGTCGCCGAGGTGCCGATCCAGGTGCGCTACGACATCGAGGGGACCTCGAGCAAAGATCCGGTCTCCCACGGCATCGGGGTGCTGATGAATATCGTCAGGCTCGTCAGCCTCCGCCGGCCCCTTGTGTTCTTCGGGATCCCGGGCCTGGCTTTCACTCTCTTCGGCCTCGGCGCAGAACTTCACACCTTCGCCGAGTACTATCGCACCGATCAGTTCCACTATATCCTCTTCACTGGTGGCTTCTCCATGCTCATTCTCGGGCTCCTGCTCGTCGCGGTGGGGATGATCCTGTATTCGCTTGTACAGATCATTCTGCAGGGGCAGAGCAGAGAGGAGCAAGTGGTCTCCAAACCTGGTGCTGTAGTTACCCTCCCATCCGCAGAGAAGACTACGGAAGGTGAGGAGAGGGCACCACATCCTCCTGAGGGGGTTCCGGAATGATTGCGATTGCTCTCGGAACCAGGCCGGAGATCATCAAGATGTCCCCGATCATCCGCGAATGCGAAACACGAAGCCTCGACTACTTCATTCTCCACTCCGGGCAGCACTACTCCTACGAGATGGACCAGGCGTTCTTCGAGGACCTTGCGCTGCCCGAGCCGAAGTACAACCTCGACGCCGGCTCCGGAACTCAGGCAGGTCAGACTGCAAAGATCATGGCCGGGATCGAGGATGTTCTCGTGAGGGAGTCTCCCGACATCGTCCTCGTCCAGGGCGACACCAACACCGTCATGGCCGGGGCTCTTGCCGCCGCGAAGCTCCACATCCGGGTCGGCCACGTCGAGGCCGGCCTCCGGAGCTTCGACCGGACGATGCCCGAGGAGATCAACAGGGTGGTCGCGGACCATATCTCCGACTACCTTTTCGCTCCGACGGAGACGGCCCGGCGATATCTCGAGAAGGAAGGGATTGAGGAGAGCAAGATCTGCGTGACCGGGAACACCATCGTCGACGCGGTCTTCCAGAATCAGAAGATTTCAAAGAAGAAGGCAAACATCCTCGAAACCCTTGGACTGGCACCGAAGGGCTACTTCCTCGTCACCTCCCACCGCCAGGAGAGTGTCGACGATCCCGAAAAATTCCGGAGCATCATCACGGGGCTTAAGGCGATTCATCGGGAATACTCGCTCCCCATAATCTTCCCGATGCACCCCCGCACTAAGAAGATGGTCGAGCAGTTCGAGATCCCGCTCGATGGGATCTCTTTCATGAACCCCATCGGGTTTCTGGAGTTCCTCCAACTCGAGTCCAACGCCCGCCTCGTCCTGACTGACTCCGGCGGCGTCCAGGAGGAGGCCTGTATCCTAGGCGTGCCCTGTGTTACTCTTCGAGAGAATACCGAGCGTCCGGAGACGATCGAGGTGGGGGCGAATGTTCTGGCCGGAACTGGGGCTAATGAGATCCTGGCATCCGCCGGGCAGATGCTCGCCCGGTCCGGAACCTGGGAAAATCCCTATGGGGATGGTATAGCGGGCAGGACGATTGTTACGATTTGCGGGGGTTTGCCATCGCGAGGTAATCACGCGGTGGTTCGTGAAAGATACGTGGAAGCACAAAGATCTGAGGCTCAGCAATGATCGTGACCGTTCATAATGGCATCTTCTCAGCAGACCCAAGTCAACTCGCTCTGGGTGCAAGAAGTGGGCCATCAGGAAAAAAGCCCCATATTCGGCCGTTCTATCTCCATAACCATTAGACAATTAGAAGGTGCAGAAACTATGGGCCCAAAGATTTCCATCATCGTTCCGGTAAAGAATGAAGAGTCCAAGATCGAAACCTGCTTAAATGCCGTGTTTTCACAGACGCTTAAACCTTTTGAAGTTATTGTTGTTGATGGGCATTCTACCGATAGAACTGTTGAAAAGGCAATGAAGTTCCCGGTGCGAGTCCTCTACGAGGAATATCACACAAGAGCCGGAGCAAATGAGGTCGGAATTGCAACTGCCCGTGGGGATTATATCGCATTTACCGACGCTGATTGTATCCCGGACATAGATTGGCTAAAGAACCTCCATAAAGAATTTACTGACGGAATTGTCGGCGTAGGTGGGGGAATAAGGAACATAGGGGAGAGTTTGTGGGAGGAGTCCATTAACTTCGCAAGCAATACATTTTTGGGCAGCGCAAACTCGATTCAGGGTAGATACTTTAAAAATAAACGGTTCGTGAAGAGCATCAGCGGTTGCAATAGTATGTACCGAAAGGGTGACATTACTGCATGCGGTGGATTCGATGTATCCTTGTCAACTGCAGAGGATACGGATCTCAACAACCGGATATCAAAGTTTGGCAACCTCCTTTATACCCCCGATGCTGTCGTGTCACACAATCATAAGCGTGGGTTGAAAGATTTCCGAAAGAGGATGTATCAATACGGGTATGGAAGGGCGAGAAGCAAATTATGGGACTTACAGGTTATCCCTCCAATAATAGCGCCTGGAGTTCCTTTGCTGGCGCTTTTCGCCCCCTCTGTGTTTATTGCCGTGATCTTAATCTATGTGACAATGATTGGTGCTTATACTCTAGCCATTTCTGCAAGAACTAGAAGTCATAAGTACCTCATTTCAATCCCCATGGTTTATCTCCTTGAACATATCTCGTACACAATCGGGTTCTGGCATGGGGTGGTTAGTAGAGGCTCTGAATAATAGCACCAGTTTCTCGCAACTTGGAAGTGATACCAGTCTTCTTTGCACTTGAGAGGTGAACACCATGAATATACTTATCGTCCGCGGACGCGGTATAGACCCGGCAGTCAATAAGGTAGCTAAATGCTTATCGCAGAATGGGAACGAGGTCCAACTGTTAGTATGGGACCGACAATCAACTGTGAAGGTTGATTGTTCTCTTGGATATTCCGTCCATCGATGTACCATTAAAGCTCCATATGACAGTCCCAGCGTTACCCTATACCTACCAGTATGGTGGATATATGAGTTGCATTATCTTTTAAGAAGTAACTGTGATGTCATCCATGCCTGCGACATAGATACTATCATTCCTGCAGTATTCACCAAATTTATTCGGAAAACCAAACTCTGTTATAGTGTATATGATTTTTATGCTGACTGTCTCTCGCCTCAAACACCTCGCATTATCCGCAATTTGGTCACGTCTCTGGATAAATTCTTGATGCGATTTACCGACTTGGTGATTTTGGTCGATGAATCACGGTATGCTCAAATAAAAGGTGCAAAGCTGAATGAGACCGCATATATTTACAATACACCCCCAGATCATAGCTGTACCTCGCAGAACTCAGACTTTCCCAATGCAAGTACATTTACCCTATTCTACGCAGGATTACTTCATCCAGATCGCGGTCTGATGCACACAATTGAGGCGTTAGGAGATTTAGAGGATACGCGGTTGATAATTGCTGGTACTGGCCCGGAGAAAGATCGGATAATTGGATACTTAGATGAAAATTGTAAAAGATTGCAGTATCTGGGTCTTCTGCCCTACGAGGATGTCATCAAAAATTCCTTGCAAGCAAATATGCTTTTTGCATTCTATGACCCTAAAACCCCAAACAACAGGTATGCGAGTCCAAATAAATTGTTTGAGTCCATGATGTGCGGGAAACCGATCCTGACAAATGAAGGGACTACGATGGCTGACATCGTCCGTACCGAGGACTGCGGGATTGTTGTACCCTATGGGGATGTCGATGCGATCAGGCATGCAATCCTTACGCTCAAAGACGATCCAGCCCTTTGTATGCACCTTGGTGAGAATGGTCGGCAGGCTTATGAAACAAAGTATAGTTGGAGCATTATGGAAGAACGGTTGTTGAAGGCCTATGCAAGTTTGATTTAATACGATAATATGAGGTATAAAAAGCTCAATCATAAAATCTACTTTGACACGACTGTAGGCGGAGGCATTCTGCCTTTGATCGATGAACAAGGTAGTTTGTTATGGGGCAACACAGTCATTCTGATAACAATTTCTTGTCAATATGGAGATTCTTTAAATGAGCGAAGATAACCCACAAGGTATTACAGTGGTTTCATTCCCTATAATAACCGCTTTCACCACCCCGATATCCAATTTATCTAGCATAATGTCAACGATTAGTGAAACATGTGTGATTCTCGGTACTCCTGATCAAATCAACTTTCAAAATTTAAGTAATTCATTACAGATCTCCGCTTACCCATATCAATCAGGATCATCTAGAATCAGACAAATGCTCAGGTACAATGCATTGCAAATAAGAATTATCTCCAGATTATTTTCATTGAGACGAGAATATAGGAAAATTATTTTTTTCATGGAATTTCCCCCAGTGCTTCCTATGATCTTTGGAAAGATCTTTCAGTATAGAGTATATTGGTTGTTACCGTCTAAAATTTCACTTTCGTCGGATAGTATCCTATCCAAGGTCACTATAACTCTTTCAAAAATCTGCTACAACTTGTGCAACAATATAATTTTATACTCTCCAAGCCTCGTCTCATACTGGAGTCTCGAAAAATACTGTCATAAAGTCCTCATCGCCCACCGCCACTTCCTTGATTTCGAGGTCTTTACCGTCACCACCCCTCTTGCCTCCCGCCACCCCCTCATCGGCTACATCGGCCGACTGAGCGGGGAGAAAGGCATCCAGCACTTCACCCAGGCCCTTCCGACCATCTTTGGTAACCAACAGGATCTCCGCGTATTCATCGGCGGGGACGGGCAGTTAAAAGAGATGATCGAGGCCTCCCTGCAGGAGGAGGGCCTCACCACCCGTGTCGACTTCCCGGGCTGGATCTCTCATGACGACCTTCCTAAATACCTGAACCAGCTGCGCCTCCTCGTCCTCCCCTCCTACACTGAAGGCCTCCCGAACATCATGCTCGAGGCAATGGCCTGCGGAACCCCGGTGCTCGCGACCCCGGTCGGGGCAATACCAGACGTTATCGTAGATGGCAGGACTGGATTTATTATGGAGAACAACTCCCCTGAGTGTATCGTGGTAAATGTAATCCGAGCACTGAACTCCCCGGGACTGGAACAAATCGCTGAGAATGGGAGGCATTTTGTGGAGGAGCATTTTACGTTCGAGCGCGTGGTTGCTCGGTGGACAGAAGTGCTTGAAGAGATATAATATGGAACTAAAAGAATCGTTACTCCTGCGGGATCAGGATAAGACGCTTGCCATTGCAGGAGTTATCTTCTCGCTGATTCTAATTGCCTATCTAAGCAGGGGATCTGGCCGGGTGATTTATTTGCTCACCGGAGTTCTGGCTCTCATCTCCTGTCTCCTATGGCTGACGATCCGGAGAAGCCACACCTTCGAGTTTCACCTTCCAGAGTCCCGAGCCTGGACTGCCTTCTGTGCGACCTGCTTTTTGGGCCTCTACACCCTGAGTGTTCTCTCAGTCTATCTCCGACCAGAGTTCTATGAGCGTCCTTTTCTTTATTTTATCCTGACGGCGCTCATGGCAGGTGTAATTGCCTGTGAGATCTTCACTTCAGGCAGGCGGCACGCAGGCCTCATTCTCATCCAGATCCTGCTGCTGGGCGTAAGCATCGCTTGGTCACAGTTGCTGATCTTCCCAAGCCTCCTCGGGGTGGACCCCTGGTATCATTCTGCTTTCACCAGCCAGATCATCGGAGAAGGCGTTATCCCGGAGGATCATACATACTCAAAATTACCGCTATTTCATCTCATAGTAACCATAACATCGCTCATTGCCGACCTTCCCTACAAGTTTGCCACTATGGGGTCAGTGAGCCTCGGGCAACTCATCTGCAACGCTACATTTGTGTTTCTTACTGCCAATTACTTATTCAAGAACCACCGGATAGGGTTGCTAGCTGCCCTTATGGTGATTATTGCAAATCATCATATATTCATGTCCTACTGGTCCATCCCCAACGCATTCGCCGCTATTTTTATCCCAATCACCTTCTACCTGCTCCTCTTCAGGTTTAAAGAGGACTTCCACTTGGTAACTGCTATACTCTGTATAATGACTTTGGCGACTATCATCCTGACACATACTATTGCAGCTGTATGCATGGCCATACTTCTCTTTGTCATATGGGGTGCGCTTGCCTTTTATCGATGTTCTGGTTTGAACATAGAGAGTTATGTTCCTCTATCGGTTCCGGTCATTTTTACAATAGCGATGCTTGCTTGGTGGACATTTGCCTCCGACAGCATTGGGACGTTAATAGACCTTCTCAGGTCCGGATTTAGTATAGATTTTTTTGAGGCAACTCCTGAAGAACTTCGGGGTTATGCAGCTGTTATTCCGCTTGGGGAGCAGTTAATCAATAATCTTGGAATGTTTCTTTTCTTTACACTCTCGTTCATCGGATTTTTTTACATGATCTCACGAAAAGGAAGCAGCTCAACATTTGCCACGGCCTGGGTTGGAATAATCCCTCTTGCAATCGGTTTTTTTTCGCTCATCTCGGGGTACGCTCTGATTGAACATAGGTGGTGGTACTTCGCCCAAATCCTCCTGAGCATCCCATTGGCGGTCGCTATTTACATTGTTGGGACTTGGAAATCAAAAACAGCTCTCCGGTTCTATAGTTTTACGTTTGGATTTGTTGTAGCCTTAAGTATTCTTATGATCGTAAGCCCCCCTGCGAACATTGATAATACTTCATTTTCACCAAACAGCCATATGAGGTTCTCGCCTACAGAAGCGGAGTTAGAATCAATGAAGACAATTATAGGTAAATGGGATGGCCCGATTAAAACTGATGAATATCTTGCTGGAACTCAGAAGTTCCAGTACCCTCAAATATCAGCTTTTTGTCAACAAATCCACTCTAATGATTATCTCAGTCTACGAGATCAGATTATTGTGATCCGTGAAGTGACCGTTGGCAGGCCATTCAAGATTTTTTCAACAATTTATAAACTTAACTACAATCTGAATGCAAAACTGGACACACTAGGTTTTTCTCGGATCTACAATTCTAACTCCGGAAGTGGGTATCGAACATAGCGAAATGACTTCAATGCATGTTACTCTGTCTGTAAATCCTTGCATAAGTTAGCACCTCCCGCTTCTACGCTTCGTGCAATCGCCCATTGACACCCCTTTTCCATTTATAACGCTTTAATTAATCGCGTATAATTGGGCTAGGGCGTCATTTGGAAGACTCCATGTTTTGAGCGGTTTTTCTTTTGCTAGAGGCAGTTCCTAGAGTATAGGGAAGTACCTGTTATAGCATCTTCGATCGACTCATAATTCAGGATAAACGAATAATTTTCCTCTCTCCAGCATTGATATCAAATACAATGAAGTTTTTCCCCCGTTTCTGAATCTTGTTGTATGTCTGTACGATTTTTCTAAATGTGCTCTCATCCTCGAATAACAGGCTCAGTCCTTTCACTTCGAAAGGAGAGAATATTTCTATCTCATTTTTTCGAACCGTAATCTCTACGTTATCGATGATCTTCTGCCAGTGGATTAACTCGCCTATCGAGCATTTCCAAGGGTCTGAATTTTCCTGAACAAAGAATAATATCTTAGTTAAATATTCCAACTGACATTTCTGCGTTATCTGGTCTTTCCAATCATAAAAAAATTCCCAATAATGGGTCAAAAGTATAAAATGGCTGTTTTGTCGTTTTCTTATTTCAAATAATCTTATAAATTCGCTCATCGCAGCTTCCGCAGAAGTAATTTCAGTGTATCTGTTCCAGTAATGCCTAAATGTCGCTGGAATTGTAATAATATCAGAAATTCTTGTTAACGAATCTATGCATCGGACATCTCGGTTGAATAGTTTATACACAATATAACGAAGGATATTAGAAAATCTAAGATTTTTTACGGGGATATTTAGCAGTGAGTACTTATTGATACCACCGCAATAGTCATAATTTGCTTTTTTCAACCCATACCAGACGCCAGTAGAGAAGTATTCTTGGGGGGCTACAAAAGTTGTTATCCTAGTATCAAATGTTTTTTCGAGGATGTCTTTCCCTAAAATTATATTATTGACGACATCATCGTCAGCCTTACCATAAAATTCTGAATATAGCCTTAAATCAACAGCAGTTCCATTGGACACTAAAGAACCAGTTGTGCAATCGAATTGTAGCTCAGGAAGGTTCTCATTTTCTGAATGGCAATATCCATGCTGCATAAGTTCAATTTTCTCTTCATTCAATTTTTTTTGAAGAAATTCGACCAATCCGTGGTTGCCCCCGATATTATAGTAGACCCTTGTTTGCCGATACTTAGGAGGAACATTTAAGTTATTCGAGCCTTTATGATTTGGAACCGCCGCAAATGATACTTTAAACCCCATGCTCCAAGCCTGAGAATAAATTGTTTCTATCATCACGGGATCAGTAAAGAAACTTAGATCATCATCCCTTATAGCAAATGCAACATCATGGCCATAAGGTAGGTTGTGAAGCGTGATCATCGATTTACCACCGAGTCATATATTTTTGTAACAACTCTTGCATTTTGATCCCAGTCTAGTTTCTCGATCCTCCGTAGTGCTAGATCCACGATTTTACTGTTTTTTCCGCAATTTAATGCAGACAATATCCCGTGTGAGATGTATTCAGGATCATGAGGGTTTACAGGAAATAATGCATCATCGCCAATTGTCTGTATCATTGCCTTTGCTTCCTCTGATATAACAATAGGTACACCACAAGCAGCAGCTTCTAAAGCCACTAAGGAGAACGATTCATAAAGGGAGGGCAAGACAAAAACATCAGCCATATTATAAATACTTGGCAGATCCCCATAGGGTATCACCCCAGTAAATAAAACCTTTTCTTTCAAGTCTAACTGTCCTGCCAATGACATCAGATCTCTTTTCGAGGGACCATCCCCTACAATCACGAGGTACGCGCTGGGATCACTTGCAGATACAATCCGAAAGGCCTTAAGTAAATTTTCAATATTTTTAATAGGCATTAATCTCCCAACGAAAAGGATAATGTGGCCAAAAATATTTATAGGCCTTTCAGAGTCATCAATCTTCAATTTTTTAAATTGTGCCCTATCTACGGCACAGGGGATACAATAGACATTATTAACTCCATGTTCTAAAAATGTCTGGCATATGCTGTCACTAACAGGCAAAACCGCATCAATTTTTTTCACTGCTGCGATCATCTTCTGATTCGGAGGGCCATGAAATGAAGCGACTACGGGAACCCCATATTTCTGTTTAACTTGTATCGCCATATAGAGTGAATTCGGATCATGCGTATGAATAACATCATAATCATGAGCTTTGTCTAAATGCCGTTCTAGAAAGCATTGATACTGCAGATTATGTAATATTGATCCAAGGCCGCTTAAGTACGGAATCTTTTTTGCTCCCAAGTCCCTCAAAAAAAACAACTGCGAAACGTAATTTATTGGACTGTTTTCGTTCAATGGATGGGGTTCACTCAGGGGTTGCTTCCCACAGATAATAGACACTTCATGGCCCATCTTACCAAGAGCATTCGAGAGGTAGAGGGTATAATGTTCCCCCCCGCCTTTCATCAAAGCAAAATATGCAGATGCCATTCCAATACTGTAACTATGCTGGCTCATAATTTCCCCAGAAATTTCTTCTCCTGAAACGCTTTCATATATAACTCAAGATAATCTTCAGCGATCTTTGCAATATCAAACCTATTTTCAATCTCCTTTCGCGCAGATTCACCAATGTGTTTTCTCAGAGCATTATTCTGATAGAGTTCAATTATCGCTGAAGCGATTGCATCTGGGGAGTGGAGAGGCACAACCAGCCCTGTTTCCTTATGTTTAACGATTTCTGTGAATGGACCTATATCCGTGACAACGACAGGCTTACTGCACGCCATTGCTTCAATAACAGATATGCCAAAAGCTTCAACCTCAGAGGGTAAAACAAAAACGTCGCAACTCATCATTAGTTGCCATTTTTCATTGTCAGATACAAATCCCGCGAAGGTTATATTTTCCAATAGATTTAAATGACTAACTAAATCCTCCAATTTCCGTTTTTCACCCCCTTTGCCAGCAACAACTAATTTTGCTGAAGGAATCTCAGAAACAACAATTTGCATTGCTTTGATCAGGTCACTTGGACACTTCTTTACGTGTAATCTTCCCATATAGAGAATAAAGAAGTCATCATTCAGTAAATTGTATTTAGATCGTGAAACTTCTTTATGTTGGGGAATGCTCCTAAGATTGAGGCCATTATAAATTACACGAACTTTTGAGGGATCTGATCCAGCGTCCACAGCGTCGGGATACATACTTTTACTTACAACAGTGTGATAGTCCGTTATTTTCAGAATAAACTTTGTCAAGTGGTTTACAAAAATATTTCGTCTTTCCCCATAGTTCAAATCATCATTTATTTGGATATCAGCACCATGGGATGTACAAATTAAAGGGATTCCATAGATATTCGATAGGATAGCATCTAAGCCCCCTGGAAACACTGGATGCGTATTAATAACACATATTTTCTCTTTACGTGCAAGATACAATAGTTTTACATTGTTTACCAAGGCATTGACAGGAGTACCAATGTATTTTACTTTTATAATAGGGAGAAACTCATGAACTACTATTCTTTCTGATATGGGAAGAGTAATACTATCATCATAGTTATAACACACAATATGGACTTCGATTTGCTTCGACAACTCTTTTGCTAAATCGTTGGCTAAGTTTTCATACCCTCCAATACTAGGGAAGGTTGTTGGAAGAATAAGGCATGCTTTAAATAGTCCTTCTCTATCATTTAAACTTGACATAACAGCGAAAATGATCATAAAGCACAGCAATATATCTTTCGGCACTATTGTGCGATGTGACACCCAAAATTAATTTTGTATATCAATCTTTCATATACATTCATCTCCATGCATCCTCCCGAACCTGCTCTGGGGGCAATCGATAAAAGAACAAATGTATTGGTTCATCGTATTCGAGACTGCTATGCAAGCTCTCGGTATGCCTGTGTACCTGTCCTCAACGATACGAGTTTCATCGCTCTCCGTTCTACCTCACCAGAGAACCTCTCGATCTTGCCGCTTGTCTGGGGTGATGCACTCTGATTCTTATGCGTCGAACCTCACGATATTCCACCGAAAGGTGTGGTTCGCAGTTTCCGACTCTCTGGCTAAAATAAACTGTGACCATTATCTGTAAGTATTTCACACGGGATACAGTATTTTGGCAACTCCTGTTCGAGGGTCTGTCTGGTATCATGAACTAAAAGGAGGCTCTATTTCTCCTCCTTGTTTGACTGATTATGGTCATCTTATCACTATTTAGATGCTAATCTGACGACATCAGGGGATACATGGGGGATTTAGAGACTCGTTATCCTATCACCGTGACTCTCTTATGACCTTGAACTCGTGAAATAATTAATATCATTATCAGCAAAATGCCCTGACTCACCATAAGACCAAGACCAACTCCAATCAGTCCAAAAAGTGACATGAATATTGAGCTAAACAATAATAAACCAAGCCCTGAAACCCCAGTGTAAAGTAGAATAAATCTAATATCGGTGTTTACCAGCTTTACGTTGTAGATCACTTGATTTGCTGAGCTAAATAAGACCGATACTGCAAATAATACCAATAGATGGTAGGAATTTTGTGCATAATTCTCTCCGAAAATTAAAAGAAAAGATGATCCGAAGGCAGTTGTTGCGATAATTACGGGGATCGCAATTAAATATGAAACTACGATTGATCTTTTGGCGTTGTAATATAGGTCCCTTGGACAGTTAACACCCTCAGCAAATAGCGAAGTGGATATCGCTCCAGGGATTACTTCAATTAAGTTTCGTAGTGTCCAAGCAATATAGAAGTAAGCAGCATTTTCTGCTCCTAAGATATTTATTACCATTAGTGGTAACGCTAACTGTGCTCCAGTGCCGATAAGAGACGATATATATGTACCTAATGAAAATTTAACCATCATTTTTATTTGGGAAAAATTAATCTCAAGTTTGGCTAGATAATCAGTTTTAACCCTTTTAAGCAGTAAAAATCCGAGATATATAGATATTAATAATGCAAATCCGTTAATGTAAAAGAGACCTATTGCAGATATTTGCATCGAGATCATCACAAGAACCATAATTAGAGCTATTTTTAATACGTTATTTGCCGAATCCCGTATAATTAGATACTTTGTAGAACGTCTGGATACGAAAATGTTCATTTGAAATCCTATTAATACAGTTAATACAACAGTTCCAATAAAAGAAAATAGGAATATAGGTTGAGATAAGGTGTAGGCTAAAGAAGGGACCCAATAATCTGCGCCAAATATAAATACTATTGATAATACCGTGGAGGTAAATATCCCTATAATGAAACACGAGTTAATAAGCGAATTTGAATCTTTTGACTGAGGGAGATAACGTACCAAGCTGATATCAAGACCAAATCTAGATAACAAGGCCAGTAGGCTCACAACTGCTAAAATAGTGGAATATATCCCTACTTCTGCTGTAGACACTACTCGTGTAGTCACTGTTATAAAAAAAAACCCTAATATGGATGTCAAAAATGAATTTGTAACAAGAGATATAATGTTTTTATACAGGGATGCTGATGCAGCATCTTTACAAAAGGATGTTAACCTATTCTCTATTTCGCCCCATTCCATCATATCTCGGTTTCATCCCATCTATTGTATCTTGAAGACAAAAATCCAATAATCATTATACCAATTGCACTGATACCTCGGGCAATTATAGTGCTTTATAGATGCAATTCCGCTCATCCCATTTATTACCCTCCAGCATCCCGGTCACGTCCACGATGATCGGCTTCCCGTTGCAGATCGACAGTACCTTCTCCAGCGTCAGCGCCGCAAAGACGCTGTGCGGTGAGTTAATTATGATGCAGTCGACCGGCCCCTCAAGCCCCTGGAGCGAGGCGACCGGCTTCGCCCCGAACCGCTCGATCTCCGCGGGCCCGAGGAGCGGGTCATACCCATACACATCGATATCGAACTCCTTGAGCTCGTGGACCATCTCCCCGGCTGGGCTCTCCCGGGTGTCCGGAACGTTCTCCTTGTAGGTCAGGCCCAGGATGAGGACCTTCGAGTCCCGGATCACCTTGCCGGCCCGGTTCAGTTCCTTAATAGCGATCTCGGCGACGTGCTTGGGCATGGCGTCGTTGATCGCGCGGCCGGCCAGGATCACCTGCGGGTGGTAGCCGAGCTCCTCAGCCTTGTAGACCAAGTAGTAGGGGTCGACCGGGATGCAGTGGCCGCCGACGAGCCCGGGACGGTAGTTATGGAAGTTCCACTTCGTCCCGGCGGCATCGAGGACCGCTTTTGTGTCGATCCCCATCTTCCGAAAGATGATCGAGAGCTCGTTCATGAGGGCAATGTTTAAGTCCCGCTGGACGTTCTCGATCACCTTCGCCGCCTCGGCAGTCCGGATATCCCGGGCGACGTAGACGTTAGTCACGAGGCCATAGAGGGCGGCGAGGCGCTTGGTGGTTGCCGGATCCATCCCGGAAACGATCTTTGTGATCCGTTCCAGCGTGTGGTTGGCGTCGCCCGGGTTGATCCGTTCGGGTGAGTAGCCGACGGAGAAGTCCTTCCCGCAGATCTTCCCGGAGGCCCGTTCGAGGGTAGGGACCATGATCTCTTCGGTGAGGCCGGGATAGACGGTCGACTCGAGGACGACGATGGCGCCGTCTTTGAGGTTCCGGCCGATGGTCTCTGCGGCCGAAACCACGTAGGAGATGTCGGGGTCTTTCGCCTTCGTCACCGGGGTGGGGACGGCGATGATCACGACGTCTGCCTCAGAGATCCTGGCGGAGTCCGTGGTGGCGAGGACCTGGTTGCCCGGTTTCGCGTTGATCACGGTGATCTTCTCCATGTCGAGATCGTATCCGATCGTTGTAAGGTGCCGAGAGAACGCATCGGCGAGAGGATAGCCGACATATCCAAGGCCAACGACGCAGACAGTTATACCCTTTGCCGATCCCTGAACCATAAGACGGTCTCCTCTAGAATCTTACCTTGATGCTGGGTATTCCAGGGATTTTACTATTTAAATTTTCTGGAAACTTATGCATCTACGGTTAGAATGAAACGACGTCAGAACCAAGTAAGCTTCATCACGAAATCCTGTCAGTCTAGAAATCGGCTAGAGCTGGCTATGTAATACAATCCTGCCAGTTCTGAGGAGAATAAGAGGGGACAGAATGTACCTGAGTTAACTGATGACAGCCGAAGGTTCCGACCCAATACACCGTTTTACCGCTCAAGAAACAGATAAACTAAAGGGGTATCAGACTCACCGAACAGAGCAATTCACGCCCACTCCCGGAACCATGCCACCGCCTGCCGGAGCCCCTCCTCGACCGGATACTTGGGGTCGTAGCCGAATGCCTCCCAAGCCTTGCTAATGTCAGCGAGCGAATCCCGGATGTCACCCATTCGCGATGCCTCATAAATGGGGTCACACCGCATGCCGGTAATCTCCATCAAGATAGATGCGAGCTGGTTCAAACTGATCCGGCGACCCCCGGCGATGTTGTAGACACCGGAGGCGTCGCTCTCCATCGCCCTGACGTTCGCCTGCACCACATCGGCGACAAAAGTGAAGTCCCGGGTCTGCTCCCCGTCGCCGTAGATGACCGGCGCCTTCCCATCGAGCAGCCGGGTGACGAACTTCGGGATCACCGCCGCGTACTCGGACTTGGGATCCTGGCGGGGACCATAGACATTGAAGTAGCGCAGGAAGACCGTCCGGATGCCGTAGAGGTCCGAGAAGACCCTCCCATAGCACTCGTCCGCAAACTTGGTAACCGCATAGGGAGAGAGCGGGCTCGGGACCATGCCCTCGTGCTTGGGGAGGACCGGGGCGTCGCCGTAGACCGAGGAGGACGAGGCGGCGACGACGGTCGGCACCCCGCCGTCCTTCGCCGCGACGAGCACGTTGACGGTGCCGGTCACGTTCGCCTCGTTCGAGGCAAGGGGGTCCTTCACCGACCGGGGCACGGACGGGATGGCTGCTTGGTGGAAGATACCATCCGCACCCCGGAAGGTTTCCAAGAGGAGGTCGAGGTCGGTGATGCTCCCTTCGACGAACGTCACCCGCGGGTGGTCCAGGAGGTGCTCGATGTTCAACCGCCGGCCGGTAGCGAGGTTGTCGATGATCACAACATCGTGGTGCTGTGCCAGCGTATCTGCAAGGTTTGAACCAATAAACCCGGCCCCACCAGTGACAATATAGCGCACAAAGTGTCTAATTACCGGCACCCAGATTTAGTGTTTTCCATGATGTTCCGCAGGACAGAAGAATGACATCTACTCCCCACCCCGCCACCCCCCATTCACCACCCTCACCTCAAACCGCGCTCCCTCGCCAAAAACCCCCGTCTCCCGGATCGTCATCCCCGTGATCCCGAGGATCCCCGCGACCAGGAACAGCCCGTGCCCGTGCCGGCGCTTATACGTCTCGCCAAAGATTGCCGCCTTCTCACCCTCAGGAATGCCGGTGCCGTCATCCTCGCAGACGATCGTCAGATCCTGCCCGGACTTCACGCAGGAGAACCGGATCTCCGTCACCTTACCCCCATGCCGGACCGCGTTGTCGATGAGGTTGTAAAAGACCTTCTTCACCATCGGGTCCGCGTAGATCTCGAGATCCCCGAGGTCCACCCGGACCCGGACGCCCGCCGGGAGGCCGAGATCTCTGACGCTCTCGTGGATGAGGTCTGCCGGCCGCTGCCAGGCAGGCGGCGCGACACCCATATCCTGGTAGTCCCGGCTGAACTCGACCTGCTTCTGGATCTCCTCGACGGCGGCCCGGGCACGCTCCAGGTGGGCCTGGACGGCGGGGTCCGTGCTGTCCTCCGCCGCGAAGTCGATGTAGGCGCGGGCGACGGTGATCCGGTTGAGAATGTCGTGGCGGGTGATCCCGGAGAGAAGGTTCAGCTTCGCGTTCGCCTGGCGAAGCGCCGCCTCGGCATGCTGCCGCTCGGTGATATCCTCTCCGGAACTGAGCGTCCCGCAGATGGCACCATCTCTGTCCCGGAGCACGGTGGTGTGCCAGGAGATGATCCGCTCGCGCCCGTCCGCGGTGAGGACCTGAGCCTGCGCGTACTCCTCAGGCCCGATCTCGCCCTGCATCAGCCCGGCAAAGAGCGCTGCTGCTCGCTCCCGACTCGCCGGGGGAATAAACCGCTCGATCCAGGGCTCGCCCACGGCCGCATCCGCCGGATAGCCCAGGACCTCGGACGCCCGCCGGTTGATGAGAGAGACCCGCCCTTCTTTATCCAGGACGACGAAGAGGGCGCCGGCGATATCCAGATACTGGCCGAGCCGGTCTTTCTCCCGCCGCAACCGCTTCTCGCTCGACTTCAGGCCGGCAAAGACCAGCGCGTAGGGCCGGCGGATCCCGGTCTCGACAAAACCCATATAGATCAGGCCGTACGCGAGCACCATCAGGAGATGGCCGATCATATTCGAGAAGCCGTAGACGCTGATGTAGAGCGTGAAGGCGAGTTCCGAGGCGATCAGCACCACAATGGCCGCGATGATGCAGGCCGCCACCCGGGGTGAGAAGGCGTTCCGCAACCGGTAGACGGCGGCGGCCCCGGTGGCGAGGAGAGCCGCGATGACGTACTCGCTCCAGACCTTGAAGGGCGTCAGGCCCGAACCCGCAACGTAGCAGTCGGGGAAGACCGGGACGACGAAGATGGAGATGAGGAGGGCTCCGGTGACTCCCGCAAACGCGGCAAAGACCCACCGGGGAGCCGGATTCCTCCGGAGCAGGATGGAAGCGGCAATGAACGTCCCGGCGAGGAGATAACGCGAGGCGATCCAGAGCTGCGTCGGGAGGTTCGCGTCGTAGCCGGAAAAGACCCCCATCCCGTCATAGGCAAGGGCGTGGACGAGGCCGATCGCTGCCACGAAGAGGAGCCCGGTTCCGGCGACCAGCAGGTAGCTGTTCTCCCGCATCGTTCGGGCGTTCCAGGCAACGGTGAAGACCGCGATCGCTATCGCGGCGGCGACGAGTTCGGAGAACGTATGAAAGAAGAGGTAGTTGTAGAGGCTGGTTGCTGCAAGGGCGGCGAGAAGTGCCGCAAGGGCCACCATCGATTTTCCGGTACCGGATTCAGTGACGTTCTGTTCCATCTGTCCCTGTTCCTGAAGACTCTTCTGCTCACGCCGGGTTGGTCGCGGGTTGCCGTTCTGCATGGTCCTGCTCTTCCGGGTGCCGGAAGCGTCGATCAGACCATTTATATGGCCCCATTGGACAAACTGGATTATCCGAATGCACCGTTTACTCCGACATCACCCTGGAAATTTTATTCATAGTATTGCATATAATTCATCTTTAAGCTAACCGAGAGAGAAAGTCTGCAACGGTGGTTAGTCATACAAAAAAATGGCCGGAGAGAGACTTTCACCGGGGATAAACCGGTTCTGGCAGGAATGGCAGCCTTCCGGCTACACCAGCTCGTTTCTCCGCAGGAATTCGCGGATCTCACGCGACTCGACCCAGCCCTCGTCAAGTTGCTTCACGATCCCGTTGATCCGCTCAACCTGCTCCCGGAGTTTCTGTGAGGCCCCTGCGTCGTCGATCAGGTCCGCCGTGCCGAGGATCACCTGCAACGGCAGGCGTATATGGTCGGCAAGGACCGCAAACTGCTCGATGTTCTGCTCGATCTGCTCGAACGCCTGCAGCCGCAGGGCCTCGTGACGCTTCCGGTCCGAGATGTCCCGCCCCACAATCTGGACACCCGTCACCTCTCCACCCTCAATGACAGGCAACCCGTTCATCTCGATGACAACGGGCCTCCCGTCGCTGCGGCGGAACTCCAGCAGGAGCCCTTCGACCGACTCCTCCCGCCCGACCCGGCGCAGCACCTCCTGCCAGCCCGGGAGAGCCTTCGCGGAGAGGTAGTCGCTGCACCGCCGGCCGGTCATCTCCTCCGGGGTGTAGCCGAGGATCCTGGTTACGGCCGGCGAGACGTAGGTGATCCCCTGGCCGGCATGACAGATGAGGATCATGTCGAAACTCCGCTGCGCGATGTTGCGGAACTTCTCCTCGCTTGCGAGGAGAGCGTCCTGCATCTCCCGCCGTTCGGTGACGTCCTCCACCATCCCGATGACGAGCCCCCGCTCTTTCTGGCCGCGGAGCAGCGATGTGGTCACCCGCCCCCAGACGATCCTGCCGTCCTTTGTCACGTAGCGCTTCTCCAGGCGTGTGCTCTCTCCCGAGACGGTCTCCGTGAGGAGAACGCCGGCCAGTTCCCGGTCCGCCGGATAGACCAGGTCCTGGAACCGCATGGCATGCAACTCCTCCTCGTCGTAGCCGAACATCCGCCTGAACGCCGGGTTCGCCTCCCGGATCCACCCCTCCGGGTCGATAAGCGCGATCCCGGTCCCGGCCTGCTCGAATATCCCCCGGAACCGATCCTCGCTCTCTCTGAGGGCGCGTTCCGCCCTCATCTGCCCGGTGATCTCCTGCCCGACGACAGCGAGCCTCCCCATCTCCGGGCGGAAGATATACAGGTCATACCACCGCCCGCTCCTCGGCTCCTGCAGTCGCCGCTGCACCGGAACGCCCCGTTCGGCGACCTCTCCATAGATCTCGCGGGCACCCTCGCGGATCGCCGGGAAGACATCAAAGAGCCGCCGTCCGATCAGTTCCTGCCGGCTGCGGCAGAAGACGCCGGCCGCCTTCTCGTTCAGCTCGAGGATACGATAATCGATGGGGGTCCCGTCAGCCTCCCGGACGATCTCATAGAGGGTGTAACTCTCGAGCATCTGCTCGTAGAGGGACCGGTAACGCTCTTCGCTCCTTCCGGGGATCCCGCCTGCCTGCACCTGCTCAAGGATCCGGCCGAGCCCGGCAGCGATTGCGTCGACGGGGAGACGCCTCTCAGTATGGTGCGAACCCTCATCTCCCGGATCCTGCTCATGGAGGTAGCAGACCTCCACCCGTCCCGCAGGCCGGCCCTGAACCACGAGCGGGCTCTCCTGCCGCCAGGGCGTCTCGATAAATCCGGGCGACAGGTACTCCCGACCTTCGACCGTGATCCGGACCGCAGCATCCTCCGGGCTGAACCAGCCGGCAGGAAGGATGGC
>JAEWMO010000107.1 GCA_023457135.1 Methanobacteriota archaeon | reverse complement strand
CCAGCGTGTCGGCGACGGCGATGATGGCAGAGTTCCGGAAGAGGCTCTCTTCCCGGAGGTAACTCCCGAAGGTGAGCAGGATCCCCATGCCCACGGAGAGCGAGAAGAAGGCCTGCCCGAAGGCCGCGATCCAGACTTCCAGGTCGGCAAGCCTTGAAAAGTCCGGGGAGAGGTAGAACCCGATCCCCTCCCCTGCCCCGGGCTGGGTGAGGGAGAAGGCCACGAGAAAGAGGAGGATTGCGATGAGGACCGGGATGAGGTAGCGGGAGGCCCGTTCGATCCCCTCCCGGACTCCCGACCGCACCGTCACGAAGACGGCGAGCCCCGCAAGCAGGAAGAAGACGAGCGGAAGGTTGGAGCCGGTGAACGCATCGAACGCCATTGGCTGTCCGAGGAGAAAGAAGAGCGCGTACGCCAGCACCCAGCCCGTGATAACCAGGTAGTAGCCGAGGATCATGCTGACGACGGCGACGATGAGGAGACCGGCAGCAGAGAAACGCCGCCGTATCGACCGGAAGGCATCGATCACCGATCTGCCCGTGGAGCGGCCGATGGCAAGTTCGAGCATCATCAAGGGAATGCCGAAAAGGAGGACGGAGATCAGGTACGGGATCAGGAACGCTCCGCCCCCGTTGACGCCCACGACATACGGGAACCGCCAGATGTTGCCTATCCCTACGGCCGACCCGACGCTCGCAAGGATGAATCCCATGGTTGACGACCAGTGCTCTCTCTCCCGAACCATTCGAGATGCCTCGTTTCAATAATAGAGGTCTGTCGCTATAATACAGCTCCGGGAGGTCGTTCGGTCCGTCTCCCGTAACCGGTGCGCTTTAGTAACCGTGCGCCCATACTGCACCGGATTGAGCAGCATGAGCGCCGGTTCCCGAACGGATCTCAGGGGAGGGGAGAGTGGTTGAGCGACCGGTATCCCTTCCTCATCTCCATCCCCCATGGGGGCGTCTCTGTCCCGCCTGAGGTCCGGGGGTTCGTGAACCTCTCAAGGAGCGAGATCGTCTTCAACAGCGATCCCCATACCCGCCTTCTCTACGGGTTTGACGATGCGGTGGGGGCGCTGGTCGACTTTGAGTTCTCCCGGATCTTCGTCGATACCAACCGCCCGCCCTACGACTACCCGCCGCGGGCCCAGGACGGCGTGGTCAAGGTCATTACGCAGGACGGGACCCCGATCTACCGGAAGGGCCGGGTGCCGGGCAGGGAGGTGATCGGGGCTCTTCTCCGGAACTACTACCATCCGTTCCACGAACGGCTGACCCGGGCCCTCGATACCGGTGGTATCGAGGTTGCCTTCGACTGCCACAGCATGCTGCCGTACTCCCCGCCGGTCCGGAAGGATGTCGGGCTCCCGCGCCCGCTCTTCTGCCTGAGCAACCGCGGCGACCGGCACGGGAATCCCCTGAAGAAGGGTGCCCTGGTGACCTGCCCGCCGGAGTGGCTCCAGGCCCTCACCCGGGCGTTCCAGTCGGAGTTCGAGGGGGAAGGAAGGGTTGCGATGAACGATCCCTTCCGGGGCGGGTTCATATCGGTGGCGCACTACCGGCGGAGCAGGGTCCCCTGGGTCCAGGTCGAGATCAACCGCGGCCTCTACGAGGCGGAAGACTGCGATGCCGATGAGACAGAACTTGCCGGGCTCCGGGATCGGATCTTCTCTGCGTTCGCGGGGTTCTGGGACGAAGTCTCGGGATGAATAGAACCCGGGTTTCAGCCGAATCCGGCCCCATTCCGCCGGATTTTCGGGGCCGAAGATACTATGCCGCCATAGCACCCACATATAGTGATGGATCGCCTGCACCTGATCCTGGAGCGTTACTTCGGGCATACGGCCTTCAACCCCTACCAGGAGGAGATCATCCGCGACCTCCTTGCCGGGCGGGACGTCCTCGCCGTCCTTGCGACCGGAGGGGGCAAGTCGCTCTGTTACCAGGTCCCGGCGCTCATGGGCGACGGCGTCGTGCTGGTGATATCCCCCCTCATCGCCCTGATGAAGGACCAGGTCGACGACCTCCAGGCCCGCGGGATCGGCGCGGAAGCACTGAACACCGCCTGCTCTTATGCGACGTCGCGCAGGGTTCTTGCGGACCTAAAGGAAGGTCTGGTCCAGATCCTCTACGTCTCGCCGGAGCGGGCGGTCGGCGACGACTTCCTCTCCCTCGCAGAGTCCCTCCCCATCACGCTGATCGCGGTCGACGAGGCGCACTGCATATCGATGTGGGGGCACCAGTTCCGCCCTGAGTACCGGTCGCTCGCGGTCCTCAAGGAGCGGTTCCCGGGGGCGCTGATGGTCGCCCTGACGGCGACCGCGACCCCGGACGTCCGCGAGGATATCGCGCGGCAGCTCAACCTTGCGGATCCGTCCGTCTACGTCGGGAGTTTCAACCGGGAGAACCTCCGCTACGCCGTCGTGCCGAAGGGAGAGGACGCGTACGGGCAACTCCGCGACCTCCTCCGGCGCCGGAGAGGGGAGGCCGGGATCGTCTACGCCGCAACGAGGGAGGGGGTCGAGACGCTCGCTTCAAGGCTTCGGGCCGACGGCCTTTCGGCGCTCCCCTACCACGCCGGGATGACGGCGGCCGCCCGGGCGGAGACGCAGGACCGGTTCATACGCGGGAAGGTCGGGATCGTCTGCGCAACGAGTGCCTTCGGTATGGGCATCGATAAACCGGATGTGCGGTTCGTCGTCCACCATGATATGCCCAAGACCCTCGAGGCCTATTACCAGGAGAGCGGCCGGGCGGGGAGGGACGGGGGTGCGAGCGACTGCATCCTCTTCTACCACGACGACGACGCAAAACGCCTCCGGTCCCTCATCGACCGCGACCTCCCCTCCGAGTTCCAGCGCGAGGTCGCACGGGCAAAGCTGCAGAGCATGGTGGACTACTGCATCGCAGGCGGGTGCCGGCGGGAGCGGCTCCTCGCCTACTTCGGGGAACGCTACGACGCTCTTCCCTGCGGCGGATGCGACGCCTGCGCCCCGGACCGGCCGGCCGAAAAGTCCCGGCGGCGATCGACGCGCCGGAAGTCCGGTGCCGTTCGCCCGGCGGCCGGTTGAACCGTCCGGGACTGCCGCTCCCCTCCCCCTCCGGGGAAACACCTATTACGCATACGGTAAAAGGGGCCCCGGCGAGTTGTCATGGCGAAGAAGTTATACCGCTCACGAAACGACCGGTGGATCGCCGGGGTATGCGGCGGCATCGGAGAATACCTTGAGATTGACCCGAATGTCATCCGGGTGATCTGGGCAATCGTCACCGCGCTCACGGGATTCCTGCCCGGGATTGCCATCTACATCCTGCTCTGGATCATCCTGCCCCAGCGCGGGACGATGCGCCCGGTTGAGGGGAGTGTTGAGGTGTGAAGGGGAGGGTCCGCCTGCAGGGCAGGAGTATGAGAAGGCCGAAGGCCCTCGAGGGGGCATGCCCCCCTCCCCTGTCTCTACCTTGTATCTTCAGTGTTCAGGTTCAAAGTCAACAGATTGTCATACCTCTGTGACCCCACCCCGCCCGCGCTTCGCGCTCCTCCCCCGCCCCAGGGGGCGGGGGCAGTGCGTGGCGATAGCAGGTGGCAATCGGTGTATGGGTGGAGTGACAGACTGGAATTTAATAGTCACCGCAAGCAGGCAAGTGACCACAGAGAATTTGAACACCTCGTGAACCGGGGCGAAGGGAGACACAGATCACCTGAACTCCTACATTCTGAACAGGCTAACCGGCACGCACGGCCAACCGCCTCCCGCGAAAAGAAATGAGTGCAGCCACATCCTCGCACCTAACACAGTGCTCAAACTCGCCGCTACGCTTGCACCAAAGGCCTTCGGCCTTCTCAAGCTCACTATGCTCGCACTCCTCACGGTCCAGCGTACCGGGCCTTCGCGCACCCAATTGGTTTCATTCATCAGCGGCAGGTGATTGCAACCCCCACTGTCAGAGCGCCTTTACCGTCTGTTTTTCGATGGGCCAGCCCCTTACCGCGCCCCTCCGCCCTGCAGCTTCCGGATCGTATCCCGGAGCGCGATCGCCCGCTCGAAGTCCAGGCGCTCGGCAGCCTCCTGCATCTCTGCCTCGAGCTCGATGATCAGGTTCGGGATCTCCTGTTTCGGAACGTGCTTGACGTCGGTGATATCGACCTCTCTCTCCCTGATCGGTTTTCTGACCGTCTGCGGCGTGATGCCGTGCCGGGCGTTGTAGTCCATCTGCATCGCGCGCCGCCGCTCGGTCTCGGCCATCGCCTTCTTGATCGAGTCGGTCATGGTGTCGGCGTAGAGGACCACCTTCGCGTTGACGTTCCGGGCCGCCCGGCCGATCGTCTGGACCAGGCTTCTCGCGTCGCGGAGGAACCCTTCCTTGTCGGCATCGAGGATCCCCACAAACCCGACCTCCGGTATGTCAAGCCCTTCCCTGAGGAGGTTGATCCCGACGAGGACGTCGTACTTCCCGAGCCGGAGCTGCCGGATGATCTCCGTCCGCTCGATGGTCTGGATCTCGGAGTGGAGGTAGCGGGTCTTGATCCCCTGCTCGGCCAGGTACTCGGAGAGCTCCTCGGCGAGCCTCTTCGTGAGCGTCGTCAGGAGCACCCTGTCGCCGCGCCCGATCGTGGCGCGGATCTCGGCGATCACATCCGGGATCTGCCCCTCGATCGGCCGGACCTCGACCGCCGGGTCGACGAGCCCCGTCGGCCGGATGATCTGCTCCGTCACGGTCGAGCGCTCCAGTTCGTAGTCGCCCGGCGTCGCCGAGACGAAGATGACGTTTCGCATGTAGCCCGAGAACTCGTCGAACTTCAGCGGCCGGTTGTCGAAGGCCGACGGGAGCCGGAACCCGTAGTCTACGAGCGACTTCTTCCGCGAGAAGTCGCCGTGGTACATCCCCCTGACCTGGGGCAGGGTCTGGTGGCTCTCGTCGATCACCATCAGGAAGTCCTCCGGGAAGTAGTCCAGCAGACAGTAGGGCTGCTCGCCGGCCTTCCGCCCGTCGAAGTGGCGGGAGTAGTTCTCGATACCCTTGCAGGTCCCGGTCTCCCGGATCATGTCGATGTCGTAGAGGGTTCGCTGGCGCAGGCGGTGCGCCTCGAGCATACCGAGGTTCGGGAGCCACTCCTCGAGTTCCTCCTGTATCGAGACGATCGCCCGTTCTTTCTCCTCCTCGGGGGCGACGAAGTGGCGGGCCGGATAGACGAAGAAGTAGTCCATCGTCTCGAGCCGCTGGCCGGAGTTCCTGTCGATCTCGCTGATCCGGTCCACCTCATCCCCGAAGAGTTCGATACGGATGATGTTGTTGAAGTAGCCGGGGACGATGTCGATGGTGTCGCCCTTCACCCGGAACCGGCCCGGCGCGAGCTCGATGTCGTTGCGGTCGAACTGGATATCGATGAGCCTCCGGATGATATCGTCCCGCCGTAGCCTGTCCCTGACCTTCACCTCAAACCCCATCCCCTGGAAGTTCGCGGGGTTGCCGAGGCCGTAGATGCAGGAGACCGAGGCGACGATGATGGTGTCGGGGCGGGAGAGGACCGATGCGGTCGCCGCAAGCCGCATCTGCTCGATCTTGGGGTTGATCTGGGCGTCCTTCTCGATGTAGAGGTCGCGTTTCGCGATATAGGACTCGGGCTGGTAGTAGTCGTAGTAGGAGACGAAGTACTCCACACGGTTCTCGGGGAAGAACGACTTGAACTCGTTGTAGAGCTGGGCGGCAAGCGTCTTGTTGTGTGCGATGACGAGGGTGGGTTTCTGGACCTCCTCGACGACGTTTGCTATCGTGAAGGTCTTTCCAGAGCCCGTGACCCCGAGGAGGGTCTGGAACCGCTCGCCGCGGCCGATCCCGCCGACGAGGTCCCTGATGGCCCCGGGCTGCGATCCCGTGGGCTTGAAATCAGCTTTAAGGTTGAATGCCGTCATGGTGTCACCGTCTTCTTCCGCAGGCTCCTGTGATAGGTGATCGCGAACCGGTGCGCCTCGTCGCGGATCTCCTGGAGGAAGAGCGACGCCTTCTCGTGCCGGTCAAGGGGCAGGGGCTGTGAGAAGCCCGGCACGAAGACCTCCTCCTCGCGCTTCGCGATGGATGCGATGGGGATCTTGATCCCGAGTTCCCGGAGCATCGCGGTTGCCGCCGCAAGCTGCCCCTTCCCGCCGTCGATGAGGATCAGGTCGGGGAGTTCCCCGCCCTCTTTCTGAAGGCGCGCATACCGGCGCCGGACCACCTCGGCGATGGCGGCGAAGTCGTCGACGCCCTCGACCGTCCGGATCCGGAACCGCCGGTAATTCCGCCTGTCGGGCTTCCCCCAGAGAAACCGGACCATCGAGCCCACCATCGCCGTCCCGGAGAGGTGGGAGATGTCGAAGCACTCGATCGCGACCGGGAGGTTCGGGAGGTGCAGGCGGCGCTTCAGTTCGTCGAGTTTGATCCGGTCCCCGAAGAACCCGATCTCGACGTTCTTCCTGACCAGGTCGAGCAGGTTCTTCTTCTCGCCCCGCTGCGGCACGACCACCCGGACTTTGCCGCCCCGGAGGTGGGAGAGGTAGCCGGCAACCGCGTCGTCCACGGGTTCGGGGAGGATCACCTCTTCCGGGGGCTCGTTCTCCGCGTAGTAGCGGGCGAGGAACTCTTCGAGGAACCCCTCCGTCTCATCGAACGTGTACTCGCGCTTCCCGGCAAGCGTCCCCCGGTCGACGTTGAAGAGCATCAGGAAGACGGTCCCCTCACTCACGATATAGTTGACGATATCCTCGTTGTAGGTCTTCTGCCGGTCCACGTGCTGCCGCTCGCGCAGCCCTTCGAGGGCCGCGACCTGGTCACGGAGCTCCATCGCCCGCTCGTATTCCTGCCGTTCTGCGTGCGCGGCCATCTCCTCGCGGAGGGTCCGGATGAGCCCGGTGATATCCCCTTTCAGGACCGCCTCAGCCCTCCGGACCCGCTCCCGGTAGTCCTCCTCGCCGATCCTCCCGGTGCAGGGGGCGCTGCACGAGCCCATATGGGCCCGGAGGCACGGGCGCCGGGGGAGGCGTCGGCATGACCGGAGGCTGAAGAGCGACTTTAACAGCCGGAGGAGGTCGTCGCGCTCCCGTGCAGAAACGAACGGTCCGTAGTAGCGGCCGGTCCCGTCGGTCCCCCGGGCGACGTGGACCCGCGGGTAGGGCTCGTCGGTGACGTGGATGTAGGCGTAGCTCTTCGAGTCCTTCAGGTCGATGTTGTACTTCGGCTGGTGCTTCTTGATCAGGGTGTTCTCGAGGATGAACGCCTCGACCTCGGTGTCGGTGACGATGAAGTCGAGCCCGGCGATCGCGGCGACGAGTTTCTGCGTCTTTATGTCGAGGTCGTGCCGGGAGAAGTAACTCGAGACCCGGCGTTTGAGGTTTTTGGCCTTCCCAACGTAGATGATGGTCCCTTCAGCGTCTGAAAAGAGGTAGCACCCGGGCTCTGCCGGGAGGCTCTGGAGGTCGATCATGGCTTCTTGAGGATCTCCTTTAAGAACGCGCCCGTGTAGCTCGCCTTCACCGCCGCAACCTCTTCGGGGGTTCCCGTCGCGATCACCTCCCCGCCGGCGTCCCCGCCTTCGGGGCCGAGGTCGATGATGTAGTCTGCGGACTTGATCACGTCCAGGTTGTGCTCGATCACCACCATCGTGTTTCCTCTCGCCACCAGGTCGTCGAGGACCGCGATCAGGTTCTTCACGTCGTGGAAGTGGAGCCCGGTCGTCGGCTCGTCGAGGAGGTAGATCGTCTTTCCTGTGGCCCGCTTTGCGAGCTCGCGGGTCAGCTTGATCCGCTGCGCCTCGCCGCCGGAGAGTGTCGTGGAACTCTGGCCGAGCTTGATATAGCCGAGGCCCACCCGCGAGAGCGTCTCGAGCTTGCTCCTGATCGAGGGGATGTTCTCGAAGAGCTCGATCGCCTCCTCGACGCTCATGTCGAGGACATCGACGATCGACTTCCCCCGGTACTTCACCTCCAGGGTCTCGCGGTTGTAGCGGGCCCCCCTGCACTCCTCGCACTCGACATAGACGTCGGGGAGGAAGTTCATCTCGATCTTGATGAGACCCTCGCCCTGGCATGCCTCGCACCGCCCGCCCTTGACGTTGAACGAGAACCGGCCGGGCTTGTAGCCCCGGACCTTCGCCTCCTGCGTCTCGGCAAAGATCTTCCGGATCTCGTCAAAGACCTTGGTGTAGGTCGCCGGGTTCGAGCGCGGTGTCCTCCCGATAGGGCTCTGGTCGATGACGATCACCTTGTCAAGCTCGTCGTCGAAGACAAGGCTCTCGAACGCTCCCGGGCACTCCCGGGAACCGTGCAGTTTCTGCATCAGCGCCCGGTAAAGCGTATCGTAGATGAGCGTGGACTTCCCCGACCCCGAAACCCCGGTGACGACCGTCAGGAGCCCGATGGGGATATCAACGTCGATATCCTTGAGATTGTTCTCCCGACATCCCGCAAGCCGGATAAACCGGTCGCTCCGCCGGCGCTCGGCGGGTGGATCGATCCGGAGATCGCCTGAGAGGTAGCGCCCCGTGATCGAGGCAGGGTTCGCGGCGATGGCGTCCGGTGTCCCTTCCGCGACGACCTCGCCGCCGTGGAGCCCGGCGCCGGGGCCCATGTCGACGACCCAGTCGGCGCTCCGGATGGTGTCCTCGTCGTGCTCCACCACGACGAGGGTGTTCCCCAGATCGCGGAGGTGCTGCAGGGTATCGAGCAGTTTCCGGTTGTCCCGCTGGTGCAGCCCGATCGAGGGCTCGTCGAGGACGTAGAGCACCCCCGTCAGGTTCGACCCGATCTGGGTCGCGAGGCGTATCCGCTGGGCCTCCCCGCCCGAGAGGCTGCCTGCGCTCCGCGAGAGGGTCAGGTAGCCGACGCCGACCTGCTTCAGGAACTCGAGCCGGGCGACGATCTCCTTCAAGACCTGTTTTGCGATCTCGCGCTCGCTCTCGTTCAGTTCCAGCGTCCGGAAGAACGCGAGCGCTCCCGTGACCGAGAGGTCGGTCACCTCGACGATGGACTTCCCGGCGACCTTCACGGCGAGGACCTTCTCTTTGAGCCGTTTGCCCCCGCATTTCGGGCAGGGGAGGATCCGCATGAACTTCTCAAGTTCGCGGCGGCGGTACTCCGATTGCGTCTGGTGGTAGAGCCGCTCGGCCTGCGGGGCAAGCCCCTCCCACGTCCCGGAGTGCGACCACGAGTCCCCGTTCCTCGTCTGCATGGAGAGGCGGAGCTGCTCGGGCGAGCCGTACATCAGGGCATTATACTGCTCCTCGGTGAGGTCTTTGATCGGGGTTAAGACACTGAATCCGAAGTGTTTGGCGACACTGCTGAGGTACTGGCTCCGGTAGCCGTCGAGGAAGTTCCGGTAGAGCGCGACGGCCCCGTCGGCGATGCACTTCTCCTTATCGGGGATGATAAGGTCGGGGTCGAACTCCATCCTGATTCCGAGACCGCTGCACTCCTCACAGGCCCCGAACGGGCTGTTGAAGGAGAACATCCGGGGCTGGAGTTCCTCAAACGCAATCCCGCAGACCGGGCAGGCCATGAGCGATGAGAAGGTCTCCTCGTTCCCGTCGGCGTCGACGGCGATGACGAGGCCCTCGGACTTCGCAAGGGCGTTCTCGACGGCCTCAACAAGCCTCGACCGTTCGTCGACGGAGAGCCGGTCGATGACCACGTCGATGTCGTGCTTCCGGTAGCGCTCGAGGGTGATCTCCTCGTCGGTCCGGTGGATCTCGCCGTCGACCCTGACGCGGGTGTAGCCTTCCCGGTCGAGGTCCTTGAAGACCTGCTGGTAGGTGCCTTTCTTCTGCCGCACGACCGGGGAGAGGATGGTGACCGTCCCGGCCATCGCGGCGGCAATGCGGTCCGCGATCTTCTCCGGGGACTGGGCTTCGATGGGTATGTGGTGCTCCGGGCAGAACGGCGTCCCTATCCGGGCAAAGAGGAGCCGGAGGTAGTCGTAGATCTCGGTGACCGTGCCGACAGTGCTCCGGGGATTCTTCGACGTCGTCTTCTGCTCGATGGAGATGGCGGGCGAGAGCCCGTCGATGCTGTCGACGTCCGGCTTGCTCATCAGTCCGAGGAACTGCCGCGCGTAGGCGGAGAGCGACTCCACGTAACGCCGCTGCCCTTCGGCGTAGATGGTGTCGAAGGCAAGCGTGGACTTCCCCGACCCGGAGACGCCGGTGAGGACGATGAGACTGTCACGCGGGAGTTCGACGGTGATGTCTTTGAGGTTGTGCTCCCGCGCCCCCTTGATGACGATCTTCTTCATTGGTGCGCGGAGATATGTTTGTCTTAGTACCTCATAGCCGTTTGCAGATCCCAAAGTTTAAATAAAATTGATGAAGGGAACCCTGTGCGCGCCCCGATCTCGGTGCTTTTCGGGGTCCGTATAGACGGGAGACCCCGGCGGTACGGATGTTCAGACTATCGGGGTCCTTATCTCTCCCGCCCAACGCAGCGCCTGCGGAGCGCAGGACCGGGCAGGGAGGGGTCCCGGAAGATCGCCATGCACAAAAACCGGCTGTAAACGGCAGCGCCCGGAGCACCTGCGGTCACGTGCAACCCGCCGTCGGCCGCGGACCCGGCTCTCCGCGCGGGCCCGCTCCCAATCGTCGTTCCTGTTCTCTTCCGGGCTCACCGCTCCACGCGGCGCTCCCAGTAGGGTGTATACCCGTAGTGGCTGTACATCCCGGAGAGCCATCCGCGTTCAGCGGTCGTCGGCCAGCGATCTTTGTCAAATCCGGGTGCGTTCTCCAGCCGCTCCTTCGTCACGTCGAGGGTGAAGGTGTCATTGGACGGATTGTACTGCAGGGCCTCCCAGGGGATGGCAAAGAGCTTGTCGCCGAACCCCATGACGCCTCCGAACGAGAGGGCGGCATAGGCGATGCAGCCTTCGTTGATGTCGATCATGACATCCTTGATGCTTCCGAGATCCTCGCCCCGCGGATTCCTGACCGAGTAGTCCGTGAGATCCTTCCCCCGTATAACGTCCCGTGTCTCTGTCTGTGTGGTAACTCCTCTCATCTGTCTCATCTCCGAATTCGGTGGGACACCCTGTCCCACGGCAAGAGGGTCAATACAGGCCGGTCAATATTTAATATTTCCGACAATTTATTTTATTCAAAGAATGCGTCCGGATTGACGCCTTAACCGCTGTGGCAGCTCACGGAGATGGTCTTCAGGTGCAATCTATGCCTCCACCTCTTCTTTTCTCTTCCACTTCCCGGTCCGGGGATCCTTCGCATAGACTCTCTCCACCGCAGCCCAGGCGACCTTATGAGCGACTTCTTCACGCGACTCCTCCGGGTTCCGCCGTTCCGAGGGGTCGGCATACTGCTCCCAGGCACTGTTGAACGCCTTGTGGTAGATCTCCCTGCCGTGCTCGGGAAGCAGTTTTTTCACCAGCAGGGGCAGGTCTTCGCTGCTCGCATAATATGGCATACAATCTCACCCGCGCAACCGCGCCGGGAGTATGCGGCGACGACATAAAAGACTTGAAGCTCACGCAGGGCAGGGAGTCCTGCGACGTCAATCGCCGCCGGTTGACGTATCTGCCGACGATCCGGTGGCTGACGACGTATCCCCGGCAGAACCGGACCGGGCATCGTACTCCAGGTTGTAGTGCTTCCTCAGGAATTCCCTGACGCTCAGCGATGCGACATATCCCCGGTCCAGCTCCGTGAGAATCCCATCGACGATCTTTGCCTGCTCCGAGATCCTCCGGGTGACGTCGTTCTCCTCGAGACCGGCGAGGCCGATGATGACAGCGAGCGGGTTCCGGATCCGATCGCCGAGGCAGGCAAGTTGTTCAATGTTTTCGTCGAGCTGCGAGGAGACCCGGCGCCGCAGATCGTCGTCGGTCATTCTGTGTGCAACCGCGATGATCCCGGTGAAGTCACCTTCACCATCACCAACCAGTGAGAACCTCAGGAATGCTGCAACCGGCCGGTTCTGTGCATCCGTGAGGGTTACCTCCATGCAATGCACATCCCCGGCAGGATTGAAAGTCCCTGCCGCTCCTCTGGAGACACGATCCAGGAAACAGGCCTTTCGGAGTTCGGCAACCGAATCCGGAGCCATTATGGAAGAGAGGTGTAATCCTGGCAGTTCGTCCGGATCATGGCCCAGGAGGCGCTGCACGGGGGGACTCACCGATGTTATCATAAGGCCGGGATCGAGGGATATGACCGGGTCGGAAGAGACAGCAGCGAGGACTTCGTAGCGGTGCCGATACTCCGGGCGGCCCGCTTCCTGGCGGCCGGAATCCGGGCTGGTGTGGTAGACATCCAGGCGCGCGCCCCGGTTCGGCCCTTCGGGGATTACAGTGCTCGAGTAATCCACCCGGATCTTCTCAGCCGGAGTTCGGGCGATGCAGTAGCGCCTGACCGGGATATCCTCGCCAAAGAAGCAGGATACGATGAAATCTTCTTTAAGAGCCTCGCCACTCATGAGGCAGGGAGAGATGTGGTGAGATATGAACTCCACGGCGTTCATACCGATCGTTTCGTATCCGCTTACGCCGAAAAGCCTCTCCATAGCGCCGTTCATCCAGACGACGGTCTGGTCCGGACCAATCATCACGACGCCGTCTTCCAGCCTGTCAACCAGCAGCCCCAGGAGATCCCGGGCAGGTGTTGCCGCAACACGGGGCTCCCGCTGCGCACGGCGGTTGCTGTGACAGAGCAGTATCCCGGCTATCTGCTCCAGTTCGGATTTCTGCTTTCCGGCTCTGTCACATTCCATGCCTGCTACCCCTGAGTAATGCGTCTGTTTCCCCAGGGTATACATTGAAAATAACCGGTATAAATGGCTTTCTTACGGTTTCGCCGAAAGAATCCAGCGTTTTTGAAGAATTACAATGGTACTGGACAGGTACAAAGGTACTGGACAATTTCGGTCAGAATGTAATATTTTGCTTATTCTGGATCGTGTACATATGCAAACCCAACAACTTATTGTATCGATACTTGTAGTTACGCTTTCCGGCGCACTCAAACTACAGTTCGCATATGGATTCCTCGGCGATCACGTGCCGATCACCGAATTTGTTGCCGCGGCACTCATTGCCTATGCGGCCTATGCATTCGATCGCGGTGTAGAGAACAAAGAGGACGAAAAACGCGGGAGCGGGTTTAAAAAAGGTCTCCTGGCGACGGCAGTTCTTGCCACAGTCGGCGCATTTGCTCTTTACCCGAATCCCGCCCTTATCGTGCCGTTCCTCGTCGCATACCTGTATACGAAAGGCATCGGGGGGTTCCGGCTGAAGGGGAGCAGGGGAGCAAAGAACTGTATCGTCGCTCTCACATGGTCGCTCGGTATCCTGATCTTCCTCGGCGCCTTCTCGTTGCCGGTCATGCTGGTCTGTCTCTTCTTCTTCTGCAAGAGTTTTGTCAATACCGTCATCTACGATGTCCGCGACGTCGACAAGGACAGGTCGGCAGGGATCTTGACGATTCCGACTCTCCTCTCTCGATCACAGGTCACCGTTCTGCTGCTCGGCCTCAGCATCCTCGCCCATGTAGTGGTCTTTGGAGCGTATTTTGCAGGCCTTCTCGCCGGTATCGACGTCCTGTTCATCAGCCTGATCCACAGTTCCTTCTACATCGTCGCCTACTGCAACCACTTCGAGATGCTCAGGAACGCACTTGTCGATGGAGAGTGGATCCTCTATGCAGGCTACACGATCCTGCGGGATTTTGCCCTGTAGTGCTGGATCAGATCCTTTCCAAACTTTATTGCAACGGGAGACGTCGCAATAAGGTCCCGGGTGAAGTCGTAACTTCCCGATTTGTAGAAGAACCCGATCGAGAGGAAGGTATCCGTGACGGTGGCAGCGATCCCGGGGGCGTCGGGAGCAAGGTAGACCTCGAGATTGTTGTAGTCCCCGATCGGATACGCCGAGATGATATCGAAGACCTCCTGCGTGACCACGAGAGAGATTGTCTCGGCGCTCCCTGCCAGGGTCTTGAAGAACTCCGGGTAATCGGGGAAGAGGATCGGCGAGACGCCGTATATCTCCCGGGTGTTCTTCAGGTAATCAGTGAAGATACGATGAGGTTTTAAGAGATCGGATGGTTCCGAGGCGATAAGTTGCGCATCACGGATCTCACAGAGCCGGAGGGCGAACTCGTCCGGGAACGTGATGGTATGGTCAGGAAAGGCCTCGTACAGCATCCGGAGAGTTTCGATGCTCTCCTTGAACCGTTCGAAGATGAGAAGGTAGGCATGCCCCCTGTCTGTCAGCGAGACTTCACCGTCGGCCTCCCTGACAAAACCCACCTTCTTGAGGGAGTTGACAGTAAATGCATAGGTCGAGGAGGGGATATGCTGCTTTATCTCTTCCTTGGACTCCTGCCGCACAAGTGCATCCAGAACCTCGATCCGGCGCTCACTTGCAAAGACCCTCATGAAATCGGTAATCTTCATGTATCTTTTAATATTTCGTCGATGGCGTCACATTAATCTTCTTCTTTGAAGAGACGGTATAGAGAATTGCCCCCCGGATCCGGAAGGCGATCGGATCAGGACCGCTGCTGCTCGTCCCGGTTTTTCGCCGATCCTGTAGGCGGAGCTCTCTTACACCCATGAACGTTAACTGGCGAGCCATACCCCAGGCAAATAACACTCTCGCCGCCCTTTACGCGGCATGCGAGGTCTCCGGCTACCACCTTGAGATAACCGACGAACCGCTCTCCGACGTCACCATCTACAGCCTGAACTCCATCAACGAGCGGGTATATCGTGACGAGATCGCGGAGGCGGACTGCATAACGATTGCCGGGGGCCCTCACCCCTCCGCCTGCTACCGCGAGGTGGCGGAGTATGCCGATTACGTCGTTGTCGGGGAGGGCGAGTACACGCTTCCCGCGCTTCTCTCCGCCATCGAGATGGGGCGGGACCCGCCTCCCGGCGTCGCCACCGCAAGGGGTTACACGCCCGCCCGCCATACCGTCCTCCTCGACGGCTATCCCCCGTTCGCGCAGATGAAAGGGTTCGTCGAGATCACCCGGGGGTGCCCGTTCTCCTGCGGTTACTGCCAGACCCCGCGCCTCTTCGGCCGGTGCATGCGGCACCGCTCCATCGACGAGATCGTCCGCTATGCCTCGCGTTACCGGGACATCCGGTTTGTCACCCCGAACGCCCTTGCCTACGGCTCGGACGGCGTCCACCTCCGACTCGATAAGATTGAGCGTCTTCTTCGGAGCCTCAAGGGCCGGATCTACTTCGGCACCTTCCCCGGCGAAGTGCGCCCCGAGTGTATCTCGCGCCAGTCCATCGAGCTCATCCTCGACCACTGCGCAAACACCCGCCTGCACTTCGGAGCCCAGTCCGGCAGCGATGCGGTCCTCCGCCGGCTGCACCGGGGGCATACTGTTGAAGACGCCGTACGCGCCGTCGATCTCTGCCGGGAGCACGGGCTTGTCCCGGTCGTAGACTTCATCGTCGGCCTGCCGTTTGAGAGCGACGACGACCAGCGCGCAACGCTTGACCTCGTAAAGATGGTCACCCGGTCGGGGAAGGCGCACATCCACTACTTCATGCCGTTGCCGGGGACCCCGCTCCAGAACGGCCGCCCCCGTCGGCTCCTTCCGGAAACAGAAAATACTCTTGGGAAACTGGCACTCGGCGGCAGGATAACCGGCTCCTGGATGGATCATGAGATAAGGTTTTTTAGACACACTTCTCATCTATAGAGCATGATGGATGTGCTACTCTTAGCAGATCTGCACGGTAACTACGGGAAGCTTGACGCTTTTCTCAGCTACGACTATGATGCAGTCATCATCGCAGGCGACATCACCAACTTCGGTCCACTTGAGCCTGTAGATTCGGTACTCTCCCGTTTTGACGTACCTTGTTTTGCAATCCCCGGTAACTGCGACCCCCGCGAGATCGTCGACGTGCTCGAACGCTCAGAAGCAATCTGTCTCCACGACTCATGGATCGCCCTCGGCAAGGTAACACTCGCCGGGCTTGGAGGGTCGAACAAGACTCCCTTCGGCACACCGTTTGAACTGCCCGAAGAGGAGATCGACAGCAAGCTTACCCGGATTGTCAACCACATGGACAAAAATATGCACAACGTCCTCCTGTGCCACGCTCCGCCCTACGAGGCGCTGGATATTGTCGGCGACGACCATGTCGGCAGCCAGAGCATCCGCAAGCACATGACCCGGTTCGATCTCATCTGCTGCGCCCACATCCACGAGGCACGGGGCATCACCGAGGTCGACGGCGTCACCGTCGTCAACCCCGGCCCCGCCTCAGAGGGCTACGGCGCTCTCATCCACTTCGGAAAAGAGCCAAAAGATATCCATATCGACCTTATTGCTGTTTAGACAGCAGCATCTCAAGATACGAGGTGTAGATCGGTGGACCATCTACACCCAGTTCTTTTGCGATCGTTCCGATTTTTTCGGCAGCATCCTCTTTTGCATCCTCGGTCAGGATCTCGATCTCGATGTAGGTGCCAAGACCCTCGACGTCGTCGAGCGTCACCGTTACATCTCCCATCTCGTAAAACTCCCGGACTTTCGAGACCACGGCGGCCCGCCGGAAGCCGAGACGGGAGAGGATCTCCTCGAGCGTCTCGCCTGAGTCCACCGCGAGGTTGAACTCCTCGCGGGCCTTTGCGCTTCCGACCCTGACCTTCGGCCCCTTGTAGGTTGCGGTAGTCCCGGCGTCGTCGTACCTGACCCGCAGCGCCTCGTCGGTCTTCCCGAAATCGCGGTGGGGAGCGTTGTAGTAGACATCGCGTTCCTGCTGCCGTAGTGCCATCCGGACACCCTGCCGGTTGAGCCGGTCCCTGACGTCCCCCGGCTCCGGGACCGCAAACTTTGCCTCGACTTCAAGCATTGCAATCGCACCAGAGCGTCTCTCCTCGACGGTGATAAACCCTCACGGCCCGGCCTTCTGCCGGACCAGGTCCCGCTGCCGTCGTGCAGCCGCGAGGAGGGCCACGTCCCCGATGCGCTCCGCAGAAGCGATTGCCCGCTCCGTCAGCAGAAGCGCCGTGTCGTAATCCTCCCGGTGATGGAACCGGAGGCCCAGTTCCAGGTTCAGGTCCGCCGCCTTTGCATACTCCCGCGCATGGAAGAAGTGGCAGGCAAGCGAGAGGAGGACGTGCAGCCTGCCGGAGAGACGGGGCAGGGAGCGCTCGAAGCAGTCTGCCGCACGGGCGTTCAGCGCGGCCTTTGCGTCCGTGGAGAGCGCGCTTCTGCAGTGCTCCTGCAGGAGGGGGTGGGCGAAGGCATACTCCCCGCCCGGGAGCCTCCGGAGGATGCCGCTCTCCTGCAGCCGGTCCATCATCAGCGTCACGCTCATCCCCTCGATGTCGAGCATGCAGGCCATGACCGGCACCGGGAAGGGGGGGTTTAAGACGCAGAGATCGTTTGCCCATGTACAGGGAGGACCGGAGAAGGTGGCAAAGGCAAGCCCTGCCGGGTCCGGCGTCCCGGCGAGGAGGTCCGTGATCTTCTTGGTGGTAGGGGGCAGGCCGCGGCGGCGCAGGGCGTTGAAGCAGGCCACGAGGCCGAACGGGTCGCCGCGGGTCGCCTCAAGGACACCGGCGGCAGCATCATCGATGTCGAGTTCGAACCGCCTCTTCGCGAGTTCCCGGATCTCCTCTCGCTGCATCCCGGAGAGCGGCACCTCCGGCAGGCCCGGCCCGCCGATCTCTTTCTTCATCGTCGTGTACCCGGGGCCTGTCCCGTCGTCTGCCCGGCAGGTGAAGGCGAGGAGGATGCCCGGCGGCAGGTCGTCTGTGAGGTCCCTGAGGAGCCGGCGGTCAAGGGCCGGGGCGAGGTGAACGTCCTCGAGCAGAACCGCCGCGATCTGCCCGGCCCCCCTCACCTGTCGTCCGAGTGCGGTGAGCAGCTCCCCGAACGCCTGGAGCACCCGGTCGTACCCGACCTCGGGCGACTGAGCAAAGATGCCGATGATCTCCTCCCCGGTCTTTGAGAGCAGGCCGACCGGCTCCACCGGGGCGGCGTACTTCTCGAGCACATCGTCGGCATACCGGATCGCCTCCCTGAGCCCTTCGCTGTCGAGGAGGGCCCCGAACCTGCCGGATGCGGCGCACCGCCGCAGGTCTCTCAACAGTTCGCGGAACGCCGAGAAGATCATGCCGGGGAGGTCGAAGACCTCGCCCCTGAGAACGGGTGACGGCAGTCCGCCGGAGTGCTGCTGCACCTCGTTCGTGAGCCAGGTGAGGAGAGAACTCTTGCCGATGCCGGGCGGGCCGGAGATCATCACCGCCCGCCCGCGTTCCCCCGCCCCGGCAAGCATGGCCCGGAGCCGGTCACGCTCCTCGACTCTCCCGCAGAACTCTTCCGGCGGACAGGGGGCGTAGGAGACCCCCACCGACTGCTGCTGCACCTCATCCATGATCCTGCCTGCCCCCTTCAATTCCCGGGAGACTTCAAGATTTGGGCCGGGTGTCCCGGGCCGGAATGCCTGCACCCCTCGCCGTATTGCCTGATCCCCTCGCCGTATTGCCTGATCCCGGGCAATTCAGGCCCGGCCCGGCAGGAGGTGGCCGCCGGGGGGCCACGGTAAACACTATAAATACCAATCCATCCAAATAAATTGGAACAACGAGACGCAGGGATGCGGCGGACCGGTGCGGGAGGCGTACCGGAGACCGTAACGTATTCTGCTACCCAAGGTGAATGGAATGGCACTTCAGGAAGGAGATTTTATCAGGCTCAGGTACACCGGCAGCTTCGGTGAGAATATCTTCGATACCACGGATGAGGATCGCGCAAAGGAAGAGGGGATCTACAACCCGCGGGCGGATTATGGCCCGGTCACTATCCGCCTGGGGAGCCACCACGTCATCGTCGGCCTTGAGGACGAGCTGATCGGTAAAGAGGTCGGCGCCGAGGGAGAGGTCGATGTCCCGGCGGAGAAGGCGTTCGGAGCGCACCAGGACGATGAGGTAAAGTCCGTCCCGGCCACGCAGTTCCGCGAGAAGCCCCGGCGTGGCATGCGGATCGAGGTTGAGGGCCGCGAGGGGCTCGTCGTCGATGTCATCGGCAGGCGCGCCGTCGTCGACTTCAACCACCCGCTTGCCGGGAAGACCCTGCACTACTCCTACGCGATCGTCGAGAAGGTCGAGGATCCCGTGGAGCAGATCAAGGGCCTCATCAAGCTCTACGCGGGCCGGTCCGACATCGAGATCACCATCGCTGACGGGACCGTCGAACTCGCGCTCCCCCCGGCGATCACCTACGACCGCCGCTGGATGATCTGGCGGGGCACCCTCGTCCGCGAGATCTTCGAGTACAACCCCGAAGTCACGAACGTCGTCATGAAGGAGACGTTCCCGCGCCCGGCCGCTCCGGCGGCGGCAGCCCCCGCGGTTGAGGAAGCGGCGGAAGAGACGACCGAGGAGTAAGACTCCCCGGTTCTGATTTTTGCTTTTTTTGAAGGGTTTTTGCGCTGAGCAGTACCCCGGGGTGTGGGGTGTCTGTGGGGTGTGGGTGTCCCTTTCTCGTGATGTCGGCTTAGACCGGTAGCGGGAAGCATGGGCATTTGGTCTCAAGCATACGCATTGCGACGCCGGAAAACTCGAAATTGAGAACAAAGCCACGTACACTGGACCGTGGGGATATCGCCATTGGGGGAGGGGCTGACGGGGAGGGGGGCGAGCCCCCCTCCCCTGTCTCAACCCGCATGTCAGGCGCTCAAGAACTGATCTGAGGACAGTTTCCTTTCTCTCGCCCCCACCCCACCCGGCCTTCGGCCTCCTCCTCCGCACCTGCGGTGCTCGAACTCCTGCCGTTCCGGCAGTCGTTCCCAGCCCCTTGGGGCGGGGGCAGTGGTGGCGATATCCGGTGGGAATCCGTGCCCGCGGATATACCGCTGACGGGCGTGGAAAGGCCGCAGCTCTGGATGGCAGTGACCCCCTGTCCCTCACGATATCTGTGGTCGGAGCATCCCCTTAACTCCCAAAACCCCGCCCCGTCGCCGGCAGTACTCTTCTTTAGGTACCGGGCCGAATGTATTCTGGAACCAATGGCGACATTACAGGGAATGAGCGGGGTCGATCTTCGGGCGCTGGTAGCGGAGGCTGCCGATCGCCTCCCGCTCTGGGTCGGCAAGATCTACCAGTTCGATGCAAAGACCCTCGGCATCAGGCTGAACGGGGAAGATAAGGCAAAATACCAGTTCCTCATAGAGACCGGGCGGCGCGCCCACTTCGTCGCGGAGTTCCCCACGCCCCCGAAGAACCCGCCGAGTTTTGCGATGCTGCTCAGGAAGCACCTCGAGGGCGGGAAGGTGCTCGGCATCCGTCAGCTCGGGATCGAGCGCACCTTCAGCATCGATATCGGGAAGAGAGACACGACCTATCACCTCATCCTCGAACTCTTCGACGAGGGGAACGCGGTCCTCTGCGACGAAGGGTATACGATCATCAAGCCCCTCTGGCACCACCGGTTCAAGAACCGGGAGGTGATCCCGGGCGTGGTCTACGCATTCGAGGGCTCCGACTGCTCGGCGCTCTCCCCGGAGGCCTTCCGGACGATGCTTGCCGGGTCAGACCGCGACATCGTCCGGACTCTCGCCGTCGGGTGCATGCTCGGCGGCGCGTATGCCGAGGAGGTCTGCCGGCGGGCGGGTGTCGAGAAGAGCGCCCCTGCGGCAGAGGTGGACCCGGAACCCGTCCGGGAGGCGTTCGACCGGCTGATGGCCGACGTCTCGCGGCGGAGCGAGCCGGTGATCACGGGATCGGGGTGCTGGCCGGTGGTGCTTGCGGGCGAAGAGGTCCGCGAGCGGTTTGCGACGTTCAGCGAGGCTCTCGACGCGTTCTACCCGAAGGTGACGGGGGAGAAGGAGGAGGCGGTCGCCGGGAAACCCCGCCTCTCCCAGGAAGAGGTGATCCGCCGGCGCCAGGCGGAGGCGATCAAGGGGTTTGAGAAGAAGATAGAGCGGAACGAGCGGCTCGTCGAGGTGCTCTACGAGAACTACGCGCCCGTCACCGGGATCATCACGACGCTCGATGAGGCGAGCAAGACCCGGTCCTGGCAGGAGATCGAGCGGATCCTCAAATCGAGCGGCGATAACCCGGCGGCAAAGATGGTCCGCGCGGTCCATCCCGCGGAGGCGGCGGTGGAGCTCGATCTCTCGGGCGAGCGGGTGAAGGTCTACGTCCACGAGACGATCGAGCAGAACATCGGCCGCTATTACGACCAGATTAAGAAGTTCAAGAAGAAGAAGACGGGCGCCCTCGCGGCGATGGAGAAGCAGATCGCCGCAAAGCCCCGGCAGAAGCAGAACCTTGCCCTCCAGAAGAAGCGGTGGTATCACCGGTTCCGCTGGTTCACGACCTCCGACGGCGTCCTTGTCATCGGCGGCCGTGACGCCTCCCAGAACGAGGAACTCGTCAAGAAGTACATGGAAGGCGGGGACCTCTTCGTCCACGCCGACGTCCACGGCGGGAGCGTCGTCATCGTGAAGGGCGCGACCGCACACATGGATGAGGCCGTGCGATTTGCCGCCTCCTACTCCAACGCCTGGAAAGCCGGTCACTTCACCGCGGACGTCTACGCCGCCCGGCCCGACCAGGTGAGCAAGACGGCCGAGTCCGGCGAGTACGTGGCCCGGGGCGCCTTCATCGTCCGGGGAGAACGGCAGTACTTCAGGAACGTTCCCCTCGGGGTTGCGATCGGCCTCCAGATTGCACCCTCGGTTGCCGTCATCGGCGGCCCGCCTGAGGCCGTCACCGGGCGGGTGAAAGCATGGGTGGAGCTCCGGCCCGGCCAGTTCGAGCAAAACGACATCGCAAAGAAGGTCGTCCGGACACTCAGGGAGAAGCTCCCGGATGAGGAACAGAAAGCGTTCAAGAACGCCCTGAACACCGAGGCGGTCGCCGCGTTCGTCCCGCCGGGGGGCTCGGATATCGTAGAGCCATGAAGGCCGAAGTCAAGGAGCTCCGGAAGCTGTATGGGGAGATACGCCTCTTCCCGGAGACGCTCGATGACGTCTGGCACCTATCGCACCTGGTCGGACCGGGCGATCTCGTCTTTGCCACGACCTTCCGAAGCGTGGAGGGGGCGACCGACAAACTTCGCCCGGAGAAGACGGAGAAGCGGCCGGTCCGGCTCGGGATCCGGGTCGAGAAGGTGGAGTTTCACCAGCACACGAACCGCCTCCGGATCGGCGGCATCATCGAGAGCGGTGTGGACGTCGCCTCGCATCATACCCTCAACGTTGAAGCGGGGTTCGAGATCTCGGTCGTCAAGCAGTGGCGGTCCGTCGACTGCGAGCGGATACGCCGGGCTCTCGATGCCTCCTCATACGGCGTGGTCCACGTCGTGACCGTCGAGGAGGGAGAGGCGGAGATCTACCGCCTGCGGCAGTTCGGCCCGGAGTGGGTGACGACCATCACGGCTGGGAGCAGCAAGGGCGCGGACGTCGGCACCCGGTCGACGCTCTTTGAGAAGACGCTCGAGCCGCTCGCCGCGGTTACGGGGCCTCTCGTCGTCGCGGGGCCGGGGTTCGTGAAGGACGAGTTTGCGAATTACGTGAAGGCCCGTGCGCCGGATATTGCGGGACGGATGGTCGTCGTCGAGACCAGGCGTATCGGGCGGGGCGCCGTGCAGGAGGTGATCGGGCAGGGGGTCCTCGACCGGCTGCTCGGCGACCTCCACCTCGCTCGCGAGGTCAGGCTGATGGACGAGGTCCTCCTCCGGATCGCGACCGAAGGAGCCGTCGCCTATGGTATCGACGAGGTGCGCAGGGCCGTCGATTACGGCGCGGCGGAGACGGTGCTGGTCGCCGATACCCTGCTCCGCGACGAAGCGGCTACAGCGGTCATCAGGGAGGCCGAGAAGGTCAACGCCGCGGTCGTGGTGTTGAGCACCGAGTTCGAGCCCGGAGAGCGCCTTGCGGCACTCGGCGGCGCTGCTGCCCTCCTGCGGTATAAGATCGAGTGATCCCGGGCGCCTCCGGTGCTTTTACCGGCTGGCCGGGGTGCCGCTCCCGGAACCGGAGGTCCCTATCTTTATAAACGGAGAACACCCTATAATGTAGTAATTCAGCCAATCCGGGGAGTGGCCGGAAAAGCCCGCTCGTTGCCGGGCCGCCGTCTCAACGGGGCCTCTCCTCCGGGAATGGCGCAATACTGGTGTCATGATGAGCGATAATGCGGTAGCAGAAGAGGTTCAAAAAACACGGCCGCGGACACGTGCCGAGAAACAGGTCGAGCACAGAAACCGGTTAAAACGAACGCTTGTAGCCTGTTTCATGGGCATCCTGACCGGAGCGCTCTCGTTCTACCTCTCCGGCACCCCGGACCCGGCGACGGGGCTCCAGCAGAACGCCATCATCGGCCTGCTCCTTCTTGCGGCGGGTGTCGTCTTCCAGAAACACATCTTCATGCTCCTCCGGTTCGACTACATGGAGTTGACCGGCAAGGACTGGTTCTACCAGAGTTTCATGACGTTCGCGCTCTGGTTCATAACCTGGACGATCCTCCTGACCACCACCGTCCTGTGATCACTCATGCGTATTGCTGTTGTACACCGTGATCGGTGTCACCCCGTCAAGTGTGGCACCGAGTGTATTCTCTACTGCCCGCGTGTCCGGACCGGCGACGAGACCGTCGTCATCGGCGAGGACCAGAAAGCCGTCATATCCGAGGAACTCTGTGTCGGGTGCGGTATCTGCGTGAAGAAATGCCCGTTCGAGGCCCTCGACATCGTCAACCTCCCCGAACAACTCGACCAGCCCACCCACCGCTACGGGAAGAACGGCTTCGTCCTCTACGGCCTCCCGATCCCCGTCGAGGGGAAGGTCACCGGTATCCTCGGTCCGAACGGTATCGGTAAGAGCACGTCGGTGAAGATCCTCTCGGGCACGCTCGTCCCGAACCTGGGAAGGACCGACGCCCCTGTCGCCTGGAGGGATGTTCTCGACCTCTACCAGGGGACGGAACTCTTCGACTACCTCCAGGTCCTCTCGCAGAAGAACGTGAAGGTCGCCGTGAAGCCGCAGTACATCGACCAGATCCCGAAGGTCTTCTCCGGGTCGGTGCGCGACCTTCTCAGGACGACCGACGAGCGCGGGAGACTCGACTACTACATCGACCGGCTCTCGCTTCGGGCCATCATCGACCGGCCGATAGGGACCCTCTCCGGCGGCGAGCTGCAGCGGGTGGCGATCACCGCATGCCTCGCCCGCGACGCCGACTTCTACTTCCTCGACGAGATCACGCCCTACCTCGACGTCTACCAGCGGATGGCCGCCGCAGACCTGATCCGGGAACTCGCGCTGGAGCGGCCGGTCGTGATCGTGGAGCACGACCTCGCCATCCTCGATATGCTTGCCGACACCGTGCACATCGCCTACGGAGAGCCGGCGGTCTTTGGTGTCATCACCCACCCGAAGGGCGTCCGGATAGGGATCAACCAGTACCTGGAAGGGTTCCTCCCCGAGGAGAACGTCAGGTTCAGGACGTATGCGGTGACGTTCGATGCCCGGGCCCACGCCGCCGATGCGGACCGGGAGGTGCTACTTGAATTCCCGTCGATGACGAAGGGCTTTGAGCAGTTCTCGCTCACCGTCGACGGCGGGGATATCCGGAGCGGTGAAGTTCTCGGCGTTCTCGGGGCGAACGGTATCGGCAAGAGCACGTTTGCCCAGCTCCTTGCCGGAGTGCTTGCTCCCGACACCGGGTCGATGGACACCCGGGTGCGGATCTCATACAAGCCGCAGTATCTCAAGGGCGATACGGAAGCGACCGTCGAGGAGCTTCTGCGGCAGGCGACGACGAAGTTCGACACCTCGTTCTACCAGCACGAGATCCTGGAGCCTCTCTCCCTCTCCCAGCTCCTCCAGGCGCCCGTGAACACGCTCTCCGGGGGCGAACTCCAGCGGGTGGCGATCGCCGTCTGCCTCTCGCGCGACGCCGACCTCTACATCCTCGACGAACCGAGCGCCCACCTCGATGTGGAGCAGCGGGTGAAGATCTCGCGGATGATAAGGAAGCACGCCGAAGGGCGGGAGGCGAGCACGCTCGTCATCGACCACGACATCTACCTGATCGATATGATCAGCGACCGGATCCTGGTCTTCGAGGGCGAGCCGGGCATCCGCGGCAAGGCCGCCGGGCCGTTTTCGATGGCGGCGGGCATGAACCGGTTCCTCAAAGCCCTCGGGATCACGTTCCGGCGGGACAAGAGCGGAAGGCCGCGGATCAACAAGCCGGGCTCGTTCCTGGACCGGGAGCAGATGGCGGCCGGGTCTTACTACTACGCAGAGATATCGAAGTCCTGACCCCGCCGGGGATGGTCAGGTCATCTCTTTTTTCGGACGGGTATAGGCTGCGCTCTCACGCCCCGCTCACCCGGCCGATCACCGTTCCGGCCCACGCCGCAAGGGACGCCCACATCTCCTCAAGCACCCCGGCAGGTTCTCCAGGCGCCGCCTCCGGCACCGGGATCTCGGGGAGAGGAGTCTCCCCGGCACCCGGCATCTGGACGTGGACGGCGGAGAGGTCGAGGGTCGCCGACCCCGTCATCGGCGGGATGTAGCCCACGTTGCCGGGAACGACAAACCAGCACCGCCCGTAGGCGTCGACGAAGAGTCTCTTGACGAAGTTCGAGCGGAGGCCGTCGCGCGAGGTGAGGTGCAGGACGACACCCGATTGGTTCCAGCCGTAGAGCCCGTTATCGGACGCGACCAGAAGCGTCCCCTCCGGTGTTGCCGCGAGGTCGTTGATCGCGACCGGGAACCTGCTCAGGTCTCCGGCATCGAGGACCGGGGTAACTCCCCCGTCAGGGGTGTAATGGAGGACCGCCGTGCGGTTGAAGAGGTACACGCCGCCGAACGGGTCGGCCCGGACCCCGGCGATCCCCCGCACCGGCTCGTCCCCCGCGGTCACGCGCTCGAACAGTACCTCTCCGGACCTGTTCCTGACCACCTGGACGCCGTCGCGTTCTGACGTGATGACGAGCGCGTCGCTCGCGGCATCGACCGCCATACCTGCAACCGTGTAACACTCGAGTCCTCCGGCGCCGCGGGGCTGATACCACGTCCAGGCACCCTCATGGAAGCGGTGGAGGCCCGCCCGCCCGGTGGCGACCCACATCCCGTCTCCCCAGCGCGCCATGCAGTTTATGTTGCGGTTCTTGAGGAAGTGCTGGTCCTGGATGCTCCGGTACCCGGTCCCATCCCCGATCTGCAGCCCCCCCGGATAGCCTATCCAGAGATGGCCGCCTGCATCGAGGGCGACCGCGGTCACCATGGTGTCGAGCGGCACGAGCGTGCCGTAGGCCGTCTCCCCCGGGTGCCTCGGGTTGACCGAGTACCAGGTGCCGTTTGCCGTATAGAACGAGATCCCGTAATCGGTCGCAAATATGACGTCGCCGTATCGGCCGTTGATCGCGTCCGTCACTCCGGCCGATGCGATCCCCTCACCGTAATCGGGCATGTCGATATAGAGGGCTGATGAGAGGGAGATAAGAAATGATATCGCAAGGACCGGGATCAGAGCTCGACGCATGTTCCATCCGCCCTCTTGACGACGAGCCGGCTCTCCGCCGGCCAGTAGTATACGGACCTGCCGACCTTTCCCCCGGTCTCCTCGTACCCGATCCGGATGCCCAGGGCCTGCAGCAGCTCCTTCACTGCGGCAGCGTTCCGCTCCCCGATGTTCAGCGAACTTGCCGAATACTCGAACATGCTTGCACCCCCGACGATGATCGCGGTGAGCGAGAGTTTCGTGCTGCCGCGCTTTCCCATCTCCTCGAGAAGAACGCGTGTCGCGGTGTCTGCAAACTTGCCGGGACGGTCGGTGTGCCCCCGGCTCTCGGGAAGCATGATGTGGGCGAGTCCTGCAAGGGATCTGCGCTGATCGTGCAGGATGAGCGCGATGCAGGAACCGAGCCCGATTGTTCCCATCGGGCATGTGTCGACCCGGTGCTCCCCGAGACCGAGTATTACGGCTGTCTCCTCCCCGAAAAACCTGTTCATGGTATCCCGGGGATCATCTACGAGAGCGGCTCCATCAGCCTCTCCAGCATGAGGAACAGCTGCTGCATAAGGTCGGCGTTCGGGAGCATGTAGATGCACCCGTAGACCGGCGGCGCCTCGCTCGTGAGCACGGTGTTGAAGATCAGGACGTCGTTCACGTCACAGGCCATCTGCGCGACGATGGACTCGAAGGCTGCATGTGCCATGTCGATGGCCAGCGCCGGCGGAGACGGCAGCATGACGATGCCCAGCAGTTCCGCGGTCGCATCGAGGAACGCCGAGATCATGATGTTCCCGATCTCGATTGCGGCGCTCTGGTCCATTTCGTTGATCTCACGCCCGGTATCGGTGGTTCCGAGCATCAGGTTCGTCATCTGGATGATCGTCTCCCTGGGCATGCTGACGACGATGTAGCCGCCGTCCGCGACCTCGCCCTGAATCTGGAAGACAACCATGGCCGATATCTCGCTGCCGATGTAGTTGTGCATCTCGGCGATATCGACGGCCTGAACCGCCGGCACCGTCATCTCGATCGGGCTAGCCAGCATCTGCGAGAGCGTTGTCGCTGCGTGCGCCGCACCGATGTTGCCAAACTCCGCGAGCGCATCTTTCTGAATGGGATCCAGTTCCATGGAATACCTCACTTAAATCATTGTATTTACGTCGAGTACCGGCACAACATCGCCGTCACCGGGGATGGTGATCCCGCTGATCCCGCGGCAGTTCCCGGCGAGCCGGGAGAGTGGTTTCACCACCACCTCCTGCTGGCCGTCGACGGTGTCGACGACGATACAGCATCGTTTACCGTTATTCTGGAGCACAACCAGCGTGTCGCTCTTCGGCGCCCGGCCAAACATATCCTCGAGGCGGTGCATGGGAAGGATCTGGTCCCTGAGCAGGATCGCCTCGCTGTTCCCGATCCGGTGGACCGCCTCGGCTCTCGTCTGCGCCACCTCGACGACGTTGCTGATGGGGATGGCGCACCGCATCCTGTTGATGTGCACCATCATGACGTCGATGATCGCCATCGTCGGGGGCAGGACCAGCTCGAACTTCGAGCCGGCACCGACCCGGGACTCGACCTTGATCGTCCCCTTCAGCGACTCGATCGTCTTTTTGACCACGTCGAGACCGACGCCCCTGCCGCTGATGTCGGTGATCGTCTCGGCGGTGCTGAACCCGGGCTCAAAGAGGAGGTTGATAAGGTCGTCTTTCGTCGCTGCGGCCGCCGTCTCGACTGTCATGAGCCCCTTCTCAACAGCCTTCCGCCGGAGTTTCTCGGGATCGATGCCGGCACCGTCGTCCTCGATGTCGATGACGACGTTGTCCTTGTCCCTCCGCGCGCTAAGCCTGAGCGTTCCCTTCCGTGGCTTGCCGGCGGCTTCACGGATATCCGGCGTCTCGATGCCATGGTTTACGGCGTTCCGGATGAGGTGCAGGAGCGGGTCGGAGAGGCCGTCCATCATGCTCCGGTCAAGTTCGGTCTCGCCGCCCTCGATGGTGAGTTCGACCTCTTTGCCGTCGTGGTTTGCGACGTCCCGCACGACCCGGGGAAGCCGGTTGAAGATCCGCTCAAGCGGCATCATCCGGATCCCCATCATGAGGTTCTGGAGGTCGGAGACCGAGCGGCCGACCATGTTCAGCGCCTCGTCGAACTCCTTGATGCCGTGCTTCTTTGCGATCTGTTCGAGCCTGCCGCGGTTGATCACCAGGTCCTCCACCAGGTTCATCATCCGGTCGAGCCGCTGGATGTCGACCCTGATGTTCTTGATCTCCCGGCTCTTCTCGGCTTTC
>JAEWMO010000106.1 GCA_023457135.1 Methanobacteriota archaeon | reverse complement strand
TCAAGGCCGAAGATGCGGTAGACTTCGTTCGACCAGGCCGGCCGCCCGGTCACGTGATCGAACTCCCAGCTGCCGATATGGGCGATCTCCTGTGTCCGGGCGAGCCGGCTCGCGGTCTCTTCGAGCGATCGCGCCAGGGCATCGCGCTCCGCGAGCGACCGGGCGAGCGTGATGTTGGCGTAACTCAGGCGCGAGATGAGGGCGGCAAACCGGCGGAGGAACGCCATGACGGCGTCCACGTAGGCCCGATCAAGGCGGGGGACGGCCCCGAGGGCGGCGATATATCCTTCCTCGTCAAACCCGTATCGCCGCGCCTGAGCCCGGAAGAGCTCGTAGTCCACCTCTTCGTCCTCGAAGAAGAACTGCCCTATGTAGATGTTCCCGAGATGCCTCCCGTCCACGACGATCGGCGTCGCCATGTCCCAGAGGTTGTTCCGGCACCGGTACATCCTCGATTCGCCGGCCGGGATCCCTGCGGAGAGGATCGTGTCGCTCTCCACGCAGTGCCTGCAGGTATCGGGGTGGACCCGGTGATACTTCGTGCAGATCTCCTGCCACCCGGCGCCGATCAGCACCCGGCCGCCGGTATCGACGATGGCCACCGGGATCTTCGCAAGGGCGTGGAAGCCGTCGAAGAGCGGCTGGACCGCGGGCAGATCGATGATCTCGGCGAGATCCAGGCTCCCGATATCGCCTTCAGGGAAGAGGATGCTCTCAAGCCTCCTCCTCACACGGCCTTCGCTCTCTAAGAGCCGCTCCTGTGCCCGTCTCGCTTCTGAGACGTCTCTTCCGATCCCTTCAAGCGCAACAACCCTTCCTGCCTGGTCAAGGACCGGGGTGCTGCGCAGCTCGATCCAGACGACGCCTCCGTCTTTCCGGACCCACCGGAGCGTGATCGGCCGTTCGGTGACCGAGTTTTTATTCAGGGACGCGATCAGGCTGCGGTCGTCAGGATGAACGATCCGCCCCGCGAGACCTGCGTCGGCGTAGAACTCTTCCGGCGTGTACCCCAGGATCCGGGTGACTGCCGGGTTCATGTATGCCACCCGCATCTCCGGCAGGAACCGGATCCGGTAGATGACATCCTCCGCATTCTCCGCGAGACGGCGATAACGCTCTTCGCTTGCCTGGAGCCGGTGCTGGCTCTCGGCAAGGTCGTCGAAGCTCGCGCGGAGTTCCCCCTCCATGGAGGCAAGCTGCACGTACGCCGCCTGGAGTTCCTCGTGCCGCGAGAGCAGTTCGAGTTCGGCGAGTTTGCGTTCCGTGATGTCGTGCACCATCCCCAAAGAGCGGACAATCCGGCCGGATTCGTCCCGCTGGTGCTCGCACCGTTCGATGAGGTGCCGGACCTCCCCGGTGCTGCCGCGGAGGATCCGGTGCTCCACCTCGTAGCCGTCCTTCCCCCCGGCGACCGTGGCGAAGTACATGGTGTCGACCTTTGTCCGGTCGTCGGGGTGGACCTTCGCGAGGAACTCCTCGTAGGTCGGCGGTTCTCCGGGGTCGAGGCCGAAGATGCGGTAGGTCACCTCCGACCAGGTCAGCCGGCCGGTCAGGTGATCGAACTCCCAGCTGCCGAGGTGCGCAAGGTTCCCGGCCTTATGCAGCATCTCTTCGCTCTTGCGGACCGCTGACTCCGCCCTCTTTCTCCCGGCAAGCTGCCGGACCGCGTTCGCCAGTTCTGCAAACTGCGTTCCCGGATTGCCGCCCTTCTGGAGGTAGAAGTCGGCGCCGTTGTTCAACGCCTCGATCGCCACCTCCTCGCGTCCCCTGCCGGTGAAGATGATGAAGGGCACCCGGTTGCCTGCCTTCCGGACCTGCTTTAAGAGCTCGATCCCGTCCATCTCCGGCATCTGGTAGTCCGAGACGACCGCGTCGTAGCGGCCGGTCAGGATCATGCGGAGCGCCTCGTGCGGGCTTGCGGTGGTATCGACGGCGATGCCGCCCGCCCGCTCAAGGAATCTGCGGCCGATATCGAGCAGCGCCTCTTCGTCGTCTACGTAGAGGATGTGGTCGGGGTCGGTGAGGGTGTGCACGTGTTGTACCCATTGAGGGAGAGATTGACTTTTATATTTTTCGGAATAAAAGCAGGGCGTTATGGGCTACTAAGGATTTATATGATGTTATATGCGGTATTTTTGCATAAGTAGGGTCGATGTGCCGCCGGAACCGTTTCCCCGGACCATCGATCCCGGCGTCGCCGGCCTACCGCACCTTTGCTATCATCTCGATCTCGACCCTCACCCCTTCCGGGAGGCCGGCCTGGTGAAGCACGGCCCGCAGGCTCTCCATCGTCTGCCTCGACTCGCCGGAACCGGGGAGGGTGCCGGTTGGCCGGGTCAAGACCGATCTGTCCCGACATAGCGAGGCAGTCCCCGCACTGCATGGCCTGGCTGTACGGGCCGATGGGCTCCGGTGAGCAGGGCCGGATCACGGAGGGAGAGGATGGGGCTCTATCCGTTCCCTCCCTGCAGCAGGGCGGAGATGTCTTTCTCGGTCCTGCAGAGGCGCACCATCGATTGCGCTATCCAGTACGGGTCGATCTCCTCCCCGAAGAAGAACTGGAGCCTCATCCAACCGGCAGCGTCGGTGACCAGTTCGACCCGCTGCGTGTTCGGGATGGTCGTGAGGAGATGGTCGCGGAGCCCGGGGAGGAACTCCGCAACCTTCGGGTACTCTCTCTGTCTGACCTGGAGCTCGATGCTGATCGAGTCCTTCCAGTCGCTGAACTCGTAATGCACCGCCGCCGGCCACCCTTCGCGGTATACCCGGACGTTCTCCTTCCCCGTCACGCGTGTTGAGAATATGGGGTGCTTCATCTTTGAGAACTTCTCGACGATCAACCGGAGCCGTAACCTCTGTCTCTTTATCTCCGGGTCCGCCTCTCCCGATACCAGGAACCGTGAATGGTAGAAGTACTCGTTCCTGCCGAGCCGGTAGCGCTCGACCACCAGCAGCCGGAGGTCGAGATCGCTGTGCTCGTTGAGGTAGCTGAACTCCCGGATCAGGTCGTCTGGGGCGGCGTCAAGGACGACGATCCCGCGGACCTGTCCTGCCCTCAGGTACGAGGCAAAATTGCTCTTCACCAGAGCGAGCCGTTCATCGGGGTTCTCTGCTCCTTCAGCGCCGGCCACGGACTGGAACGTCTCTTCGAGCTGGCCCCCGGTTCTCGTGTTCACCTCATCAGGCGCAAGGCTGCTCATCGCAGAAAGGTAGTCGCAGACCTGGCCGACCACTTCACGCCGCGACTCCTCGTTCCTGGCCAGCTTCACCTCGACGATCACCGGCAACCCGTTGCCGTCGATGAGGAAGATGTCGGCGAATCCGCCTTCGAACGGAAACTCCCGGCTGATGGTGACGAGCGCGGAGTCGTCCCGGTCGACAAGGAGGACCGGGTGCCCGGCAAGTACCTCCTGCAGTTCATACTCGTTCCTGAAGGGTTCGGGCTGCTGGGCCAGTTCGCTTCCTTCGCCTATCCGTATCGCGGGCATCGCATCTCTCCATAGCGAGTATCGACGGAGAGGCTGATATGCTTATCAATACGGTTCTTCAGCCTCCGGCACGGAGTGGTGGTTTCAAGACACACCCGCCCCGGAAGGCGGGCACGGGGGAACTACGCCAAAAAAGTTGATGCCCGCACCATTACGCGGCCTTCTTCTGCTCCGGGCTCTTGATCGTGATCGTGACCGACTTCGAGTTCTTGCCGCGGACCTCCGCCGTATACGTGCCCGGCTCCGGGAACTTGTACGTAAAGAACGAGTAGGTCTGCGGTCCGCCGTTCGAGAGCACCTGTTTCGTCTCGACCGGCGCGCCGTTGATGAAGAGTTTTGCCGTAAAGTGCGTATTCCAGTCCGAGTTGGGGATGCCTTCGTTGTCGAACCAGTAGCCGATGCTTATCGAGATGTTCGGGAAGAAGTACGGCTTCCCGCTCTCGTCGCGGCCACCGCCTGTGCTCCCGCTGCCCGTTGGATTTGCTTCCACGGAATTTATGGTTGCATCACGGTATGAGGGTGACATGCGCCCTCATTTATAAAAGGAGTATAATAAATTACCTGCTCGCCGCGTTGCCGCTCCCAAACCTCCTCGAGCGGCGGGTGGAGCGCTCCGGCCGGCTCGATCCCGGCCCGGGGCCACCTTGGCGGGGTTCTCGTCAGCACCCCGGCGCTGTCCTGGTGATTGACGCGAGCCAGGCATGGTGCCCTTCGGCCTGGATGGCGTTCTCGAACGTTGCCGGCCGGATAGAGTTGATGAGCCAGCCCTCCCGGAAAGTCTCCTCGATCTCCCGCTTTGCGATCCGCCTCGGCAGGGGGTATTCGCCGGGGTTCTGCTCGCTGAAGCAGAGCATGAAGTATTTTCCGCCGGGTTTGAGGACGGTTGCGAGGCTCTCTGCGAAGGGGGCTCGGTCCTCGTCGGAGAGGACGTGGAAGAGGCCGGAGTCGATGACGGTGTCAAACGTCCGCTCGAGCCCGGCGAGGTCGAGCGCGTTCCAGACCCGGAACTCTGCCTGGAGCCCCCTCCGGGCGGCCTTCTCCTCGGCCTTGCGGATCGCGAGGGTGGCGGTGTCGATCCCGAGCACCTCGTGGCCTCTCTCCGCAAAGAAGAGGGCATGCTCCCCCGTCCCGCATCCCACGTCGAGAATGGAGCCCGTAACCTCTCCAGCCGCGGCGAGCTCGACGAACGCCTTCTGGGGCCGGCCGATGTCCCAGGGCGGCGTGCCCTGGTAGACCGAGTCGAAGATATCCATGCGGAATAATGGATCGCGAAACGACTTAACCCGTTGGAACAGGATCCGGGTCCTACTCCTCCCCCTCTTCCCCTGAAAACCCCGGGCACGCGGTGACGCAGCGGCTGCACTGGATCGTTGCCGTCCCGGCGACGAGCGGTGCAAGCGGTGCTATCCCCCTGAGCAGCACCTGCCGCCGGAGCAGCCACTTCACGGCCGGGACAGCCCGGGGCGGGACCCAGGTGCGCACGGTCCGGCACCGGAACGCGTCGACGCCGTCCGGTCCGATCGCTCCGTTCGGGCACGCCCGGATACAGGCCCCACATCCCGTGCAGAGCGATGCGGCGGCGGCCGCCCCGGACGCGGGAGCCGGCTCTGCGGTCACGACACCGGCGAGCAGCAGCCGCGAACCGAAGCGGGGGTTGAGGAGGAGGGTGTTCTTCCCGATCTCCCCGAGCCCCCCGGCCGCCGCGATCTGCTTCAGCCGGACGACGCCCTGGACCTTCCCGTCGACAAGCTGCACGGGGAGGTAGAGCGGGACCGGGCGGGCCGGGATCTGCTCGGCCTCGAGGCAACCGGCGAGCCGGACGGCTGCGTTATCGAGACGCCCTGCAATCCGGAGCATCTCGCGGGTCTTATCCCCTGGAGGCATCCGGTAGACCGGGACCGGGACTTCTTTTCCGAAGACGATCACGGACCGGGCGGGCGGGAGAAACTGCAGCACCGAGGCCCTGTCCGCGTCGGCGAGCACCTCGATGCCGACTGAGCAGTAGACGTCGACCTCCTCATCCTCAAAGAATGCTGCAAGATCCATCCCGGCACTTCCTGGAGGAGTATGGATGCCGGCAGGGTATCTACCTTGTGAGCGGAAGTTCGTTGAACGTCGTCATTCAGGCTCTGGTTCATGCCCCACGGCCGGCTCCCGGTGAGGCGATGCCTGCTTTCGTGGGGGCAAAGCCGCATCATACCGCATGGGATCGGCGTGCTCGCGGGCGGTATCCGGAGGTTCACCCGCTCCGGGGACGCCTCCAGCAAAGGAGATCATTTAGGCGTTGTCTGAATCTGGATGAGGTTGCCGCAGGTGTCGTCGAAGGCCGCTATGGTCACCCCGTCGAGAACTTCCGTTGGCTCCGTCGTGAACTTCACGCCCCGATCTTTGAGTCTTTCATACTCCGCACGGGTGTCTTCGACACCAAAGGACGCAGCAGGGATGCCCTGTTCAAAGATTCCTTTCTGGTACGCCTGTGCTACCGGGTTGTCGTTCGGCTCAAGCAACAGCTCGGTCCCGTCCTGATCGTCGGGAGAAACGACGGTAAGCCACCTGTACCCTTCCGCGGAAATATCGCTCTTCTTCACAAAGCCGAGCACTTCGGTGTAGAATTTCAGGGCCCTGTCCTGATCGTCCACAAATATGCCGGTCAGTATGATCTTCATGGTCGAAGATACCGGGAGAACCATATGTATATTTCGGCAGCCGGGTTGTCCGAATCATCCTCGGCCTGAAGCGTATTCCTGCAGGTATGCGACGGCCAGTTCGTATGCCGAATGCACCTTCTCTCGTTCAACCTTCGGCACGCCGCATGCCACAATATGCACCATCTCTGTGGCGAGGGTGATCTTTGTTGCGTCCGAGTCCCGGTACGGGTAGACGGCGACGATCGCGTCGTCATCCGTCAGGATAACCTGGTTCTTATGGAGAAGGACGGGTGTTGCCATCCCGATGCCGAGGAACTCTTCACCATCTTCTGCAAACCGCATGGAGAGTTCCCCGGCCAGGGTATCGGCATCAAACGCGGCGATGGGTATACCTGTACGGATCGAGGCAAGGTTATAGGCGTCCACCGCGGTGTTGATCGTCGGGAGCATTTTCCCGGCCAGGATCCGTCTCACCAGGGCTTCCGAGGCGGGCCGGGTCCTGGTCGGATCGACGCCCACCCGCCAGAAGAAGTCCCGGTACGCCCTGAAGAGAGGTTCATCCTTGATCCTCTCCAGCGTATACTGTTCTCGTACCGAGCGGACGATCTCGTCTCTCAGGGCTTCCAGGCGCGGGTTCTTCTCCTGGATCGAGAGCGGCCCGACCTCGCCTTCTGCAACCGAGAGATCGGGGAAGGCGGCAAGAATATCATTATGCATTTTCATGGTTCGTACCGTTCCTGCTGGATCGAGAGAACAACTCCGTACCGCCTTGAGGGATGAACCGTTCCGGCGATGGAGGTGCCCGCATCAACTCTTCCTTCTGTCTTCAACAACATTGACCTTTTTTAAAGCGGGGAGAGATCGGACCTCCGATGTACAAGAGAAAAAGCCCTCGATCGTCGTTTGGATCGGGAAATGGGGCTTGGCAACCGGTGGCGGTTACCCCCTACCGACTGCTACGTAGATAGCTGAAGATCGTGATGGCGGAATCGGGAGGCCATCCTCCTGGAGCCCTTCGATATGGAGTTCAATCGCCTCGTGCATCCGCTCTTCCGCCTCCTCACGGGTCGCTCCGGTCGCCACGCACCCCGGAAGATCCGGGGAATATGCCGAGTAGTTGCCGTCGGTCTGCTCGACAATGACAAGAAATCGATACATCATTCGTCCCTCCCTTTCAGCCCTGCTTGTTTGAGAATGCTGTTCAGCGTTCCCGGAGCAAGATTGTCCGCAGGATGCCCGGCGATGGTTATCCTGCCAGACTTTGACGGATGCTTATACTGTCGGTGGCTGCCGCGAGTCGCCACCAGATACCACCCGTCATCTTCGATCATCTTTATGCAGTCCTTCACTTTCATTCTTTCCCTGCCGTTGTACCCTACGTAGATTGAACCTCCAGGAGCAACGGGTTGCTGCTATGCTGCTTGATCCGTATGCTCTGCTCGTGCCCCCGTGCGTCGGTGAGATCGACGAACCAGATATCGCCCTTGCCCCGGCGCATCCTAATGCCTCATCGACCGGATACCGGCCCGCTGCCACTCCTCTAACTCGGCGTCGAGCGCCGCCTTCTCCTCATCGGTGGGGACGAAGAGGTACTGCTTCGCCCGGTTGACACCCTTGACGATCTGCTCGCTCGAGTAGAAGGACTTCATCCTCCTGACAGTCCGGTACGCCTGTTGCGGCGGCTGGTGCATCCCGTAGGCCAGATACCCGTAGGTCGCCCCGATCTCAAGCAGGGACGGGCTTTTGTCGAAGAGGGCGGTGAGCCCGACAACGGCATCCGCCTCGGCGGGGGAGAGCGTGCTCGCCGTCTCACACCGGGAAAACTCGTCGGCGTGCAGGTAGTACTCCCGAGCAAGGTCCGGCGAGTAGGGTCCCCGGACGTAGAGGCGGAACGGATACGCGAACTCGACGCCCTTCAGTTTCAGCAGGTATACGAGCTTCTGGGCGATGAGCCGGTGCTCGAACAGGTCTTTATCCATCCGGAACCCCGCTTCCCGGAAGCAGGCAATGACTCTGCTTCTATCGTCCACAGTGATCACCTGCGCAGCCCAGGAGTTTGCAGAGCCAGCCCCGGACACGCCGCCACTCGGCGAGCCCTTCCGGGGTGATGGCATAGAGTTCGAGTTCCTTCCCCTCAAGCGTCACCTTCTCGGAGCGGAGGTATCCCATCTCGACGAGCTTCTTGAGGTTTGCGTAGAGGACGCCGTCGCTCAGGTTCAGCCCGGCCTTGAGCTGCCGTGCGGTGGCTCCGTCCTCGCCGAGCTCGGAGAGCGCCCAGAGTATCTCCAGGCGCACCCGGGAGATGAGAGCGCTGTTCACGTCCTCGGACTCTTCCACGATTGTTATCAGATCTTCAGGCATAGGTGACTTTCAACTTTGAGTAGATGTTGGAGTTGAAGGGGATAATACTTCGGGTGCGAACGGGAGCGTGTCACCCACGGATTGTAAATGCGATTGATGTCCGCGGGCCTGCCCTTCGTATGGATCGGGTCTTTCCGGCAGCAACAGGTCTGTTAGCGAGCGCTTTCTCTGTACATCTTGCCGCCCTGGGCACCCAGATAATGCGGACAGACCGGTCGAGCGGATGAAGGAACTGATGCCAGCATTATACGTGGAGATGCGTTAGAACCACCCGTATCGTTTGTGCGCCTGCTCGATTGACATCACGGCAAGAACATGGACTTCCCTTTCCTGCTCATGGATGCGGTAGAATGCCGTGAATATCCGACTGATATGAAGCCTGTAGGTATCTTCGCGCCCGTGCACATGCAGGCACTCCTTGTCGCTCCCGGTGCCGGGATACGGGTCTTCCTGGAGGGTTTTCAGCTTCTCCATGACGATCCGCCTGCTCTTCTCGCTGAGGCTCCGGATACTCTCAAGGGCCTTGCGGTTAATCAGTATCCGGAACGTCAAAGTCCAGCTCCACGAAATCCCCCTCAGCCTCGATGCGGTCCATATCCTCGATGAACCGGCGCTTCTTCTCCTGCTCCACCATCTGGGAGAGGAGGTCGTCGAAAGTCTGGCCGGGGTGCTTCAGCTCGGAGATCGCCGCCCAGACCCCCTCCGAGACGGGGATTCTCTTGGTCGCAGCCATGGTAGTATTGTAAGTGTTTGCTGTATTTACAATGTTGCACACCGGTGAGCCGGTGGAAGTCTGGCGGGCCCTCAAAGGGGAGTGCCTCCATGGCTTTAACACGTACACGAAATGGGTGCAGTTCTCCGCGACGATGAACCGCCGCGTCCCGGTATCCTCTTCGGCCAGTCAAAGCCTCCACCCCATTGGTGCATAGCGAATCCGCCCCGTTACAACTGCCTGTCATGAAGGAGCAGGAGAGTGCCCCCCTCAATGAGGGGCGCCGGAGCAGGACAACTATAATCTGTCCGGAGCACCCACATACGCATATTCTGGAGTGTCCGGCATGAGAGTGCACTAGATCTGTGATGCAGAAGGCAGGAAGACCGACGTTACCGTGCCCATCGGTCTCTGGGAGAGCCTGACCGCCGGAAAACCTGCAGACAGACCCCTCAGGGTTGCCGGGCCCGCGAGATACCGGGGGATATACCGGGACCTGGATCTCGATCTGGAGGCTGAGGCCCGGAACCTTCGGGACAAGTGGGACCGGGCATGAACCGGTACCTGCTTGATACAAACATTCTCATCTATTACCTCGCAGATGCCGTTCCGCCGGGGCGGGTGAGCGAGGTGAAACTGATATTGTTGCATTGAATCTAAAATGAGGTTAAAATTAAGTTCCTCTAGAGATTCTGGTAGTAGCGCCGGATCTTATCTGCTATGAGGCGTCTACGCATGTGCAGGAAATCCTCATACTCGTCGACATCCATCCCTTCAATCCCTTCCGGAATACAATGTGCAGCAAAATTCGCCTTCATCTCATTCTGGTTGGTAATCCCGCCATATGCTGCCTGTCCGACGACACACTGCTCTAGCAGTTGGGTAAAGTAGTCTTTCGGGGCCTGATCCCCGATAGCGATGTTAAGCTCGCTCTGCATCATCACGTAGTTCGCGATCTGATTGTATTTGCCCTTCGCGAAATCGTATTTTTTGAGATAACTCCGGGGGAAAAGATGATGTACATCACCACGATGGGTTATCAGATTCTGGACTGTGATATCTTTCGAGAGGAATCCCTTATCGCTGGCATGCACCTGGGCAGCAAGATACGCATAGAAGTACGGGCTGGTTGCGACGGACGTATTCATCGCCTGAGGTAAACCTGCATCCCAGAAAGCGTCGGAAAGTTCTGCCTCTTCAAGCTCACGGAGATAGATCTTTGCCCCGCGCTCATTAATTTGCTTGATGTCGAAGCTCATCTTGCTCTCCGGAGAGCCCGAATAGCGTCCGGTCAGTATTGACATGACAAACCACCGCCGCACACACGATTCGATATCATCGGCGCACTCATTCTGGCTTCGCATTGTCAGGTAGAGGGTATATGCAAAGTTTAGAGCATTCCGGGATCGGATCATCGGGCTTTCAATGAACCCTGCCGAGCGTATGATCATCAAAAATCGCTGGAAGTCCGTCTCGTTCATGAACCTCAGGACACCTTTCTCAAGCGTCCGGAATGACTGCTCCGCGATCGTCTCTTCATACTCGCGTGTCTCGAAATTTCTCCCTGAGAGGAGTGCAACCAGATCTTCCAGCTTCGCACGCTGGAATTCCGACATAAAGGCCACACGGAGCATATCGGTGTAGGACGGGTCATACAGATCATCGTTTTCCTTGCGGAGCCAGCTCATCTTTGAGAAGTAGTCAGTGTTTGCGAACTCTGTATCTGACTCCTTGATCTGTTCATAAAATTCTGGTGCAATTGCCAGATGACAGAAATAATCAATGCACTTCCGAAGAAGGTTGCCGCCGTAGACTTCATTAGCAGCAATCTTCGACATGACGAAATCTGCCTGGCTTAAGATCGTCCCTTTTGAATTAATGCGGATGAAAATCTCCGTTACCGTCTCGATGTCCAGATCTGAATTTAATTCTATGAGCCCGATATGATTGTTGACGATACCGCGTAACAGTTCAATACTTTCGTAAATCTCGTCCTGATCCGTATCTTCATTCTGCTCGCAGTATTCTTTGACAAGCCGAAGCATCTTCACTTCGGGTGAGAGTACAGCCGCGATATCCGGGATCCATTGCTTATCCTTCTGGATGGCTGGATTAGTAACCTCAAATTTACGCTCGATAGGATTGAAGGCAATGGTGATATTCGTTTTTCTATATTCTTTGTTGATTACGCTCATGCCCAAAAGTGCCGACATGAGCGCGGTAACCCGTTGCTGCCCATCGATCAGAATCCGCTTTCCTTCGGATATGCTGCCATCCTTGAGACGGACGTGCGGGTTTCTCCATGCTATCAGGTATCCTACCGGGTAGCCTGTATACAGCGAATCGATGAGGTCACGTACTTGTGTGGCTGACCAGACAAAAGGCCGCTGGATTTCCGGGATAGCTATCGCCCCGGTCTGCACCCAGGTCAGGAGCGCCTGAATCGGATACTGATTTACCGAGTACTTCTGCACAGTCATCTGGCGGCTCCTCCAAAAGATCCCTGGAGATCGTGTTTATCATGGGATAATTGCATGATGGCGGTCAAAATGCGAGAGAAATGCGATATTAGTCGTGCAAACCCTGGATTCATAATTAATATGTCTCTGATTCGGTCAAGATTATATAAAGTGCGATTTTCTCCTGCGCTATGGGGTTTTTGTGAGCGCTCGACCCCAGATCTAGTGAATCGCATGTTCTCCAGAATTCTATTTTGACGACAGGAAGACATTCATCGGTGGCAGGGGCGATATCCCGAATACCCTCGAGCGGAGGGAGGCAGACCCGACCGACCGGAAGGTGAAGTGCTTCTGTTTGATTGGTTCTGTGGTGCCCCAGGCAAGACCGGGTGATAGGTGCTCAAACAGGGGACCAAGTTGGGACTAAGTGGGGACCAAGTCGAAGTGCTGCGCACCTGTGCAGCGGAGACGTCGATATCCGAACTTATGGGCGTTGCAGGGAGGGCGAACCGCACCAAGTTCAGGAACTCCATACTGAAACCACTGGTGCAGGCGGAGTTGATCGAGATGACCATCCCGGACAGGCCGCGGGGCAGCAACTAGAAGTACCGGATCACTGAGACGGGCCGGGCTGCGCTGGCAAAACCTGGTTCTGGAGAAGACACGCCGTGAGCACCGTCGGCAAACGCAAGATGGGAAACCTGCAGTACCGTATCCTCTCCGGGCGGAGCCGGAAGGCGGGTATACCGTCACCGTACCGGCCCTGCCCGGCTGCGTCACCTTCGGGGAGACCGTCGATGAGGCGATAGCGATGGCACGGGAGGTCGTCGAGGTCTATATCGAGAGCCTGCGGGAGAGGGGGGAAGAGGTTCCGACCGAAGAAGGGTGCCTGGAATACAGGCTCACCGTCGAAGTCCCGGGGCGAACGCCCGTGCCGCATCCCGTGAACCGGCGTACCCCGGGATACCTATACTAGAGAGGAAGACGCATATGCCGATCAGGAATGGATACCGTCACCCGCGAGGCCGGCGGGGAGTGCGCGAGGATCATCGGCATTCTCCGAAGGAACAAGGCGTACCTGGAGGAGACTTACCACGTTGGGTCCATCGGCATCTTTGGTTCGTGCCGGCGTGGTGAGGAGCACGAGGGAAGCGACGTGGACATCCTGGTCGAGTTCTCCGAGGTGCCGGGGATCTTCGGGTTTCTCAGGCTTGAGCGGCACCTGTCCGAGATCCTCGGTAGACCGGTGGATCTGGTCGAAAAGAGCGCGCTTAAGCCCCGTATCGGCCACCGCATCTTAAAAGAGGTTATCTACGTATGACGGCCCCGCGTAGCACGCTCGACTACCTGGACGGTATCCTTGATGCCGTCGAGAAGATCGAGATCTTCACCCGGGACATGTCGTATGAGGAATTCTCCGAGGACGACAAGACCGTCTACGCGGTCACGCGAGCACTGGAAGTGATCGGGGAGGCGACGAAGTGCATCCCCCGATCGGTCAGGGAGAACTATCCCGGAAACCCCTGGACTGAGATGGCCGGTATGCGCGACAAACTGATCCATGCCTACTTCGGGATCAACAGGGCGATCATCTGGAGGACAATCCATGATGATCTTCCACCCCTCAGATCCGCGATGCAGGCCCTCCGTGATGACCTGGCCGCGGACGGGTCTCCGTTGGGTCCGTGAGCAGCTCGCCCTCACGGTCGGGACCCCTGCGGCAGCGCGGGCATCAGGGAGCGTTTATCCTGGAGCGTGAGGACGCAAAAGAAGATGGGCAGGGCGGGAGTTGAGCCTGCGGCCTCGAAATAACTATCTCCGGTTCTTCGTCACTCCTGGGCTTATTCTACCCACATTGCCTGATACTGAGATGGCGACATCAACTGTCTAACCTGCGGGGTACGATGGGACGAGGCACTTGCAGTGCCTATCAATCACTCACCGGCGTCTCGGCAGCGACGGCTCTCAAGAGGTCTCAAGGCCCTGGTCGACCGTGGTATCCTGGAGCAGGTGAGCCCATCGAAGAAGAAAGCTCGATATGTCCTGCAAGAGAGAGCACCGGGAAATGGGGATATCTCTGGAGCATTCCGACGGATCGGGGTATATTCCGGGCAGAAAACTCGGTGGGCGCTCTCATCGGATGCGGATAAATGATGGATAAGTGAGGGATAAATGATGGATAAAAGGTGGATAAGAAGAGCCGATCGAGGGTGAGTGATGAGCGCCGGGCGGAGTGTTTCGGGGACGGGACGAGTGGACGGTGCCGCACCATCCAGCAGAATCTCGCCCACGAGTTCCGGCGGGCCGTTGCGCACCTGATGCAGGGGGAGGCGAAGGTTGCAACATTGCAGCAGGTTTACCGCAGAATCCCAGCACCGGCTGCGAAGATCGAGCGGCCCGGAAAGGCGGCGGATCTGAGAGTACCTGTACAGATAGAGAGAAGCTTCTCTCTCTTAGTACTGAATTACAGCAGAAGACGCACCCACCTCCCGGCACCGGTGCCGGGGTGAATGGGCGTGCGTGTGTGTGCGAAATCCGGAATGCAGGAAGTGATCTCACGATACGGCAGCCTGGGGAAGGAAACCGGGATCAGGCGCCGCAACAGCGTCCGTGAAGTCGCAGCGCCGGCTGCAACGTGCTGGAAACCGGTGCAAAGCGGGGGTCCGTGCTGCAAGAGCCCCTGCCGGGGGTGCTGGAACGCAGTGAGGAAAATCTCCGATTTTCCGGTCTACCGGGCGTTTGCGCGGGTGAAGGTCGAGATCGGCCGGTGCGATGTCTGCGGGGAGGAGAGGGCGGTGTATCGGTCGCGGGAGGCGCAGGCGAAGGTGTGTGAGGTGCGACGGTTCGCAGAACCGGAGCATGAGCACCGTTAGGTGCGAGGGTGTTATGCGAGGATGGTGTGGGAGTGGAATAGGGGAGAGGGGGTGAGATGAGGGGCTCTTAAATCTAACTCGGAATTCGGTGAGAGCACCATTCATCCAGAGGGCGCGAATATTGGCCGATTCGTTGCCCCTCACTCCCCATATGGTTTGCCGAGTTTCCCCAACAACAAGAATAGATCCGATTGTTATGTGGAAGGGAGATGTATTCTCTTCTGTCGTCTGTGATTTTTGCCGCAGCCGAAAATTTCTTACCACCCGTCGTCACCAGACCATCTTTTCGCGCATTCGGTTGCTGGAGCAGTACGCTATAAACGTCATCGAACGAGCACCGCGGTGAGGGTCGCATTAACGGACGATTATCATGTGGCATTTTAATTCCCCTGTTTCATAATGAGTTGGTAATCCTCCTCCGGGATCTCGCGCATGGCGATGCGGAGGTGACCGCTCCACATCGTCTTGTTCGTGATGAACGTGAGATCCCCGATCAACGGCTTGAACTCAAGGGGTTCGGCAAAGACCTTGATTGGCCTGACCTTCATACGGTAGGGGAAGACCTCGTCGCCCATCTGCGGCGGGGTGACGAAGAGGCGGGAGTGGTCTTCGTAGGGCTCGGAGACGACTTCGTAGGCGCCGGTTATCGCTGAGGGGAGG
>JAEWMO010000105.1 GCA_023457135.1 Methanobacteriota archaeon | reverse complement strand
GCCGGGGTCGACCTCGTCGTCTTCTGCGGCGGGGACGGGACGGCCAGGGACGTCGTTGACGCCGTCGGCCGGTCGGTCCCCATCCTCGGTATTCCCGCCGGGGTGAAGATGTACTCGGCGGTCTTTGCGGTCAACCCGGCAGCGGCGGCCGACCTCATCCGGCAGGCGGGGCGGATCCCCTGCCGCGACTCCGAGGTGATGGACGTCGACGAGGAGGCCTACCGCTCCGGCCGCCTTGCCGCCCGGCTCTACGGCTATGCCTGCGTTCCTTTCATCCCCGAGCGGACGCAGGGGGGGAAGCAGGTCTTTGAGCAGCAGGACGAGGAGCGGGCGAAGGACGACATCGCTGCGTTCATCACCGAGATCATGCTCCCGGACACCCTCTATATCATCGGCGCCGGGAGCACGACGGCGCGGATCATGGAGCGGCTCGGGCTCGCTCCGACGCTCCTCGGTGTCGACGCCGTCCGGGACGGGGAGGTCGTCGCCCGCGATGCCGATGAACGGACCCTCCTTTCCCTCCTCGACAGGTACCCGCAGGCGAAGATCGTCGTGAGCCCCATCGGCGCCCAGGGGTTCGTCCTCGGGAGGGGGAACCAGCAGATCAGCCCGGCCGTCCTCCGGCGGGTCGGGCTATCGAACCTGATCGTGGTCGCCACGCCGGGGAAACTCGCCGGGACACCCCTCCTGTACGTCGACTCCGGGGAGCCGGCGCTCGACCGGGAGGTCGGCGATACGCTTCTCGTCGTCTCCGGCTACCGGATGGCGCAGAGGAAGCGGGTCCTCCACCCGGAGTGACGCCGTTTCGACCGCCTTCTCGCGCGAGTACTGCTCGGCGAGCTTCCGGAGATCCCGCACTTTGGCGTTCGCCGCCTCGATGATGGAGAGGACCTCGAGGTAGCGGCTGTTCCCGAAGTCGCCCTCCCGCTTGAGACTGGCGAGCTGTTCGCGGTAATGCTCGTTGATGACGAGCTGGAGTTCGATGTCCCGGGCGCGGAGTTCCGCGACGGTCGTATCATGGATCCGGGGGAAGAGGAGGCCGAGCCCGACGATGTTCGCATCGAGGATGCGGTAGACGCTCTCGGTCTTCTGGACGAAGGCGGTGCGGCCCCCGTCTCCGTTCCAGGATGCTCTCCGGAAGAACCCCCCGAGATCTGCCCCGAGATAGCCGAGCCGCCCGATCTCGTTTGACATCCGGACCAGAGAGACGACCTCGGTCGCTTCCCGGTCCGAGAGCTGCCTCGCGGAGATCGTCCGGAGGGCCTGTTCGATCCTCCGGTCGAGGTGGCTGTTCAGGCTCCTGAGCTTCTCGACCATCTGGTAGTCCGCCTCCTTCGAGGTGGCGAGATAGGTCATCGCCGCCCGGAAGAGGTCGAGCGTGACCTCGTGGGCATGCCTGAGCTCCTGCTGGATCAGGTCGAACCCAAGAAGGGTCTCGTCGGGGATGCCGTTCTCGAGGTGGCGCGTCCGCATCAGGATCTCGGGCTCGCTCCCGGGCACCAGCCGCTCGACGAGCTGCCCGAACCTCCCGATGATGAGGAGGAAGACCGCCGCCGCAATCAGGTTGAAGATGAGGTGGGCGTTTGCCACCATCTGCGCCTCGGTGCCGCCGATCGAGGTCACGAGCTCCGTGAACGGCACGAGGAAGGGCAGGATCAGGAGCACACCGCCGAGGTTGAAGATGAAGTGGGCCGCCGCCGCCCGCCGGGAGTGGAGGTTCATCCGGGCGGAGGCGATCAGGGTCGTCGTGGTCGAACCGATGTTTGCGCCGAGCAGGATGGGGATCGCCTGCGGGAGGGTGAGGAGGCCCTGCTGGGCGAGGACGACGACGAGGCCGGTCGTCACGGAGCTCGACTGCACCATCGTGGTGAAGAGGAACCCGATCAGGATGGCGAGCGGGAGTGCCGAGTACCCCGTGATAAGCCCGATGAGTTCGGGGTCGTTCTGGAAGGGTTCGAGCGCCGTGGAGATGAGGTTCAAGCTGAAGAAGACGAGGCCGAAGTAGAAGAGGGGTTTGCCCAGGAACCTGTACTGTCTCCCGAAGATCCCGATGAGGAACCCGACCGGGATCAGGACCTGCCCGAAGGCCGTCATCTTGAAGGCGACGAGCTGGGCGGTGACGGTCGTCCCGATATTCGAGCCGATGATGATCCCGAGACTCTGGAGGAACGAGAGCGTCCCGACATTGACGAGGTTGACGGTGATGATCGTCGTCGCCGCGCTCGACTGGACGATGGCGGTGACGATGGCGCCGAGGAGGACGCCGACGACCGGCCGCTCCGTCACCCTGCCGAGGATGGCGGCGAAGCTCTCCTTCGCGACCGCGAGGATCTCCCGGGAGAAGTTCTCTATCCCGTAGAAGAAGAGGATCAGGCCGGGTATGATGGCGAAGACGAGCTCCCACGGGACCATTGCTGTTCGAGGAGTATGGAGCCTCTGCTCTGAAATACCTCTCTAAACGTATCTCCGGCACGGGGAGTGCCGAACCGGAGGTATATTCCCGGCCGCCGTCAAACCTCCTCTGATGGCAGCCTTCGACCCCTCGATCCTCGGCATCTTCGTCTTCGGCCTCGTCGCCGGGATCTGCCCCTGCAACAGCGTCCTCTGCCTCGGCCTTATAGGGTATCTGACGAGCGGGAAGACGGATCTCACCCTTGCCGGGATCCTCAGGCTGACCGTGGCGTTCTCGCTCGGCACCACCCTCGTCCTCCTGCCGCTCGGCGCGGTCGCGGGATACGTCGGGGAGTATCTCCTCTTCTTGAACGAGAGCGTCGCATGGGGGGTCGGCGGGGTGCTGATGATCCTGATGGGGCTGCAGCTCCTCCACGTCTACAAACCTCCTATACGGAGTATCTTCAACCGCTTCCGGGCGCCGATCTCCTACACGGTCTCGGGGGCGTTCCTCCTCGGCCTCTCGTTCGGGGCGATCACCGTGGGGCGCGGGGCGCCGATGCTCCTCATCGTCCTGACGTATATCGCGCTCTACCAGACGGCTATCGAGGGGTTCTTCACGATCCTCGTCTATGCCGTGGGGCTTGCAATCCCCCTCATCGTGATCAGCTCGGTCGGGGGCGTGGTCGGGAAGAAGGTCAAGGAGAAGGCGAGGATGAGCGGCGAGGTCTTCGACCGGATTGTCGGTGTCGCGATCGTCCTGATCGGGGTCTATTTCCTGTATCTGGCGTTTGTCTGAGATGTTCGCGTGGCTCCCCGTGCCCCCGGGTCGAGGGCGGCGATCAGCCGGAGAAGACAGTAGATGACCGTCGCTGCGAGCACGCACTCGAGGTAGAACCCGAAATCCGTGAAGATGGAGAAGATCAACCTGTAGGCGGGGGTCTCCGCCGCGAGCGGGAGGACGTTCATGATCCCGTCGAAGAGCCACCCGAAGACCGGCACCCTCTCCGCGATGAGGGGGGCGGGCCCCCCCGGCCACCGGTGCGGGTTTATCAGGAGGGCGACGACGAACGGGGTCGAGGCTGCGACGGCGAGGAGCACCGCCTGCCTCTCCTTCCGGACCGGGACGGCGCCCGCGATGAGCGGAAGCGGTGTTGCGGCCCCTGCGACGGCAAGGGTGACGGTCGCGAGGATGAAGACGGGGAGGACGGACGGCGGCGCCGGTCCCGGGGTCCCGGAGACGGTCACCGCGACAAGCGCCCAGGCTATGCACACCGCGGCCGCAACGAGCGGCGGGATTGCCGGAGAAAGCCGGCGCCGGGAAGGAATGGCGGTATCTCGCATTGCACCACGCCATGGACCGGGGGCGGGGCTCGCCCTGTAGCCCTGCGTGAGAAGTCAACGTTCTCCTATAAACGATCTCTGTCACGATCGTCTACACGTCGGAGCGCCTTGATCCATTCTGTCCCCGGAGCGGGTGGTCATCTCTCCGGGAGGCCGAAGGGCCGGGATGTCAGCCGGCGGTAGAAGGGATCTTCCACGGCACAACGGTCAGCCCGGCTGCTTCTTCCGGCATCGCCTGCTTGCAATCTGCACGATGAGGCTGCTGAAGAGCAGGACGGGAAACAGCCACCGGATGAGGGCATCAGGCCGGCCGTGCAGGACGATATCCTGGTAGAAGTTGACCGCGAGGACGACTGCGGCAAGGGCGAGGAGTAGTTTCCACAGGAGCGACAGGTAGTTGCAGTTCATGATCGCCACCGGTTATCCGATCCCTACCACGCGATGGAGATAATACGCGAGGACCGCACCGGTTGCCAGAGCGACGAAGATAGCCCGGTCCTTTGACTTCTCGTGAAATATCCATACGCCGAAGTAGGTCGTCAGGCAGAACCAGGCGAGGAGCAGCGGGCCGGCAAACGGGACCTTCAGGACGACTGCCCAGGAGAAGAGGATGAACGGCGACAGGGCATAGACCACCGATTTCATCGTCTGCTCAAACTCACGGTGGACGTCGACGAAGAGCAGGAAGAAGTGCTCGACGAGGCTGACGGCGAGGAGGGCGACGCTCCCGGTTATCAGGCCCTGCACCAGGACGATCAGGGTGCCGGCTACGATGAACCAGGCCCGGTGCAGCCCGCCGGCCATGGGTTCACTCCCCGGGTACGACCCCATGATGAGAGGTGCCAGCATGAACAGGAGCGATGCGGCTATGACGATCGTGAAGTAGAAGACCAGGTCATCCCGTAACGATCTCTCGTTGAGTTGCTCGAAGAATCGCCGGGGGCCGGCCAGGGTGGTTCCCGATGGTATTCCTGTCGGCATGTTCCCTCCTCTCGCAGACGGCGGCGGGCCGAGGCCGGGATACGGCTCCGGTACCTGTGCGGGAGAGGTCGACGTCCTCCTATAAATGATCTCTCTCGTGGCCCTCTACACGGCGAACCGCTTCGATCGCTTCTGCTCCCGGGGCGGGCCGCGGTCTGCTGATTGGGGGCGTGCGGGTCATGGTTCGGTGATGAAAGGAGCCCGTTCGTCCCGATGGAGCATCGCGCATTCAGGCTGAACCCCTGCCAGGACCACTGGAGCTGTGCTGGCTGTCGGACTTTGCCGGCACAACGATCAGCCCGACCGGTTCCTGCTGCACCGTTCGCCTGCAAACCTCACGATGAGGCTGCCGAAGAGCAGAATAAAGAACAGCCACCGTTCGAGGGAGCCGACATGGCTGTCCAGGACGTAGTCTCTGTAGAAGTTAACGCCGAGCACGACCACGGCAAGGACGTAGAGCAGTTTCCAGAGATTCGAGAGGTAGTTGCAGCGCATAGGCATCATGAAGCGGACCCGGGTGCCGACCGCGGCCGGACACCTCCCCTGGTCCCGCGACGGGTGTTCGTGCGTGAAAACTCAACGTTTTGCTATATATCTCTTCGGTGACGTGTACCTGCTCATCGGGACTGCCCGGCCGGATTCTCACCTGAAGGAGCCGCGGGGTGGGGCGATCCTTCGGTCGGAACGCGCCCCCGTTTCGGAAACTTCAAGGCCGGCCGGCCCCATAGTAGTCTAAGCCGCATGCGTTCCGCCGGCCTGGAGAACCCCGGATCATGAGACCGATCCTCGTCGTTATCGTGGGGATAGCGATCGTCTATGCTTGCCTGCACTTCTTCGTCCTGCCGGAGAGCCCGGAGGTTACCCGTATCGAGAATACGACTCGCCTGGCATCTCCGGCGTACCATCCGGCCGTCCTGGACCTCTGGGAGATCGCCGTCGGGGAGACCGGTGTCGAGAACGAGTCGGCGACACTGTTGCGACTGGAGACCAACATCGCTGGAGACGGTGCGGTCCGGGTAATATGGCTCTTCTTCTACGGGGAGGAGGACGGCGAACAGCACGCGTACGAAGCGTATGTGGGACCGGGCGGAACCGTGACCGTCAAATCGCAGAAGTTTGACTACTCTGTGCAGGGGGTACATCCCCTTGCCCTCTTACGGGAGGTCGACGCTATCGTTCTGGAGGATATCCCCTTCCGGGACCGGGGTATGACGCTGCTCGCGAGCGTGAACGCGTACGGGGATCAATATGACGAGACCCGGGGGAGGCTCTACGAGATCTCGAACGGGATGTTCCACCCGGTGAAAGAGGTGACGTTCGGCCCGGACGCGTACTGGTACACCATCACGCTCACCCCGCACCATGACACGGAACCCCCGTCGTCCGCGGGAGAACTCCCCGACTGTATGATTACATTCACGCGGCAGGATATCGCGGCGGCTGAGTCCGTGGTCTATGGGTAGTGCAGGTCGGGCAGCGTCCGGGACCGGCAAAGCCGGGGCTCACTCATCGTCTCCGACACAAACGCCCCCGGATTGTTCACCCGGCCCCGGGGTGACGAAGCCCTAGCTGGTTGCGTTCGCGCCTCTATCCGCCGGATATTGGAGAACATCCTGCTGGGGGAAATAGTGTACCATCCTTCCGTCCTTCTCGCTCCGTACGGCTCCTTCCCAGATGAGCTGGGTCATATGCCAGGTCACCGATGCACCGGCGATATCGAGCGCGGATGCGAGTTCTTTCCGTGTCATTCCCGGGTCCTGTGCGAGGAGATCGAGTATCCGTCTCCGTGTCCCGTTGAGGGGATAGCCCTCTCCCTCACCGGCCGCCCTGCCGTTCGCATAATATCGCAGGAGTCCGTGAGTGTGTTCTGATCGTATCTTCCTCGTCTCACAGAGGGCTGCAAGGTGGTATCGGAGGGTTCCGGCGTTAATCCCCAGCCTGCGGGAGAGGGAGGAGTGATTGATCCCTGGATTCTCCCGGATGCAGAGATACGCCGCACAGCGGGTATCGTGTTCGAGAGCGTTCTTCCGGGAGATCCTTCTATGACCGAGGCAGAACCATGCAGCTGCCGTTATAAGGATCTGGACCGGGAGGAAGAGCAGGGGTGCGGTCATGAAGACGAAGTCAAGCAGGAGCAGCTTAAGGGGCACGTTCCAGGTGTATACCAGGGTTGCATCGTCTGGAACCAACTCCGGAAATTCTCCCTCGCCGAGAACGGTGGGAGCAGCGCTCCCTGGGGGGAACAGCAGCATGAGGACGGTGAGGAGTAACACGGTCCTCGAGAGGGATTGATTCAACATTAAGAGGATCAGGTGGCCATGAATATAAAAAAGATGCGGTTTATTCCGCTTTGGCTTCAAAAGAATAATTCTGTGTGTCTCGGACTGATTCCCCGTAAACCTGGAACTGCCACGTTCCGGCCTCTGGCGAGGGGATCCACGTGCGGATCTGTGCGTTCTTGTAACCGTCGAGATCGATATCGTGGTAGTAGGCGTACGTGCTTCCGCTCGGCGAGATGATCTTCAGCGTCAACGATTGCTGGGGGATGAACCAGTCCAGGTTCACAAACAGCGTTGAGCTTCCGGGAGGCACATATGCGCTGTGGTGGTTTGTCTCCCCCTGCTGTATGAGGTAAAAAGCACAGATCCCGGCGTCGCTTGCCGGGGTATCCTCTCCCGGAGTGGTGTTCACGTCAAATTCGCTGCCCCCGGCAAAAGCCGGCGACACAATCAGGATCAGTGCAAGCATCAGTGTAAAGATGCGGTTGTATGTCATCATACCACAGGAAAACTTCTCAAATACCTTCACTTAAGTTTTCTGTCGATCCTCTCTACACGTTCTCTGGTTGGGGGCAGACTGGCCGCCCAGGAATCAGTGTCGAGCAATGGCGGAGAAAGTCTGTCACGCAGGGTGGGCGTTGGTGCCGGGCCCTCCCGCAAAATGGGTGTCCGTGACGGAGACATGATATCCGATATCGATTTTTCCTTTGCCGCGGGGGGTTTATTATCGGTCGGCGCAGTGTGAGTTCCCGGTCGACTGCGGGATGTTTTCGGAAGCAAAATGGATCGAACAGCCTCAACGTGTAGAGAGGATCGACAGAAATCGTTTATAGCAGAACGTTGATTTCTCACATGTGGGTGCCGGAACCGGTATCCCGAAGCGCAGGGAGGTCCACCCGGCCAGTAGCAAATCGGATGGGTGAACATCCCGCATGCCCGGAGGCAAAGGGAACGTATGCTCTTTCTCTACTTGAAAGTATGCCGTCTCTGCGTCCGGGGAAAGAAACTGGAGGAAAAACACATGAATGGAAAAACCGGAATGCGGGCATCACCCCTACTTCTGGCAGTAATGCTGGTGAGTGT
>JAEWMO010000104.1 GCA_023457135.1 Methanobacteriota archaeon | reverse complement strand
GCCTGCGCCTCGCCCTCGCTCGGCGCCTGCACCCGGGGGATCCCGAGCAGGTCCAGGAGCTCGCAGGACGACTCGATGACGTGGCTGTCGATACGGGTGGATGCGCTCGCCTGCCGGTACGCCGTCTCCATATCGCCCTCACGGAGCGCCGCCTTCCAGGCCTCGTCGGCCCTGGAACGGACGAGCCGCCGCTCCTCGATCGTCTCCTGTTTGAACTCCGGAGGTTTGCCGTCAAAGACATAGACCGGCCGGATTCCTTTCTCCAGGAAGTTGACCGTCCGGAAGAGGATGCCGGAGAGGTGCGAGGTGACGCGGCCCGCACCGTTCATCAGCGGCGTGCCGTCGGGCTGCCGGATGATGGAGAGGAACTGGTAGAGCGCGTTGTGGGCATCCACTGCGGCGGTGCCGGCAAGATTGTCCCACCCCACGGTCTCCCTGCAGTCGGAGAGAATATCCCTGATAGCAACGCCCATGCTATCTACTCATGAGTGGGGGAAGACCCATTAAGGTGGCGGTCTGCATCACCGGTACATCCGCCGGGAGAGCCCGTCGACGATCTCCTCGATGTGGCTGACCGTATTGTCATACTTGGTGCTCATCGTCTTCTCCATCTCCTCCATGTTCACACGCATGGTGCGCTCCCGCTGCACGACGGCCTGTTCGAGGCTCACGACCTTCAGGGCCAGGGATATGAGCAGCCCTCCGAGCGAGAGCATCATGAATGTTGCAGCAACCGCGATGACCAGGTCCTGCCAGAACCGCATCACCAGCACGACGGTGGAGACCACCATCACGATGGTGAGAACGATGTCGCTGATGAGTCCGCGAATCTCCATATTTTAAAGTGATGAGAATGCATTAATTAACCTACCTAAAATGAATGGAGTTTTATAATGCAGATCCGCGACTGGCTGCCGTTTCTCGGAATGCCCCTCATGCTCCTGTTCGTCCAGGTGATCGCCGTCGTGCTCGTTCTCCCCATGCAGGCGGCGGGGCTTGTCGCGTTTGAAGATCCTGAGTCGGTCGCCAACCCTCTCCTCTTCATCGGGATGCTGCTCGCGTTCACGCTGGTCCTCCTCCTCCTGATCCGGTTCGGGGGGCGCCGCTTTATTGCCGTCTTCGTGGCCATCGCCATGTTCATGACGTTCGTCTACATCTTCTCGGCGCTCTCCATCATCGCGTTCGGGACAAACGACGTTGCGGCCATCGGGGCCCTCATCGCCGCCGTTGCGGCAACGGCGCTCCTCTACCTCTACCCGGAGTGGTACGTCATCGACGTCCTCGGTGTGCTGGTATCGGCCGGCATCGCATCCATCTTCGGGATATCGCTCGCCATCGTCCCGGTGCTCGTCCTGCTCGTGCTGCTCGCCGTCTACGATGCCATATCGGTCTACCGGACAAAACACATGATCACGCTCGCCGAAGGCGTCCTCGAGACGAAGGCCCCGATCATGGTCGTGGTCCCGAAGCGGGCGGACTACTCGTTCAGGCGGGAAGGAATTGATATGGGGGAGGGAAAAGAGCGGGGCGCGTTTCTCATGGGGATGGGCGATCTCATCATGCCCTCGATCCTTGTCGTCTCTTCGCACGTCTTTGCGGGTGCGCCTGCCGTCCTCTGGGTGCTCTCGGCACCGACGCTCGGCGCGATGATTGGATCGCTTGCAGGCCTCGCCGTGCTCCTCTTCTTCGTCAATAAGGGGAAGCCCCAGGCGGGGCTCCCGCCCCTGAACGGCGGGGCTATTGCTGGCTTTCTGGTTGGGGCGGCTCTCGCAGGTTCGTCTGCGTGGCTGCCTCTGCTCTGAAGGTGAGGAGGAGGTCGATGACCGCCTCCACCCCTTCGCCGGTGAGGGTGGACATCGCCGGGTAACCCTCGGCCTCTTTGATATCCGCTTTGTTTACGACCGTCACCACCGGCACGTCGACGAGCCCGCGGATCTCGTCGAGGAGCTGCAACTGCTCCTCAAACGAGTAGCCGCAGTGTTCGCTCGCGTCCAGGATGAAGAGCACGACGTCGGCCGTGTTGATGATGGCGCTGACCGCCTGCCGCTCGATGGGGTTCCGCTCTTCTGCCGGCCGCTCGAGAACGCCGGGCGTATCGATGAACTGGGCCCGTAAACGTTTCCCGATATCGCGGTGGCCGACGATGATCCCCTTCGTCGTGAAGGGGTAGGAGGCGATCTCGGGCGTCGCCGTCGAGACGAGCTTGATGAACGATGATTTGCCCACGTTCGGGAACCCCGCCACCACCACGGTGAAGTCCTCCTCGTTCACATGCGGGAGTTTCCGGAGGATGTTTCTTGCCTGGTTCAGGAAGAGGAGATCGTCCTCCACCTGGTGGACGATCGAGGCAATACGGGCGACGGCCTGTTTCCGGGACCGGTCGGTGTCGTCGGCGGACCGGATGCTCCGGGCATAGCCGGAGCCGATGATCCTGACCTGGTCGGCCGCCCAGGTGACGGCACCGAGCGACTTCTTCATCCGGTCGAGCGAGAGAAGGATATCCGTCACCTCCTGGTAGAAGGGGGGAAGGCGCTCAAAGCTCGGGAACGAGCTGACCACGCTTTTCAACTTGTCGTGGATGGCGCTTCCGACCGCTCTCACGAACTCCTCATTTGCCCTGTCGACGTTGGTCTTCAGCTTCTTCTTGGCTGCCGCCCTGCGAAGACTGCGGTCGAGCACTTCGTCCGCCGTCGGAACGGTCGGGATGGTTTCGAATTCCACTGCACGCACAACCTAATGTATTTAAACAACGTATAATGAGTGATAAATATGGATCTTTCCCCGATTCAGAAGGATATCCTGATAACTCTGATTACTCTATATCATCAGTCTTCCCACTCTATAAAAGGTGAGGAGATCGCGGACGTACTCAAGCGCAACCCCGGCACCGTCCGCAACCAGATGCAGGCATTGAAGGCCCTCGGACTTGTCGACGGTGTCCCCGGTCCGAAAGGCGGTTACAGCCCGACCGCACGCGCGTACAAGGAGCTGAACCTCGGGGATCTTGAAAGCCAGTTTGAGGTGCCGATCTTCCGCGACGGCGAGAAGGTGAAGGGTGTCCGGGTCGCCGAGCTCGACTTCACCACCCTCTGCCACCCGGACCTCTGCCAGGCGATGGTCCGGATCATCGGGAGCGTGAAGCTTTTCAAGGTGGGGGACATGGTCACGATCGGGCCGACCCCGGTGAACAAACTCGTCGTCCGGGGGGAGATCTACGGGATGGACGAGAACCAGCAGGCGCTCCTCTTCAGCGTCTCGGAGATCATCTCTCTCCCCAAGAAGCCGATCAAGCATTATATGACTTCGCCGCTCCTGACCCTGTCGCCGGACGCCACGTTCCGGGACGCGATACGGCTCTTTAACAAGCACCGGATCCACGGGGCGCCGGTGGTGGAGAACGGCACTCTTGCGGGCATCGTGACGCTGAGCGATATCGCCCGGGGCCTCGATGAGGGCCTGACGCTGGATGCGTCCGCGGCAGAGGTCATGACCACCGATGTGGTCGAGGCGCCGTCCTCAACCCGGCTCTATGAGATCGTGGGCCGGTTTAAGGAACGGGAGATCGGGAGGGTGGTAGTCGTCGAGGACGGGAAGCCCGTCGGGATCGTTACTCAGACCGATATTATTCGGGTCTTTCCCTCACTTTGATCCCCTCCCCGTTCTGAATTTCCTTCTTCAACCCCTCTGGAGACGGATAAGTATTTATATGAGAATACCTATGGTGCTTCTGTAAAACGAGTTCTGTTTGAGAGTACATTTCACAGAACTCAATGAAAAGGGGGAAATGAGATCATGACTGATATACCTCTGGCACCCGTTGGCAGAATCGTGAAAAAGTCCGGCGCGGAACGTGTGAGTTCCGATGCCAATGAAGAGCTCGCAAAACTGATGGAACAGTACGCTTCCAGGATCGCAAAAGAGGCCATTAAACTCGCGGGTCATGCGGGCAGGAAGACAGTTAAGGCAACCGACGTCCGGATGGCGGCCGAAACTGTCAGGTAACCCGATCCTGGCTCTTATTTTTTCGTTCAGCAACACATCCCGCCGCCCGGTCCGGAGGGTTCGCCCTGCGGCCCCGGCGGATTCATTCTCGGCATTTCGGTAGACTTTTTGAGGGAAACCCACGCGGAGGGTCGGACCGCCGACGTCCGGTCGTATCTCTCGGGCCGTCGCGCCTCAGGCGCTCGAATTCCGGGGTGGCGGCGATCCTCCCCGGATGCGGATCCCGGAAAACCCTTTCTGCGGCGCTTTGGGGATTTTAGAATATTTAAATAGTACAAACGCCCCACGCTCTGTATGAGCAAAACCTTCTGCCATACCCTTGCCAGGAAGAGAGTGATGAGTGACGACGGCGTACTCATCGGGACCCTCAAGAACATCATGGTCGATCTCGATACCGGGGCGATCGTCGACCTGATCGTCATACCGGACAAGACATTCAGGACCGAGGGCTACAGGATGGAAGAGGACAGGATGCTCGTGCCGTTCGAGGCGGTAAAGAACGTAAAAGATTATATCGTCGTCAAGCGCGACCTGCTGAAGAGATCCTGAGAATACTTTTTTCTGACCGCGCCTGGGTGCGGTAACTAGACGGGTTTAGGTACCTGCGGGTCACCGGGCCCCTCGAAGGTTCATGACACCGACCGCATTGATACTCAGGCGGGGACGGTGAGCACGACGACCTTATCCTGACCCCGGGGCTCGGGCTCTGGCTTCTGAATTGGCGAAGGAAGGCCCGGCTTCGCACAATCGACCGGGCACGGTCAGGGTTGTAGACCCCGGTCGCGCCACATTTTCTGGAGAAGAGGCGGCGGGGCAGGCCTGTACATCGGGACTCAACTCCCCTGTATCGCGCGTGGTTGATCTGCCTGTGCAGCGAATCACTCCTCATTCGGGTTCGGTGAACATTTGAAAACGTATATATTCACGAACATATATTCCCGGCAGAATATATTCGTGGCTGAATTCGTGAAAACGCAAGCCAGGCGGGGTTACAATTATGAAACAAGTGCAGATTGTTCTCGGCATCGTTCTCACCCTTGCTCTCTGCTACGGCGGGGTTCTCGCGTCCGGAGGGTTCGAGGCAGGCGATCGAAATGTTACAGCGGGAGTTGAACCTGTCGCTGCAGGGGGTGCGTCTGTCTCGCAGACGATTGTCAATGAGACGAACGCGACCGGGGATGTGACAGTAGATGAGGCGGGTGAACCGGAGATCTGGATCGTGAATTCGGTTACCGGCGTATTTAACATTGTGATTCAAAATGTGGTCAAAACGAGCAGCTCCGGGGGATCACCGCATTCTTCCTCGTCCGGCGGACGTAGCAGCAGTAACGGTTTTTCTGGAGGAACAACGGTTCCTCCAACGGCAACGGAGACACCCTGCCCGACGACCGATCCTACAACGACCTCGACGGTGAAGGTGACCGCAACCTCGAGTACGAATGGGGCGACGACTCCCGCCCCAACTACGAGCCCAACCGCAACCACGACCGCCACACCCACTGCGACCACGACATCCGCTCCTACGGCGACCACGGAGCCTACACCGGAATCTACTCCTACGGCAACCCCGACGATTGACCCTACACCAACGCCTACACCCGAAAAAGAGATTACTATCGAGACCTGGACGGGAACGGCGGGTGTTACTCGCACCTATTACTACATCGTTGACCATGCTACACAAACGACAAGTGTTATCGTTGAATCGGAGTTTCCCCCGGAACTAGCCGATATGATGAGCATGGAACTGCACGACTACGTTTACCACTTCAGCAACATTGAACTGAAAAACATCTATTTACACTTCTATAACCGGAACGGCGGGCCAAACGGTGAGGATTACGGCGGCCCGACCCTTGAAACCCGCTTTGGTTATTATGATTGGCTTATGAAATGGAATTACCCGCTCACAGAGTCAGTAATTCTCATTTACTCGGAGGATGTCCCGGTGTATGTGATAAGCACGGTGGATTTCGCCCAATATTCATTTATGAGAAATCCCTATACTGGCGAGCAAGATTACATTCCACGGAAATACTATGATAAGAAAGCAGTAATGCCAGAGAAGCAGCCCGGTATACCACGATATTATGCTCTTCCGGTTTCTGCACCAATACGGCTGTATCGCGAAGGAAGGCCTGATAATCCCTATTTAACGCCCACACCAACGCCCACTGGGTACCCCACGGCCATACCAACCCTTACTGATCCAACTGCGCCTCCTACGGCGATAGAAACACCATCCCCGGCAGGAACATCGGTTCCCCAACCAACCCCGGTGCAGCATTTGACACCCCGCCCAACCGCAACCTCGCTCCGGGATGGCCTGGAACCGCCGGAAGACCGGACACCGCCGCCAACCGTTCCCCCGGCCACTCCATCGGCAACACCGGAATCAACCCCGGTTGAGGAGCCAACCGCGGAACCTACGGTCGAGGAGCCGACCCTGGAAGAAACTCCAACATTCACGCAGGAACCGACTGAGGAGCTGGTTAAAGAGCTGGAATCGGCTGAAGAACCGGTAGAGGAGCAGACTCCTGTGGAAGACGAGAGCGAAACCGGTTAGGCTCCACCGTTAGGAGAGCCGGTATGATTCTGCGGCGGATTCGGGAGGGCGAAGGTAATATTCCCCTGAAAAAACAGGATCTCCGGCTTTAATGAATGACTTTCGAGGCCGATAATTGAGAGCCGGATCACTCTACCGCATCTCAAAATCATCAAAATACTTTTTTACCGCTTCTACAAACCCGTCCCCGTAGGCCGCTTCAGTGACCAGGTCGGCCGCTGATTGGGTCGGAGCCGGGGCGTTTCGCACCGCGACGCCGATGCCGGCCACCTCGAGCATCTCGATGTCGTTCTCCGAGTCGCCGACGGCCATCATCTCTGAGGGGAGGATCCCCATCGTCCCGGCGAGCTCGCGGAGCGCCGTGCCCTTGTTCACGCCGAGCGCCTGGAGGTGGATGGCAAACCCGGTGTCGAGCACCCTGACCGGGTGGTGGTGGTCGCGGATGACCGCTCGCGCTTCGTCGGGGTCGATGTTCCGGGCGAAGGCGACGTCGGCGAACCGGTACTGTGCGCCGAAGAGCTCGAGTTCGGTGCCTTTTCTTGAAAAATGGTCGGCGAGGGTCTCGAAGGCAGCAAGGCAGGCCTTCTGGTCGCCGGGGATGTGGAGGGTGCCGCCGAACGTCCGGCGGTAGACACCGCCGTTCTCGCCGATGATGGTCCCGTCCGTCCCGACCATCTTGCAGAGGCCGTCCATGAAGCAGACGGTGTTGCCGCTTGCAAGGACGACCTCAATCCCGGCGTCGACGAGGGTCCGGATGGTCTCGACGGCCTCCGTGTTGATCCGCCGCCGCCGGTCGGTGATGGTGCCGTCGACGTCTGTGACGAGCGCCTTTAGCACGGTTTTAGCCCTGCCTGTTCGACCATGAAGGGGGCTTCGCCTTCGGGGAGGTTGGGGCTGTCGACCAGGCGGGCAACCCTCTTGCCGCCCTTGCTCTTCCTGAGGTAGAGCCGGAAAGTCGCGGTGTGCCCGACGATGTTGCCGCCGATCGGTTTCGTGGGGTCGCCGAAGAGGACGCCGGGGTTCGACATCACCTGGTTGGTCACGAGGCCGACGGCGTTGTGGTCGTCGATCAGCTTCAGGAGATCGTGCATGTGCCGGTTCAGCTTCTGCTGCCGGGGAGCGAGGGTGCCCCGTCCCGCGTACTCCGACCGGAAGAGGGACGTCAGCGAGTCGATAACGAAGAGCCTGACCGGGTAATCGGAGTTCCGCAGGTCGTTCGCGAGTTCCCGGGCGGTCTCGAGGAGCAGCATCTGGTGGTCGGAGCTGTGCGCCCGTGCGACGTGGATCCGCTCGAGAACTTCTTCGATATCTCCGAGGTCCGCCTCGTCGGGGAGTCCGTTGAGCATCTGCTCGATACGCTCCGGGCGGAACGTGTTCTCAGTGTCGACGTAGATGACCCCGCCGGCGAGCCCGCCGAGTTCTTCGGGGAGCTGGGCGTTGACGGCCATCTGGTGGACGAGCTGGCTCTTCCCGGACCCGAACTCGCCGTAGACTTCCGTGATCGCCTGGGTCTCGAGACCGCCGCCGATCAGTTCGTCGAACTCGGGAACCAGGGTCTTGAGTTTCTTGATATCCTTCCTCTTGTCCAGGATATCGCGGCCGGTCTTGAACCCGCCGATATCCGCCATTTTCCGGGCGGCAAGGATCACCTTCTTTGCAGTTGCTTCGCCTATCTCCGCCGCCTCGGCGAGATCGGACGTGGTGGCCGTTGCGACGCTCTCGACGGTCCCGTATCCGGCCTCCCGGAGTTTTTCTGCAGTGGTTGCCCCGACGCCGGGTAAATCTTCAAGATCAATCTCTGACATCTCATTCCTCACTTGATCTCTAGGTGTGTTCAGGTATGCTACACTAAGAGTCTATAGCGTGAGACATAAAGGTCGCTCGCCGTGCGGGGTGAAAGTGAAGATCGGGGTCAGGCCCCGCCGGCGAACCGATCCAGGCGGCGGCGGAGGTCGTCGGGATCGGGCGATACGGCCTCTACATCCTCAAGATGGATTACGCCCCGGTGGACGGTTCCCCGGCCGCGCACCCGGATTCCGACGGGCAGGGGCTCTGCGAGAAGGTAACGGGCGTCGCCGGTGTCAAGAGCGTTCCCCCGGGCCGTGGGGATGACCGTTCCCTCGAGATCGATCTCCTTCTCCTCCTCGGCGACGACGACCATCGCGCTCCCCCAGGAGACGTGGATCTCGAGGGCCCCCTGCCGGCCCCGCTTGGCCACCGCGTTGTAGACCTCGACCCGGTCGCCGGAAGCGAGGTGCTCCTCCGCCCGTTCACCCCAGACGACGACCGGGACCTCACCGGTCGCGTCGGCGAGGACCAGGTTCCGAACAGAGGACTGCCGTCCGTTCCGCGTCACAAACGAACGGGCGGGCTGGACGCGGACGACCGTCCCCGCAAGAGAATAGGACTTCCCTTCCTGCACATTCTCAATGGAGTCCGTCGGGACGGCGATCTCCCGGCAGGAGGGGAGGAGGGATGCCGCCTCGCCGAGGCTGTACTCGATCCCCTGCTCGCTCTCCCGCGCGGTTGCGCCGCGGATGACGACGTTTGCACCCGGCATCGCGCCTTCGAGGACGGCCGGGGCCCAGGCGACGAGCCGGAAGACCCCGTCCTCGTTCCCGATCACCGCCTCGACCATCTCCCCCTCGCTCCCGTCGCGCCGCTTGAACGTCCGCGGGTTCCCGACCGTAATCAGCCTCATCTCGAGGTCTCCTGCCGGGCCGGGGGAGGCGGCGGAGGCCTCCGTCACCTCCGGGCAGGCGATCTCGCAGGCCGCCTTCTGGACGGCGGCGGCGGTGACGTCGGGAATCTTCCCGCCGCCCTTCGGCCGGCCCAGGATCTCGAGCACGTCGCCCGGCTCGATCTCGCGGACACCGCCGGCCTTCTCGTCCCAGAGGGTCAGCCGGGCCCTCCCGGTCTCGTCGCCCACCGTCACGTTCGCGACGATCCCGGTCGTGCCGTCCTGCCGCTCGAACTCCTTCGGCTCGCCGACCTCGAGGACCTTCGCGAAGAAGCAGACGAGGCTTGAGGCCCCGCCGATATCCCGGACCCGGACGTGTGAACGGCCGAGGTCTTTGACGACCAGCATCGCCGCGGTCTGCTCGTCGAGGAGGTCTCCTGCCTCCGCCACCTTCTCCTCCACCCGGCGGTCGAACTCCTCCTTCGAGAGGAGGTCGTCGACCAGGAGGTAGTGGAAGTTCACGTCGATCTCATTCCTGCCAGGGCGGCGTCACCATCGGGGCGGTCAGGTCCTCGACCGTCTCGGCCCGGCGCATCAGGGCGGCCTTATCGCCCGCGAGGAGGACCTCGGCGCACCGGGGGCGGCTGTTGTACTGCGACGACATCGCAAACCCATAGGCCCCGGCGTCAAGCACCGCGATGATGTCGCCGGCGGCAAGTTCGGGGAGCATCCGGTCTTTTGCCAGGATGTCGCCCGTCTCGCAGATCGGCCCGGTGACGGAGTACTCCTGCACGGCGGGGGCGTCGGCCTTGTTTGCCGCGACGACCGCGTGGTAGGAGTCGTACATCGTCGGCCGGACCAGGAGGTTGAACCCGGCGTCGACGTTCGCGAACGCCTTGTGGGCGGTCTTGACGGAGTTGACCCTGGTGAGGAGGATCGTCGAGTCGGCGACGAGCCACCGGCCGGGCTCGACCCAGAGTTCGGGCTCGATCCCGAGTTCTTCGATGCCGCGGAGGAAGACCGGCATCACCGCTCCGGCATACTCCTCCGGCGTCGGGGCCCGGTCGGTCTCCCGGTGGTAGGGGATGCCGAGGCCGCCCCCGATATCGATGAACTTCGGGTTCACCCCGATCTCAATCAGGTCGCGGGCAACGCCGATCAGGACCTCGACCTCGCGAGCGAAGGGCTCCACGGCCAGGATCTGCGAACCGATGTGGCAGTGGATACCGATGGGGTTGACGTGCTCAAGCGCGAGCGCCTCACGGTAGGCATCGAGGATCTGGCCTGCCGGGATACCGAACTTGCTTGTGGCAAGACCGGTCGCGATCTTGGGGTGGGTGGGGACCTCGATCGCCGGGTTGACACGGAAGGCGATATCGACGGTCTTGCCCGCCTTTGCGGCCGCGGCATCGAGCTGCCGGAGCTCGTCGGGCGAGTCCACCGAGACCCGGATCCCCTTCTCGACGGCGAGGGCGAGATCCGAGGGGGTCTTTGAGCTCCCGTTGAAGAGGAGGGACTCCGGCCGCATGCCGGAGGCGAGGGCGAGCGCGACCTCTCCCGCGGAGAAGACGTCCGCTCCCGCGCCCATCGACGCGAGGGTCCGGAAGACCGCGAGGTTGC
>JAEWMO010000103.1 GCA_023457135.1 Methanobacteriota archaeon | reverse complement strand
AGTAGTCGTAGAGGGTCTCCGGGCTGAGGGCAAAGAGGCCGTACCGGATATAGACGACCCCCCGTTCGAGTTCCGTATCACGCGCCCGCTCCCCGACGATGAGCGGGGTGGCCTGGAGGTAGCGGGCAATCAGGTTGAGGTCGCTTGCGATATCGGCGCTCACGCCGTCGATATGCGAGGCAACTTTGATGATGATGAGGGTATCGCCTTTCTTCGCGATAAGGTCGAAACTCCGCGGACGGATGTTGCACCGCTCCGAGACGTCGAAGCCTGCAAGGAGCATGATGCTGATGACCATCTGAGGAAGGCGATCCTGCGACATAACCCGTAAGAATCGATATAGCCGGAGAACGATATAAATTGTAGGGTTATGTGGATCGGCATAGATGATACGGATTCCCCTGCCGGGATGTGCACCACCTATATCGGGGCGGTTCTGGTGCGTCAGCTCAAGCGCCGTGGTATGCGTGTCGTCGACGCCCGGCTGGTCAGGCTGAACCCGAATGTCATCCACAAGACCCGCGGGAACGCGGCGGTCGCCATCGAGGCGGAAGGGGACCCGGAGGCGGCCTTCACCCTCACCTGCGCGTGCGTGGAGGCGCTCGCGGAGTTCGACGCCCCCGCGACGAACCCGGGCGTGGTTGTCGCCACCGTCCGGCCGCCGCCGGACTTCTACCATGCGGCGCTCCGGGACTTCTGCACCGTCGAAGAGGCGGTCGGGGTGCTCGAGTCGGTGGGAGCCCGCTACCGGGGCTACAAGAACCGGCGCGGGCTCATCGGTGCGACGGCGGCGGTGGCAAGCGATCTCCCCGACCGGACATACGAACTGCTCGCCTACCGGCAACGGGATCTCCGGGGCACCCCGCGGCAGGTGGACCGGGCGAGTCTCTTCCGCGCCGAGGAAGCGACCTACCCCCGGACCTGGGACACGGTCGACCGGGCAAACGACGTGGTGGTCTGCGTGCCCCACACGCCCGACCCGGTCCTCTTCGGCATCCGTGGGGAAAGCCCGGAGGCTGTCCGGGAAGCCCGGTCTCACGTCCGCTCGGAAGAGCCGGCCTGCGAGCAGGTTTACACCACGAACCAGGGGACGGACGCCCACCTGGTGCCGGGAACGATCGGAGCGCTCCGGGAAGGCCGGTCGTACCTGGTGCGGGGCACGGTCGCGGGCGAGCCTGCCACCGGGATCGGGGGCCACGTCTCGTTCGTCCTTGCAGACGGCGAACAGGAGGTCCGCTGCATGGCCTACGAGCCGACCAAGGGCTTCCGGGACGTCGTGCGGGCCCTCGTCCCCGGCGATCTGGTGGCCGCGGCCGGGAGTTATAAGGGAGGAAGCCTGAACCTCGAGAAGCTCGGCATCTGCCGTCTCGCGGACGCGGTCCGGGTCCGCCCGCCCCTCTGCCCCGCCTGTGGAAAGAGGATGACGAGTGCCGGGGCGGGGAAGGGCTACAAGTGCCGGGCCTGCAGCGCCCGCAGCCGGGAGCCCGAAGTGGAGCGATTCGAGCGCCGGATCAGCCCCGGATGGTACGAGGTTCCTCCCACGGCCCGCCGGCACCTTGCCCGGCCGCTGGTGCGCGGCATCCCCGCGTGGGAGGAGGCTCTGCTCCGGTCAGGCGGGGAGTGCGGTCGGAAATCTTCACCCGTCAACTAAACAAACTTTACAAAAAAAGATTTATAACGTTTGTGCGTTAACTTGATTCTGGTGATCCCGTGCCGACTACCAACGGCGAAGCAGTACGTCCTCCAGCCGGCCCCCCCCGGAAGGCTGCCACCCCCGGGTGAACAGAGGCCGGGAGGATGCTGTACGGATTCGCGGTCGAGTATGCACGGAACGGAGACAAAAGCGACCCTCTGGAGGCTCTGCCGTTTCCCGGCCCGAAAGTCCGCTCATAGAGAATGCTCCGGTACACCCGGACCCACCGGCACGGCGGGACGAGCGGGATCATCCCGTGTCGGTTAACTAGTTATCCCCTGTCTAACTGTGGGAATCCCTCCCCGGATTCCCACCTACTCACAATTTTTCGCGAGACCCCGCTCTCACCCGACCCGGGAACCATCGCGGGGTACAACGGCACGCTCCTCTCCCGTCAACTGCGTTTTCCCCCCTCCGCACGGCAAGGAACCCGGGTATATAACCCCGGCGGAAGACGGCGAGATCGGGTCCCGGGCCCCTGGCCGGGCACAGGCGAACCCCGAACAATCCCGGGACGGTTCATAACGGTCCGGCGAAGAGACGATCCATTATCGTGCATGAGTGCCAATAATCCCTAACAAGCTGGTGTAACACTATCATGACCTTCAAGTATGGGGATGCAGTACAACAGGCACGGGTCCGGCCCGGCATGACGGTCGGCGAACTCGTCGACGAGCTTGGAAAGGCCGGGGCCTACAACGGCGGGTCCCTGTGGCAGGCGGTCAACATCTACGAGCGGATGCTCCGCGACGAGGAAGCGCTGAAGTTCTTCGGCCTCTCCGGTGCCATGGTGCCCGGCGGGATGGGCGGGATCGTCGCCGACCTCATCAGGCGGGGGCACATCGATATCCTCGTCTCGACGGGGGCAAACCTCACCCACGACACCATCGAGGCGATCGGCTGCCACCACTACCACGGGACCTGCCAGGTCTCCGACACCGAGCTCTGCGAGGAAGGAGTCAACCGGATCTACGATATCTTCCTCCCGAACGAGGCGTTCATCAGGTTCGAGGAGTTCCTGCAGGACGTCTACTCGTCCATCCCGGAGGGCTCGACTATCTCGATCTCGGCCCTCCTCAACAAGATCGGGAGCAGGCTGGATACCGGGATCCTCGCCGAGGCGGCAAAGGCCGGAGTCCCGGTCTACTGCCCGGCGATCCAGGACTCGATGATCGGGCTGCAGTACTGGCTTTTTGCCCAGACACATAAGGTCACGGTCAGCGCATTCGACGACATGCCCGGACTCCTTGATAGGTGTTTTGAGGCCAAGCGGGCCGGAACGATCCTGGTCGGCGGCGGCGTCCCCAAGAACTATATCCTGCAGAGCAAGCTGATGACCGAGAGCGGATTCGACTACGCGGTGCAGCTCACCGGCGACCGGCCGGACCTCGGCGGCCTCTCGGGCGCGACGCTCGACGAAGCCCGGTCGTGGGGTAAACTCACCGGCGAGGCGACCGCCGTGACGGTCTATGGCGACGCGACGATCAACCTGCCGCTCCTTGTCGCCGCAACTCTCGAGAGGCTGGAAGAATGACCGAACTCATCCTCTCCCTCGACGTCCTCGACCGGCAGCGGGCGTACGCGATCGCGGAGTCATCGGCACCTTTCATCGACGCGATCAAGGTCGGCTACCCCCTCGTCCTCTCGACCGGCCTCTCGATCGCCGGGGACCTTGCCGGTCTCGGCCTCCCGCTCATCGCCGACTTCAAGGTCGCGGATATCCCGAACACCAACCGCCTCATCTGCGAGGCAGTCTTTTCAGCCGGCTTTGACGCCGTCATCGCTCACGGATTCGTGGGAGCAGACGCTGCACGGACCTGCGTCGACGTGGCGCACAGCCACGGCGGGGAGGCCTACATCGTCGCCGAGATGAGCCATCCCGGAGCGACCGAGTTCTTCCACGGGGGCGTGGCCGAACGCCTCGCGACGCTCGCCGTAACCTCCGGGGCCGACGGGATCATCGCTCCCGCGACCCGGCCCGACCGGGTCCGCGAGCTCCGCGGAATCGTCGGCGATAAAAAGATCTACTCCCCCGGCGTGGGGGCCCAGGGCGGCGATCCCGACGTGGTGGCCCGGCTGGTCGACGGGATCATCGTGGGGAGGAGCATCTACGAGGCCGAAGACCCGGCGGCCGCAGCCGAACATTTCTCCCGCATCCGCCGGTGATGAGTTCTCCGTTCCGATCCCGCAGGGGAGATGACGAGCCCTATGAGTGGTCTGAGGCGGATGCGGGTCCTCCCGCATCTTAAGGGTTATATGTTCTCCAGCAGATACAGGTATCATGAACTGGAGCCCCGAACAGCTGAAACTGGCGGAAAAATACCACAGCCTCGCTGAAATCCCCGTCGGGGAGCGGCGGTACAAGTGCCACACCTGCCACTTCGTCGTGGACGAGACCCCCTGCCCCCACTGCGGCGAGACTGCACTTGAGATCATGTGCCCGCTCGACCACTGTGACTGCCACCACTCCATCGTCGAGAGCATCGAGTATTGTCCGCTCTGCGGCCATGCCGTCTGCCCGGAGTGCGGGAGCCACGATGTCGTCCAGATCAGCAGGGTTACCGGATACCTGCAGGACGTTGCCGGCTGGAACGCGGGCAAACAGCAGGAACTCAAAGATCGGGTCCGCTACTCCGTCGTATGAGGTATTCTGTCAGGGACGGCACTCTTTTTCTTCGCGGCCGGTTTCGTGCGGCGAGCACCGGGGTCCACGGCGGTCTTTCCGACGTCACGACGATCATAAACCATACGGTGCCGCACGACTTCGAGGACGATCCGCCGCGCCATCTTGAGATGCTTGCCGCCCGGCACGGCCTCTTCCGGGACTACTTCGGCCTCCTGACGGCCGTCGAGATGCGCCACCTCTGCGTGCTCCAGTACGACTTTGTCACGGTCTTTATCACCGCGGGGGTGACGAACCCCCCGACCGGGACCGACACCGCCCCGCATACAATCAACATCATCGTCTACAGCCGGGAGGGGATGTCCGATTCGGCACTTCTTGAGACGATCATCACCGCGACCGGGGCAAAGGCCCAGGCGCTTCATGACCTCGGCTACGATTTTCCCGGGACCACGACGGATGCGGTCGCCGTCGCCTGTGAGCGTGACGCAGAGCAGACGCATTCCTGCGCCGGAACCCTGACCGGGGTCGGCCGGCGGGTCCATGCGGCCGTCCTCTACGGCCTCCCGGAGGCTCTCGCGCGGCACCAGGGGAAGGTCCGGCGGGACGGGCCGTCGTTCTTCATCTTCAGCCGCTACGGCGGGGAGCACTGGGCGGAATGGGAGAAGGAAGGGTGCCCGTACTACCCCTGCCACTTTGCAGGGCAGCGGTGTGACTACTGCTACTGCCCCTGCTACCCCTGTGCCGATGAGGAACTCGGTGAGTGGGTCAAGAGTTCAAGCGGCGGGAGGGTCTGGGGCTGCGCCGGCTGTACGCTCCTTCACGTTCCCGAAGTAGCAGACTACGTAAGAAGAAATCCCGAGGCCACTCTCGCAGAGCTCAAGCGCCTGCGGGAAAAGTTGTGATTGAAGTTCACGCCTCGGGAATGCCGAGAGCGGAGAGCATCTCTTCGAGAGGAACGCCGTGTGCCTGGGCGGCTTCCCGAATAGTCTCGTTATTTGCGATTGCGCAGCCAAGGCAACCCATTCCGAACCGGAAGAGTACCTGTGCCGATTCGGGCTTCTCCCGGAGGAGATCAGCGATTGTGCTGTCCGCATTCAATGCCATACACCTGATGTTGTCCCTGCCCCTATTTATACATTTAAGGGAGAGGGCCGGAGCGCTCACAATCTGATGGGATTGGCAAAACAGCACATTCATACGCGTCTTCCACGACAGGCGCCGTGTCGGGCCGGGAGGCCCCGTGCCGGCAGGAAGGCGTCGCCGGCCGGACATTCGCCCGCACGCACAGCGCGACCGGCAGCCGGAACCACCAGCCCGGCTTCCCCGCGGGGGTCCGGGGTTCATTTTCACCCCGCACGCCGAGGCTTAATACCCTCACGAGGTGAAGTACAGACTGGAGATGTAAGAATGAACCTATCAGAGGTAACAGAGAGAATCTCCCGGAAACTTGAAGCAAATGGCGCACAGCCCGATCGGCAGAAGATCGAATCACGCCTCCGCCGTCTCGTCGAAGAGTTCGGCGTCAACGCCGCCGAGGCCGAGCGGACGGTGACGGCCGATCTCGCCCGCGAGCACCACCTCACCGGCGTCGGCGTGGGTGGAAACTCCGCTACAGAACTCCGGCAGATACACGACGTCGCCCCCAACGACTGGGTGACGATCGAGGGGAAGGTCGTTGCCCTGACCAGACCCGTCTCGCCTACGATGGCGCAGACCGGGAT
>JAEWMO010000102.1 GCA_023457135.1 Methanobacteriota archaeon | reverse complement strand
GACGGTGCGGACGGCGCCGCCGTGTCGGGGGTCCAGGCGTAGATGTCCCAGTTGCCGTTCCGGTAGTCGTTCCAGACGACCATGTTCTCCGTGACCGCAGGGGTCATCTGCATGCTCTCGTTACTGGTGATCCGGGTCTCTTCTCCAGTGGCGATATCGTAGAGGTAGATATCCCAGTTCCCGTTCCGTGCGTCCTGCCAGACGATCCAGTCCCCGGCGATGGCGGGGTTGACCTCGTGACCGGTCTCGTTCGTGATCTGGGTCTCCTCGCCGGTGGCGAGGTCATAGAGGTAGATGTCCCGGTTGCCGCTCCGGTTGTCCTCCCAGACGACCCGCTCACCGCTCATCATCATCCCCGCAGGGAGGGCTGTCGCGAACTGGTCGGTGCCTGCCGGGGAGAGGGTGCGTTCGCCTGCCTCCGTCAGGTTGTAGAGGTAGACGTCGTAGTCGCCCGTCCGGTTGTCGGACCAGAGGATGCGGTCGTCGACGACCGTCGCGTAGACCTGGTCGACCGTGGCGTTCGTGACCTGGCGCTCGGCGGCCGATGCACCCCCGGCGAGAAGCGCGAGGGCGATCAGCACCAGCGCCGGTGCAAAAAGATTTTGTTCGTTCATCGTTTGAGCCTCCCGGGGCATCTCCGGGCGGCCTCATTGCCGGAGCGCCGGGCCGGAGATCCCCCGTGTTGAAGGGGAAAGGTCCCCGGGAGTTTGGCCGCAGTCCGGCGGGTGTGAACCGGTGATCCTTCCCCGGCGGGGGATGTCAGTGGCAGTATATAATATCAGTCGGGGGCAGGGGTCCGGGAGATCACGGGCCAGGGGGCTCAGAGGACCTCGTTGTTGCTTTTTCCGGGCTCCTGAACGCTCAAAAAATTGTTTTGAGATTCTCCCGGTCCGGCGGGCGAGCCGTTCCCGGCCAACCGGCTGCCGGGGCCCCGGGCTCCGCCTACCGGCGTCCCGTTCCCGCAAACAGCCCGCAGATCCCGATAGCGGCGATCGCGATCAGTCCGGGCAAGCGGTATCCGGCTGTCTCAGGAGACCGGAGTCAACGAGCCGGGGAGCGACCTCGACGGCAACGGAAATCTTCCGGAGGACTTTTCATGTCAACCAGGTATACAGGTATGGTTGACATGAAAGCGCGGCCCAAGGTCTACGGAGCATGAAGATATGGTACGGATACCCCAGTGCATGAGCACCCAGCACCCGGACAACGTCAACCTGCCGTTTTTTGCCGAGAGTCCCGAGCTCGGCGGGGATGATGAAGTGCAGGAGGCGTACTACGCTTACTCCCACCTGGGATGCAGCGAGCAGATGTGGGACTGCGAAGGAAAAGAGGTCGACAACTTCGTGGTCAGGAAGCTGCTGACCCGGTACGACACGTATTTTTCAGAGAAGCGACTCGGGCGGGACGTCTTCCTGACGATGCGGGTTCCGAACCCCGAGGTGGAGTCGGCCGAGGCGAAGATTCTCCTTGAGACGCTCGAGAGCATCCCGCGGTCGTTCGACACGGCATCGCTCTTTTACGGGGACGAACATCCCCCGATCTTCGAGGTAATCCTGCCGATGACGGCTTCTCATACCGCTATCGACAATATCTACCGCTATTACACGGATATCGTCGTCGGAAAGCAGGAACGGCGGCTCGGCGAGGGGGGCACGACCATCGCAGACTGGATCGGGAGGTTCCGGCCGGATCGGATCAACGTCATCCCGCTCTTTGAGGAGATGGACCATATGCTCGACGCACACAACGTGGTCCGGCGCTACCTCGAAGGCAAGGATATCGCCGACCAACGTGTCTTTCTTGCCCGGTCCGATCCGGCGATGAACTACGGGCTCGTCAGTGCAGTCTTCCTGAACAAGATTGCGCTTCAGAACCTCCGGGAGGTCTCGGAAGAGACCGGGACCAGGATATACCCGATCATCGGCGTCGGCTCGGCACCTTTCAGGGGCGGCCTCTCACCGCTGACCGTCGATCGGGTTATCGCCGAGTATCCCAGCGCCCACACATTCACCGTCCAGTCGGCGTTCAAGTACGACTACCCGCTCGAAGACGTCCAGAAAGCCGTCCGGAGGCTGGAGGAGCGGAACCCGGCAAAGCCCCGGCTCGTCGACGACAGGGGGGCGCTCGACCTGATCGAGAGGTCTACGCGGGCATACGAACGGCTGCTCGGTCCGCTGGCTCCCCTGATCAACCGGGTTGCCCGGTATGTCCCCGAACGGCGAAAACGGAAGTTGCATATCGGTCTCTTTGGGTACGCACGGAGCACCGGGGGGATCACCCTGCCGCGGGCGATCAAGTTCACCGCCGCCCTCTACTCTCTTGGCCTCCCTCCCGAGATCCTTGGCCTGGATGCCCTGGACGACGCGGACGTCGGGTTCATCAGGGAGGTCTACGTTAACTTCGACGAGGATCTGAGAGCCGCCTGCCGTTTCCTCAACGTGGAGACTGGTCTTGTCCCGCCCGAACTCGCGGCGAGAGTCGCCGATCTGGTGGACGTCGAACCCGACGAGGAGCATGCCCGGATCACGGCCGCGATTGCCCGGGCTCTTCGCGAGAACGAGACCGGGAGGCTGACCTCGCTTCTCCTCCAGGCAGCGCACCGGCGAAAGTTCCTGGGATGATCGGGGAAGCCTCAGGGTGCCGGCAGGGTGTTCAAAAAAGAGATGAGTGTCAGGTTCTCCCCCGCAAACGTGCGGGGGAGGGTGTATGCGGGATCACTCGATGATGAACGCCATCGAGAACGTGGTCTCGTTCCCGGTCACGTTCTCCCAGGACCGCGCGTAGATCGCAGAGAACTCACCGTTGCCCTCATCGGCAGCGATGTACTCCCAGACATGCACGCCACCGGCACCAACGGCTCCGGTGTCCGGGGCGATATACGTGTCATTCACGTACTCCAGACCCTCGGACGAGGTGACGTTCCACTGGTACCCGGTCGTCGGGTTCTCGGCGAGGCTGATGGTGATGTTGCTCCCGACCGGGAGGGTGACGGTCGTGTTGTCGTCCGCCTCGTTGAAGGCGTAGGTCCCTTCCTCTTCGGGGACGGTCGTGGCGGTCACCTCGGGAGCGGCCGTGGTCGCCTCCGGGGTGGGTGTCGCGGTCACATTCTCCTGTTCCGTCGGCTGCGACGTACAGCCGGCACCAAGCATGCACAGGGCGAGGAGCCCTGCAACCAGAACGGTATAGAGACTCTTTCTCTGAACCATGCGGTAAGGTAGCTCAGATTTGTTAAATAGTTTTCTTAAACTTTCAGGGAGGTGTCGGACGAACTCCCGGAGTTTGGGCCGTTTTTGGATCCGTCCTTATAACATGGTTATGTGAGCCACCCAAAACGCGCTCGGGCTCGTCTCATCGGTCCTTATTGTAAAACAACAAGTTATAAATATGATCCAGCCTCTCAGGTCTCTCTGAAGGCATTGTTATGAGAATTAACTCTCCAAAAACGATCTTCCCGGCTCTTCTCCTCATGCTCGGGATCTGCCTGCTTGCAGCAGGCTGCACATCGGCGCCGCCGGATACGACCCCCGTGACTACCTATGGGACCTCCGCAACCGGCACCGCCGTGGCCACGGCGACCCCTGCCGCCGGCACCACCGTATCGGGGGCTGCACAGGGAAGCGTATCCGCGGTTCCGTATGCGACCCTGATGACCTACCTCCCCGGTGCTCCTGCGGGCTGGACTGCAGGGGAGCCCGCGGGGGCCTCCTGGACAATCGAGGACGGCCAGTGGACCTGGGCAACCCGCGAGTACACAAAGGGCGACGCCACGGCGGCGGTCCTGATCCAGGACTCGGCCTACTACGACGTGGGCTACTGGGAGTCCTGGGACTCGCTCGTCTCGTTCGAGACGACCGAGGGCTACTACCGGTCGGGCACCGTCAGCGGCCATCCCTCCTGGGAGTTCTTCTCCAAACCCGCCTCCTACGGCACCTGGATCGGCGTGAGCGAGCGGTTCATGGTCTATGTCAGCGTCGAGGACGGTTCCAAGCAGGACCTCGATGCATTCGTGAACGCCGTCAACTACGGCGGCCTTGCGAACCTGAAATAACCCCGAACCCTTTCTTTTCACTCTTCCGGCACTGCCGTAACGATGTAGTGGTACGGCCCGGACTCGACAACCTCCGTAACCCGGAGCCCCGCCTCCGTCATCAGCGACGCCGCGTGCTCCGTGCTGAACTTCTTTGCGGACGGGGGGCCGAGGGGGAGCGGCTCCTTCCTCCAGTCCACGTCGACGATCCTGCCGTCCGGGGCTGCCATACGCTTTGCGTTCCTGAGCACCCGGACCGGGTCCTCGAAGTCGTGAAGGGAGATCCCGAAGAAGACAATATCCGCACAACCTTCGCAGAGAACAAGGTCTTCGGCCGCTCCGTGGTGGAGGACGACGTTGTCGAGCCCCTCGTGGAACGCCTTCTCCTGCAGGAGATCGAGAGCCTCCGCGTCGAGGTCGATCCCGCAGACGCGGCCGTGCAGCCCGACCATCCGCGCCGCCGGGAGCGCGAAGAACCCGTCCCCGCACCCGACGTCGATGAAGGTGTCGCCGGCGGCAAGCCCGATCCCCTCGAGAATGGACTCGGGGTGCTGCCAGCGCCTGCGGGCGGCCTCGTCTTCCGGGGTGTGTCTCCAGGAACGCAGATGGTGCGTCATACCGGTTCGGTGGCGCTCATCGGAGAAGAACCTGCTGCCCCTCGCGATGGGGACCGGCCTGGCGGCGACGGGTTTCCTCCCCCGTCAAAAGAGAGTGGGGGCCTTCCGCCCTCACTTCACGGCTTTGCGGATCTTCTCCTGCACTTCCGGCTGCTCCAGGTTCATCTGGTGGACGTTCTGGATGTGCCCCTCGACCCGCTTCATCAGCTCGTTCTCGCTCTCCGCTTTCTCCTCGAACTCGCACGCAAGGCCGAGGTCCTTGCACCTGAATGTCTTCTGTTCCTGCACGACTCTCACCGGCCGGGGGTGTATAATGGGGTTGATATAAAATTGTATCGTGGCGCTTTTTTGTGCGGCACGTATGGCTGATGCCCCTCGTGGCCGGGCATCAGTCCCTTCTGCACTCCGTCACCTCCTCGATCAGCCCGTCCCGCAGGGTGACGACCCGGCAGAAGTACTCCTTGTGCCACTCTTCGTGCGAGACCATCAGGATCGTCTGGTCCAGGTCTTCGTTCAACCGCCGGAAGAGGTCGAGGATACTCTTTGACGTCTGGCTGTCAAGGTTCGCGCAGGGCTCGTCGGCGAGCAAAATACTCGGACTGTTCACGAGCGCCCGGGCGATCGCCACCCGCTGCTGCTCCCCGCCCGAGAGTTCGCTCTGCCGGTGGTCCATCCGGTCGCCGAGGCCGACACGTTTGAGGATATCGGTGCTCTTCCTGAGATACTCCTCTTCCGGGTCCCCCCGGACGAGCGATGTCAGGTAGACGTTCTCGAGTGCCGTGAGCTCCCCGATGAGGGCGTAGTCCTGGAAGACGTAGCCGAGCCGGTTCAGCCTGAACTGGGTCCGCTGGTGGTCGGAGAGGGCGAGAACGTCGGTCTTATCGAGGCTGACTCTCCCTGAAGTGGGCCGGTCGAGGAGGCCGAGGATATGGAGGAGCGTCGACTTGCCGCTCCCGCTTGCCCCCATGATCCCGACGAACTCTCCCCGTGCGACCGAGAGGGAGACCCCCCGGAGGGCGCGGACCTCCACCCTGCCCATGGTGTAGACCCTGGTGAGATCTTCTGCCACGATCATCGCATCAACCCCTGATCGCGGTGAGGATATCCTCCCGCGCGATCCGCCATGCCGGGATGTAGCCCGCCGGGAGCGAGACCGCAAAGAGGCTCGCGACGCTCCAGAGGACCGCCGACGCCTCCACGACCGGGTAGACCGGGCCGCCGGGGAAGACGAGCGGGTAGGCGGTCAGGTAGGTCGTCACGCCGGCATTCAGCACCATCCCGACGAGCGCCCCGACCACGGTGATGAAGAGCACCTGGAGAACGTAGGAGTTGATGATGATCTGCTGGTCGATCCCGATCGCCTTTAAGATCCCGATCTGCCGCCGCCGGTTCACGGTGTTGATGAAGATCACGATGAAGATCACCACGATGGCGATGATCAGGCTGACAAGCGTCGAGATCGCGTTGATGATGTTGAAACTCTGGATCGCCTGGTCGACGAACCCTCCCGCCTTCTCCCGGTATGTCCGGACCTCCTCCTGGATGCCGTAGGAGAGCAGTTCTCTCTTGAACTCCTCTTCCCTCCCGTTCTCTTCGGTCTTCACCAGGATCACGGACGCCTGATCCTGGAGGCCGAGCACCTCGCTCATCTCGCGGTTGGTGACGAAGGCCGACGTATCGACGCCGAAGGACTGGGTCTCGAAGATCCCCTTCACCCGGTAGGTCCTTGTTTCGCCGTTCGGGTAGTCCACCCTCACCGAGTCGCCGACCATGACCCCCTCAAGCGTGGGGAGGCCGCCCCCCTCGTCCCCCTCCGTCCCCGCAAGGGTCGCGCCCATGACGATCGCGTCGGTGTCGCCGTTCGAGAGGAACTCCCCCTCGGTCATGAACTCGGCGATCCGGGTCACCGACCGCTCGTCCTCGGGATTTATGCCGTAGAGCGTGCTTGCGGTGTTGCGGCCCTTATAGAAGTAGGTGACACCTGCGGCCGTCCGCGGGGACGTGCCGGTGATCCCCGGTATGCGCTCGATCTGCCTCTGGAGGGATGCGACGCCGTCGATATACTGGCTGCCCTCGCGGGGCTCGACGACCAGGTTCCCGAAGTCGAAGTCGATCGACTGGGCATCGAAGGTCTCGACGACCCCGGAGATGATCGACGGCAGGAAGACCAGGTTCACGAAGATGAGGGCGACGATCATGATGGTGAGGACGAGCGTCCCCTTGCTCCCCCGCCGGATGGACTTCCAGGCGAGGAACGCGGAGACCCTGAGGCCCGCAAGCACGGCCACGTCACCCCTCCTTCCGTCTCCGGTACCAGTAGATCAGGGCCAGAGCGGCGATGATGAGGACCACCGCCGCGACGGCGAGCGCCGGGACGGGGTTTCTGTCCGCAACAACCACCTGCAGCGCCTGGCGGGTTGTATGCGCCCCGTAGTCGTCGACATACTCTATCGTGAGGGTGTAGTCGAACGCTCCCGCCCGGTCGGCGTCGAGGGCGAAGACGGCGGGGGCGTCGTTGCCCGGCTCAATCGTGCCGAGGAACGACTCTTTTGTCCCGGCGAGGGGGATGTCGTCGATGGTCGCCCGGACCGATTTTGCATCCGCCGTTCCGGTGTTCTCAAGCCGGATCGTCACGTCGACCGGGCTCCCGGCGGTGATCCGGACGGGATCGGTCCTGATGGAGGCGATGCCCATCTCGGCGTGGCCGACGATGGGGACGCCGATCGTCGCCGCCTGCCGGAACGTCTTGAGTTCGGCGTTCCGGTAGGTGATGTCGACGACGATCGGGGTGAGTCCGAGCGGTGCGGCGGTATCGGTCTCGAAGGTCAGGTTCAGGACCGACGACTCCCCAGGACCGAGTTCGGGGATGTAGTAGTTCTCCGGGTCCCCGAGGGTGATGGCATCGGAGGATGTGTTGATGCGGATGGAGACGTCGCCTGCGCTTGCCTGCCCCTCATTCTGAATGATGAGCGTGACGTTGAACGGATCGCCGGGATCGACGGAGGCGGGGACGGTCCTCTCCACCCTGAGGGCCGGCTTTCTGGCAAGGGCATACGCGGAGTTGACGTTCACCGGCACCGGGTAGCGCACGCTGGCCCCGTCCCGGACGCTGACCCAGACCTCGGGAAAGTAGATCCCCTCCTCGCCCGGGGCGCGGATCAGGAAAGTGATCGGGAAGGACTGGCCGGGGCCTATCTCCCCGAGGTCCTGGAAGCTCCCCGTCAGGACCTCGACACCCTCGCCGTTTAAGAGGATACTCTGGATGTAGGCGTTCTCCGCGGCCGGTTGCGTGGTGTTCATCCCGCCGGCCCCGGAGTCGAGCTGGATCGCGAGCGGGGACCCGGCGGTGGGGGACGCGGTGCTCGAGAGGACCACCGTGATCGTCCCTTCGTCGCCGGGCATCAGGACGGCCGGGGTGACGGTGTAGTTGGAGACGATCACCGTCGGCCCCTGTGCCGTTGCCGTTGCCGGGACGAGCAGCAGGATCAGGATGAATGCGGCTATGATAACTCCTGCCGGGCATCTCCCCGTCGCCCTCTGCGGCTGCATCCCGGACATCCCCGCCATCTCTCTCTCCCTCCGCGATCCGAAACGCCGGAGCCCGGGAATCGCCGGTGTTTCTATATAACCGTTGTGCCCGGCTCTCCCTGTAATGCCCCGAGGGTGGTGTTCCCGACTAAAAACTTTTTATCTTCTTAAAATTATACTGTGCACGGGATACGGGGGGTCAGCATGGGCTGGTCGGCCGGATGAGCAGTAACAAAATACCTTCATTTCCGGTACAACGCTCTATACCCTCTCTATACGTCCTCACATCCGGTATGCCCGTATCGTGTGCTGCCTCTCCCCGTTCTCGTTTCCCGGTTATTCTCTCGCTCCCGCCCCGGTCCGGGGGTCCCACTGCGGGGTCATGAGCTGCTTTTATCTCCCGGTGACCGTATACTCCGTCTTCGTTGAGAGGGGAGGAGATGGAGACGACCCAGTGGCTGGTAACGCTGACGTTCCGGGTGACCGTGGACGGTGTCCGCTCAAAGGACGATTCGGTGGCTGCCGGCCTTGAACAGCTCAAACAGGGGCTCTGCAGCGGAGAAGACGTCCCGGTGGAGGCAAGCGTCCGGAGGATCACGAACATCGTCGAGGAGGAGCCGATCTTCGGCGTGAAGTGGTGAGCAGAGCCACGACAGAGGCTGCCGGTCCCGGAGGAAAACCCTTTTCTACCCCCGCTGCCCGACCGGCACACCATGTATGAACTGCCCGATACCGTTGCCGTCGATATCGTCCTTCTGCCGCCCGGCCCGATCATGGATCTGGCGATCAGCGCGAACCGGACCCTTCTTGCCGGCAATCAGGACGGCGGGATACGTCTCGACCACGAGGACTGTCTCCCGCACATAACGGTCGCGATGCTCCCGGCGAAACGCGAGGATATCCCGGAGATTGTCGCAAGAATGGATCGGATCACCCGGCAGTGCTCGCCCATGACCGTGACCATCGACGCCGTCGCGAAGCGCCGCACCGGCACGGGAGGGATCGTCCCGGTCTTCCATATCCACCGGGCGGAGATCCTCCAGCTCTTCCACAAGACCGTGATGAACGCCGTCATGCCCCATGCCGCACCCCCGGCAGGACCGGGGATGTTTATGGGAGAGGTGTCCGCCCCGTCCGTCGACTGCCTTGCCCGGTTCATGAAGACCGGGGCGTACGAGCACTACTCCCCGCACATAACCCTGGGATACGGCGACCTTCCGGAGTTGATCCCCGGGCTCGATCTCCCTCTCCGGTTCGAGGTGGCGAAGGCGGCCGTCTGCCACCTGGGCGCCCACTGCACCTGCCGGCGGGTCCTTGCCGGGTTCGGCCTCGGAACCGGACGGCTCGCCGCTCCCGGCGGGGCGGCCCGGTGATGGGGAAGGGCTACAGCAGCAGCCCTTTGACGTACTGCTTTATGCAGTGGACGCACCCGGAGCAGCGGTCCATCGTCCCGGTCTCGAGAATCTCGACCTCCGGGGGCTCCTGTCGCATCCGGTCCGCGAACTCCGGGTCGTGCTCCGCCATGACCTTCAGGAAGACCGCGAGCGGCATGAACGGCCGGGCCTGGACCGGGAGGATCCGGAAGTCGACGGCATCGGCGCCGAGCGTCGAGTTCCGGGCGAGGCCTTCGTCGAAGTAGAGGATGGCCTCAAACCCGTGATGCTCCTGCAGGTCCTTGAGGCGGTCGAGCGCGACCCGCGTGCCCACGGCAAGGCCGAGCGGTTCGAGGTCCTCCGGTCTTCCCGGAGAGAAGGTTGATTCGAGTATGTCTATCATGGGTATCTTCTCGAGGAGATCTCTGGCGGTCAGGGATTTCTTTTCTTCGGGAGACGGGCCGGGAAAGTTTCTTCGCGGACCGGCGGCTCAAAGGGCAGGCGAGGGGGCCCGGCTCCGGGAAACCTTCTTACCCGCAACGCACCCAGTATCTGCATGGACCCGAGCGCGCCCCCGGTCTCCGGCGGCCTGAACGTTCCTGCCGGGAGGTGCGGGCCGTGAGGCTGACGGTCCTCGTGGATAACGCCACGCTCACCGACCGTTACTTTCTCGCGGAACCCGGGCTCTCGATCTACATCGAGGACGGCGAGACCCGCCTCCTCTTCGACGCCGGCTACTCGGACGTCCTCATCACCAACGCCCGGAAGATGGGGATCGACCTCCTCAGCGTCAGCGAGATCGTCCTCTCCCACGGCCACCTCGACCATACCTGGGGCCTCGACGCCCTGATCCGCCTCCATACCGAGGCGATCATCGAGGGCCGGGAGCGGGTCGAGCCCACGTTCATCGCCCACCCGGACGCCTTCCTTACCCGGAGCTGCAACGGCGTCGGGGAGATCGGATGCCACCTCTCGGTCGAGGAGCTCTTCCGGCACGGGAAGGTCCTCCTCACCACGGCCCCCCTCTGGCTGACCGAGGACCTGGTCTTCCTCGGCGAGATCGAGCGGCGCTTTTCGTTCGAGCCGGCCCCGTCGGGCAGTTACATCTACACCGCCGACGGTATCCGGGAGGACACGATCCCCGACGACACGGCGCTCGCCTGCAGGACGCCGGAGGGGCTCGTCATCGTCACCGGGTGCTCCCACTCCGGCATCTGCTCGATCGTCGAGCAGGCGCGCGAGGTCTGCGGCGACGACCGGGTGGCCGACGTCATCGGCGGGTTCCACCTCCTCGACCCGCAGCCTGAGCAGATGCAGGGGATCCTCGACTATTTTGCGGAGGTGCGGCCGGCCGCCCTCCACCCCTGCCACTGCACCGGGCTTGCGGCAAAGATTGCGCTCGCAAAGGTCGCGGACGTCCGCGAGACGGGCGTCGGGCTGCACCTCGAGTACGGGATCAGGAGTTGAGCCCCCGGAGTGCCGGGATTGCCCCGCGCTCCGTTTCATACGTCCTGACCGCCTCGGGCGCACCGAGGAGGAAGCGGCGGGTGCTGTTGTAGACGGACGGGTGCGCCTCCGGGTCGAGGGAGGCGAGGAGGTCCGCGAGCACCCCGACCGCGGCAACGCGGTGGCGCTCCTCCATCGCGTCGATGAACGCAAAGGCGTCGAGCGCCCGGACGGTGCTGTACTCGTTGACCGGGGCGAGCCGCCGGAGGATCTCCGCGAGGTATGCCCGCCCCTCTTCGGTCTCAAGCGACCGTTTCCTGTTGAGCGCGAACCGGGCATACAGCGCCCGCTGCTGGTCGGCCTGCTCGATCGAGAAGGCGGGGGAGGACTCGATCCGCTGCAGGATCGTGACGAGGTCGCCGGTATCGCTCCCGGCGACGGCGGCGAGGAAGGCCTCCCACGCAACCGGGCGCTTCGCCGACTCGGCCGCGAACGCCGCGAGGATCTCCTGCCGTTCCGGGGCGCTGCTCTCGAGAATCAGCGAGAACGCGACGAGGCGGTCGGTCGCGGCCCCCGACTCGCGGAACTGGCGGAGGAGCAGTTCGTGGACATCGGGGGTGTCGAGGGTCGCGAGGATGGCGAGTGCGGCATTCTTCCTCTGCCGCCGCCGGATCGCCGCTGCCTCCTCTTCGAGGGTGCCGTCCCCGGCCGGGGCGCCTGCCGCCCGCCGGTAGACCTCGAGCAGGGTCTCGCGGTTGCGTGCGGCGACGGCGGCGAGGATCTTCTTTCTGGCGTCGTAAAGCGCCCGGTAGTGGTGGCGGAACCGCCCGTCCTCGACTGAGGGGAAGATGGTGAGGAACTGCCCGCCCGCCTCATTCATGAGAACGTCATCGGCAAGGAGCGCGGCGCAGAGGTCTGCGAACCTCCCGGAGACGGCCGCCTCCGGGCTTTCGAGGAGTCTGAGCATCTCCCGGTCGGCGAGCGCCGCAAACGCGGCAAAGCGGCCGATAATATCGGAATCCTTCAGCACCTGGAGGTAGAGGTCGTCCTCCGGCGGGCGGTAGGCGACCTTCCCGTAGAAGGAGTAGCCGCGGTTGAGGGAGAGGAACGCGGGTCTCTCGACGCCGTCGAGGACGACCTCTCCCGCCTCCTCTGCGATGCGGACGGTCCGGTCCGCGATATCCCGGCCGTCGGCGTCGACGAGCGCGAACCGGAACGGGAACTCCCACATTCGGCCGGCAGGCGAGCGGCTCTGGCGATAGGCGAGGCCGAACCGCCGGGTGTCGGGGTCGTAGGAGGGGGTGACGGTGAGGACCGGGTACTCCTTCTCCTTCAACCAGACCGCCGCCATGCCGGAGAAGTCCTCGCCCGAGACCTCCTCCATGCAGCGGAGCCAGTCCGCTCGCGAGGCATTGCTGTGCCGGAACCGGTCGTGGTAGAGGGCGAGCCCTTCGGCGAACTTCTCCCTCCCCATCAGGGTTTCGATCATCCTGACGAACTCCGGGGCTTTGACGTAGGTGACCCCGGTGATGAGGTCGTTTGGGTCGTTGAAGCCGTCGGGCTCGATCGGCATCGATCCCGCGCCCCGGTCGAGGGCGAGCGTCCCGGCCGAGGGTTCGAGGATGTCGAGGACGGTCCGGAGGCGGGAGTAGGCCTCGCCGAAGAAGAAGGCGTGGTGCTTCTCCTCGATGTGGACCGTCACGGCCTCGTTGAGCCAGATCTCGAAGGGACTCCACCCCGTCACCTCCGAACCGTTCTCGTTGTGGTAGTACTCGTGGACCTTCACCGCGGCCATGTACTCGAAGGCGGGGTCGGTCGTATCGGGGCCGGGCATCAGCCGGTTTGCCGCGATCGTCGTGTTCCCGACGTTCTCCATCCCGCCGAAGTCGGAGTTCTGCATCGCGATCTCCCGGTAGACCGCCCCGGTGTAGGCGTAGCCGGTCTCGATACCGGCAACAAGCCTCGCGAGTTCTTTCCGCGCCGCATCAAGGGCTTCCCGGTCCCCGGCTCGCTTTGCCGCGTCACGGACCCGCACGAGCCGCCAGATCTCCTCCCTGACCTCCCGGTCGCGGTACTGCCTCCGGCCGGTGAAGAGATGGACCCACATCACCCCGTCCACGAGGATATCGAGCGCACGCTCCGCCCCCGCCGGATCGGCGCCGGGTTTTGCGAGGAGTTCGAGGGCGAACGTCCGGCCGTCGGGGTACTCGAACTCCCGGCGGAAGGTGTCGTAGCACCCCACGCCGAGGAAGAAGAGGTAGGGGGCCATCGGTGTTGTGGTATTGCGATACTCCTGGACGGAGCGGCCGGGCCCGCAGGGTATCCGCGGTCCAGCGGGGTCGCCGTTTGAGATGGTATTCGTGTAGCCGTCGTCCGCGACGATCACCGTTCTGTAGGTGCACTTCGCGATCATGTCGTCGAGGCAGGGGACCAGCCGCTGGAACCCCCACTGCTGGCACTGGGTGATCTGGGTCGGCGCCCCGCCGGGACAGGCGCCGTCGTAGTAGAGCCCTTCGAGGACGTGGCTGCTCGGCCGGCAGATCGTCTCGGTCTCGAGGGTGAAGCGGGTCCGGGGCGGGACCGGCGGGTCGAAGGTGACCGTGAGGACCGCATTCCCCCGGTCGTACCGGTGCGCGGTCTCGTATCCGGCGCACGCGACGCGGAGGATGTCGAGGTCGCGGGCGTTGAGGTCGAGGGACGCGAGCGGCGTGTTGAGAGTATCGGCCGTGAGGGCCGAGACGACCCGGGTGTGGCCGTCGTAGACGTCGAAGACGAGGTCCATGTGGACAACCCGCACCGGGAGCGCCCCGAAGTCCTCCGGGTAGTAGCGGAAGAGCCGCCGGCGGCTCTCCTCGTTCCCGGTCAAACTCCCGCCTCGCCGGTGATCTCGCGGAGTGCGCGGCGGATCGCCGTCCTGACCTCCGGCTCATCCTCGTTCTCGAGCATGGCGGCGAGGGGTTCGGCCGCCCGGCGGTCGCGCAGTTTGCCGAGGGCTTCGGCGGCGACCGCCCGGACATCCTTCTTCCCGTCGGAGAGGAGAGCGATGAGCGGTTCGACGGCGCGAACGTCCCCAAGTTCGCCGAGCGACCAGGCAGCTCCGCGCCGCACCCACCGGTGGGGGTCGGCGAGGAGGGGGAGGAGCGGCTCCACCGCACGGGGGTCGTGCAGTTTGCCGAGCCCCTGCGCCGCAACCCAGCGGACCTCGTTCTCCCGGTCGGAGAGGGCGGCGATGAGCGGTTCGACGGCCCGCTCGTCACCGCATCCGCAGAGGGCTTCCGCCGCCCGCAGCCGGTAGGGCGTGCTCTCGTCCGAGAGCTGCTCGATATATTTGCCGATATTCTCCTCGCGCCGCTTCTCCCTGTCCTCCATGAGGCGCTTCACCGAACGTTCCATCGTCATGCCACCACCGGATTCTGTTCTCCACCTGATCTCGTTTGCGGTATATAGTGCTGGCGCGAGCCACTCCGTGCGGCTGATGAAGGCCGAAGGTTCACGCCTCTCCCCCCACGTCCTCCCCGATGACGTCGAACGCGACGATGCGGTAGTTGTAGTACTGCCCGTCCGGGGCGGTGAAGGCGAGGAAGACCATCAGCCCGTGCTCGTCCGAGATCCAGAGTTCTGCGTCGTCCTCGATGCCGTAATATACGAAACCGAACTTCGTGAGGATCTCTTCGACGGCGTTCTCGCTCTGCATATCCTGGACCATCCGGAAGGTCTCGGTCAGGGCATACTGCCGCTCCTCAAGAGCGGATGCCTGGAGCCCGGCACACCTCTCCTGGTGGAGAAGGCAGTCGAGTGCGGCCATGATCTCCTGTGCGACTGGGTCCATATCCTCCATATCCCTACGTTGGCCCCGCTGGTATATTTCTGTTGAGAACGACGTTCCTTCAGGAGCGGAGTTCGAGCACCGTCAGGAACGACGTTCCTTTTGGAACGGAGTTCGAGCACCGTCAGGTGCGAGTTGCGACTGCTGGAACGCCAGGAGCTTGAGCACCCGGTGCCGATCTCTTCCTTCCGGGACGGTTTCCGGAAAAGATCGTTCCCCGGCTGCCCGGATACGCCGAAATCCCCTTCCCGGCACCGCAATAGCGAAACCCTAAAACCTCCGTGTGTTAATACAACGCTGATGGCAGAGGGCAGGCTCAAGATTGTCGTCTTCGGTTCGTTCAATGCAGGCAAGTCGAGTTTCATCCAGGCGCTCGATCCCCGGAGCCGCCACATTGAAGCGACATCAAGCGAGGGTCCCACAACGGTCGCCTTCGATTTCGGCAGACTGCAGGTGCGGGATAAAGCGATCTATCTCTTCGGGACACCCGGGCAGGAGCGGTTCGAGTTCGTCCGGCAGATCGTCTCAAGGGGGATGGACGGCGCGATCATCATCGTGGACGCCACCACGGGAGTGGACGCGATGACGCGGCACCTCTACGATCAACTGAAGGCCGTCGGCGTGCCGCTCGTCTTCATGGCGAACAAGTGCGACTGTCCGGACGCGGCGCCCGAATCCGTCCGCCGCGACCTGCCCGGAGAGATGGTGCACCCCATCTCCGCGCGGAACACCGAGAGCGTTCACGCGGCGCTCGACGCCTTCGTCGCAACCCTTGCGGCATAGTAGCGATCATTTTTACCTTCCGGGGGTCGTTGATCTTAGCGACGATGACCCCCAGAGATACTTACATCAGGGAGGTTGCCCGGCTGCTCACGGGTTTCCTTGCGAGCGGGGACACCACGGACCTCCTTGCCTACCTTGCTGCGGAGAGCCGTCTGCCCGGGCCGCGGGCAAACCTTGAACTCGCCGGGGCGTTCAGCGAGACCGTGCGCGAGTTCGCCGTCGCCGATCCCGGCGACCACCAGGCCCTCTGGAACCTCTGCATCGAGCTCGCCTGCATCTCCCCTGAGGACGCACCTGCCGGCGACCCACACGAGTTCGTCGTACTCTGCGGTGTCCGGGGCATCGGTGCGATCGGGTCCGTGTCTCCGGCGTGCGCACAGGCCGCGGTCAACCATCTCGCGGAGGCCTCCGCCGATCCGCGACGGGGCGTCCAGGAGGCGGTGGCGATGGCGGTCCAGGACCTTCTCTCCCGGCAGCGGAACACGGCCGTCCCGGAACTGGAAGGCTGGGTGGAGGGAGGCTCCTGGCTCGCCATGCGGGCCGCGGTCGCGGGGATCGCCGAGCCCGGCCTGCTTGCCGAGACGGACCTCGCCGAGACGGCGCTCCGGCTCCACAGGAAGACGCTGATCCGGGTATACGTGGCAAAGGAGAGGCAGTCCGATGCATTCCTTGCGCTCAGGAATGCGCTCGGCTACACGCTCAGCCTGGTCGTCGCCGCCCTGCCCACCATCGGTTTTGAGTACCTGCGGCAGCTTGCGACCCTCGACGACCTCGATATCCGGTGGATCATCCGGGAGAACCTCGAGAAGAGCCAGCTTCCGGAGCGGTATCCTGAGACGGTGCAGCACATCCGGGCGCAGGTGGGGTGAACTACCCTCCTGTTTATACTACAATCGCCGACGCCGTCTCGTCAAAGGGATTCGTCCGCATTGCGAGCGAGAAGAGATATGGGTAGTTCTTCTTCAGGTAACGCATGTAGTCCAGCCACTCGCGGATCAGGAGGCCGTAGATCCTCTCAAGGTCGCGGGTGAGGTGGGCTGTATCCGTATCGGGCAGGCCCGTCACATCGGGCCGGCTCTTCAGTTCTTCGTTGAAGTGGAAGATTGCCTGGAGGAGTTCGGTGAACGTCTCGTGTTCGAGGAGCACCGGGTTCTCGAGCAGCCGCAGGAGAAACTCCTCGCGGGAGCCGAGGAGTTCGTCAAGGGCCGCAAGGTCGATCTTCTCTATCCCGATGCGGCAGGGGTGCCGCTTCAGCCGCTCCTCCACCCTCTGGAATGTCTCGTCGGTCCAGGTATCGGTGACCATCAGTTGCGGCCGGATCTGGTCCAGGTCGGGGTCGTTGTCCGAGAGATATGCCAGGAGTTGCTTTCCAAGCGCCGAGAAGAATGTTCCGACGATCATGTTCAGTTTCTCGACCCTCTGCCGCCTGTCGTTGAGTTCCAGCACCTGGTGGACGACAAGTGCCACCAGGAGAACCTCAAGCGGAAGGAAGGCGATATCGCCGAGCGTGTAGATCCCGATGTGGTGAAAGTCGCGGTAGATCAGGTAGTGCAGGGCATAGAGCATGACCGAGAGAACGATAAGCCCCGTACCGAAGGTGATCAACCATCGTCTCTTCTTCATCGTGCGGGGCTATGTGCGCCTGAGGTCATCAAGGGGTGCCCGCGCACCGTCACACTCCATAGATCCGCCACGCCTCCTTTACATGCAGCGCCTGCATACCGAGCTTCTGGGGCGCAAGAACGTCGTTCTCGTGGCTATCCCCGATGAAGAGGACCTCCTGCGGTGCAAGGTCCATCCTATTGAGGGCCGCCGCGTAGATCCGGGGATCCGGTTTCCGGTAGCCGAGGTCTGAGGAGAAGACGATGAAGTCGAACCGCTCGTAGAGGCCGAGTATGCGCACCTCCTGCTCAGAGAAGACCCGTTGCCCGTTCGAGACGATGCCGATCTTTTTCCTGCGGAAGAGGTCGAGCAGCCGGAGGCTGCCCTCGAGCACGCAAAGGCGCCGGAGCGACGCGGCGCGGAACGCCCGGGCGGTCCCGGCACCGAGCCGCCCGGCGTCGACCTCCCACGCGCCGTATTCGGCGCAGATGCCGGCAAAGACCTCCTCGACCCGCACCTCCGGATAGCGCTCCCCGGTCCGGCGGAGTGCCTCGTCGACCCTGCTCCTGTAGAGCTCCCGCAGGCGGTCGGGCGCGATCCGCACCCCCTGGTAGAGGAGCCACCGGGAGAGCAGCCGGTAGGTCCTGATACTCCTCTCGTCGGTCAGGATGTCGATGAGCGTCCCGTAGCAGTCAAAGAGCACCCCTTCTACCGGGGGATCGCGGACAGACACGCCTCTGCCTCCGCTACCAGCCATTCTCGTTCCGCCTCCCGCCAGGGCAGCCGTGCTATCCGGAGGTGGCCGAGCGCCATGAAGAAGGGGAAGACGGCGCAGTTGTTCCTGAACTCTTCTTCGTCCCTGCTGTAGTGCCAGAGGAGGTGGCCGATCCAGTCCTCGGCACGGGCGCGGTTGCCCGGCGAGGCCTTCATCTCCGCGGCGAGGATGCCGGGGTCGCGGAGCGGGTGCGCGTGGTCCCGCCCTCCCTCGAAGTCGATCGCACAGACCTCGCCGTCCCGGAGGTAGTTGCCCGGCGTGGCGTCGCCGTGGACCATGCAGCCTGCGTCCCGGCAGAACCGCGGGCTCTCCCACCATGCCCCGAGCAGGCGGTTGAACCGTTCCCTCTCGCGAGCCGAAAGCCCGTTCTGGTCGAGGACTGCATGGAAGTACGCGAAGTCGCGCTCGCGGTGCCACGCGGTCCGGGTGCCGTCGTGGAGCCGCCGGAGCAGGCGGGCGACATCGGTCAGGGCCTCGTACGGGGAGGTCCCTGCCGCGAGGACTTCGCGGAGCGTCGGGCCGGGGACGTACTCCGTCACGAGGACCGAGCCGAACCGCTCCTCCGCCGCGAGCACCCGCGGCACCCGGACCCACGCGGCCGCGTCCCGGAGCCGGCGGCACTCGTTCGCGAGCGCCTTTGCGGCATCATAACGGGTCTTTGCACCCGTCGGCGCCCCGAAGAACTTGCCGATGACGCTCGTCCCGGCCCCGTCGAACTCGTAGCGGCAGACAACGTGCGATGCTGGCTCTATCCGGTAGACCCGGACGGGGCAGTCGTCGCCGACGACGCCGCAGAGCCAGTCGCGGAAGGGGTCGCCGGGCTCAAGATACCCGATCTCTCCTGTCGTCACCACAGGACCCGGGAGTCGTGCAGGGCAATGAAGGTGCCTGTGACTGAAGAGGGGGACCCACACCTTTTTACCGCCCGGGCGCCTTAGCGGGATACACCAGCGTTCCTGCGAGTGAGTGCCATGATGCCGTTTCCGGAGTACCTGGAGGAGGTCCGGCCTGCCGTCAACCGGCGGATCGAGGAGGTGGCGGCCGGCGAGGATTCTATCGACCCGGAGATCGTCCCGCTCCTTCTCCGGGGGAAGCGGATGCGTGCCGGGCTTCTCCTCTGCGTCCACTCCGGCCTCACCCGGGCGGCGGCTCCCACCCGGCAGGCGCTCGACCTTGCCTGTGCCGTCGAACTCGCACACGCCGCAAGCCTCATACTCGACGACATCCTGGACGGCGACACCGTCCGGCGGGGCGTGCCCTCCCTCCACCTCACCCGCGGAGAAGGCCGGGCGGTGCTCGACGCCGTCGGCATCCTTGCGCTCCCCTATGCGCTTGCCGCCCCGTACGGCCCTCCATACGTCACCATGCTCGCGTCGGCCCAGCGGAGGATGGCCCGCGGCGTGGCGCGGGAGGTGAGCGAGGAGCCGCAATCTCCGACGGCCGAACTCTACGACGCCATCATCACCGGCAAGACCGGGCACCTCTTCTCGCTTGCGGCGGCCTGGGGGGCCATGTCGGCGGGAGAGGACGAGGCGGTCGTCGCCGCCTTCGCGGAATACGGCCTCTCCGCCGGGCGGGCGATGCAGATCGCCGACGACATCGCCGATATGCGGTCCCCCGGAGCGGGAGGGCGGGACTGCCGGCCCGGTTCCGAGGTGCTCCTCCAGCGGTGCCTCCCTCCCGGAAAGGAAGGGGCCGGGCGGGCGCTGGGTTCGATGCTCGATGCGGAGATCGCCGGTGCGGCCGCCCGGATCACGGGCGAGGTCCGGCAACGGGTGCCGCCGGAGATCCGGGA
>JAEWMO010000101.1 GCA_023457135.1 Methanobacteriota archaeon | reverse complement strand
TCCCCCCGGCACCAACCATTAATACGCCATAACCAGAAACGGATACCAGGATTGTCCATGAAACCAACGCAGCCAGTCAAACCAAACAGGGATGTAACGGCACTCCTGGAGTCTATGAGCCAGACCGGCTTCCAGGGGCGAAAGCTCGGGGAGTCGCTCGGCATCTGGACCAGGATGGTCAAAGATCCGGACTGCACGATATTCATGGGACTGTCGGGGGCGATGATCCCGGCAGGTATGCAGAACGTGCTGATCGAACTCGTGAGGCACCGCTACATCGATGTCCTGGTCTCGACGGGTGCAAACATCTTCCACGACACCTGCGAGCACCTCGGCGTCCGCCACTACCTCGGCCACCACCACGCCGACGACGCCGCGCTCCTCGAGAAGGGGATCGACCGCATCTACGACGTCTTTGCGTATGAAGAGGAGTTCCGGGGCATCGATGCCGAGATCTCACGGTTCGCCGACGAGATTGCGCCGTTCCGGGGCTCGTCGCGCGAGTTCATCCGGCTCCTCGGGCAATGGCTCCGCGAACGGCGGCCGGAAGGCAAATCGCTCGTCGCCACCTGCGCCGAGTATGGCGTTCCGATCTTCATCCCCGCCCTCGGCGACTCCTCCATCGGGATCGGGCTTGTCATGGCCCGCCGGCGCGGGGTCGAGATCGATATCGACCAGCTCGCCGACACCGACGAGATCACGCGGATGGTCGAGGGGTCGAAGAAGACCGGGGTCATCTACGTCGGCGGCGGCGTCCCGAAGAACTTCATCCAGCAGACCCAGGTCATCGCCTCCATCCACGACCAGCAACTCGGCGGACACGCCTATGCCATCCAGTACACCACCGACGCCCCCCACTGGGGCGGGCTCTCCGGGTGCACGTTTGAGGAGGCGATCAGCTGGGGCAAGGAGGCGCCGGCGTGTCCGCGCGTCCAGTGCTTCTGCGACGCGACGATCGCTCTTCCCATCGTAGCATCGGGGCTGATCGGGAGCGGGGTCGAGCGGGCCCCCCGATCCCCCTGACACCACCGCAATTATTATTAGTCTGCCGTACCAAAATCAATAGGCACAAGTCATAGAATGCTGTGTCTGGAGCAGCACCCTGCGTGCTGCGAGTATCGAAAGATGCGAAATTCTATGTTGAGGTAGCCAAGCCTGGTATGGCGCAGGTTTGCTAAACCTGTGTCCCCCTGGGACTCGAGGGTTCAAATCCCTCCCTCAGCGCTTTCACCGACAACGTCGATGATGAGGCGATCACATGGATGAAGAAGAGATAAAGTACTTTGTTCGAGTCAGGAACACCGATCTCGACGGAACCAAGGCCGTTCACATCGCGCTGACCGGCATCAAGGGCATCGGTCCGCACACCTCGCGCACCATCGCCGCCCTTGCCAGAGTCGATCCCCTTGCCGTGCTCGGCAAGATGGACGACGAGTCCGTCGCACGCATCGCCAGCGCAGTCGACACCTACATCGAGCAGGTGCCGACCTGGATGCTCAACCGCAAGAAAGACGTCTACACCGGAGAAGCCCGGCACCTCCTCGGCACCGATCTCTCCATGATGAACGAGGAAGACGTCAACCGCATGCGCAAGATGCGCAGCTACCGCGGCATCCGGCACGAGACGGGACAGAAGGTCCGCGGCCAGCGCACCAAGTCTACCGGAAGAACGGGCACGACCGTCGGCGTCAAGAGAAAGAAGAACTAATTGGGTGATTGAATGGGATACCCCGGACAGAACCACAAGCAGTATGCGACGCCCAAGCGGCGGTTCGAGAAGACAAGACTTGAGGACGAGAAGCGCCTCATCATCGACTACGGTCTGCGGAACAAGCGCGAACTCTGGAAGGCCCAGAGCGTGCTGCGGAAGTACCGCGCCGCCGCCCGTGAACTCGTAGCACTCCGGTCGGGAGGCATCTCCGAGGACTACCAGAAGAAGCGGGACGAGCTCATCAACCACCTCTACCGCTACGGCCTCGTAGGCGAGAGCGCCGATGTCGGCGACGTCCTCGCACTGAAAGTCGAGCAGCAGCTCGACCGCCGCCTCCAGACGCTCGTCCTCCGCAGGGGGTTCGCACGCTCCCCCAAGCAGGCCCGCCAGTTCATCGTCCACGGTCACATCGCGATCGGCGGCCGCCGGGTAACCATCCCGGGCTACCGGGTCGCACGGGCCGAAGAGCAGGAGATAGCATACTACGGCCCCTCCCCGCTCACGAACGACGTTCATCCCGAGAGAAGCCGCATCGCTCGCGCAGGAGTGAGGTAATACCATGGCAGAAGAGAAATGGGGCATCGCGCACATCTTTGCCTCCTTTAACAATACCATCATCACCATCACCGACCTCTCCGGAGCCGAGACGGTCACCAAGAGCAGCGGCGGCATGGTCGTGAAGCAGGACAGGAACGAGAGCTCGCCCTACGCAGCCATGCAGATGGCAATCCAGGTCGCACAGAACGCCCGCGACAAGGGAATCGTCGGCGTCCACGTCAAGGTGCGCGCACCCGGCCGCGGCAAACAGCGGAGCCCCGGTCCCGGCGCTCAGGCAGCAATCCGTGCTCTCGCCCGTGCGGGAATGCGGATCGGCCGCATCGAAGACGTCACCCCGGTGCCCCACGACAGCATCCGCGGTAAGGGCGGCCGGAGAGGAAGGAGAGTGTAATGGAGATAGCGTTTTCTCGCCTGGATGAGAGAGTCGCCAAATTCACCATCAGCGGCGTTTCCACATCGTTCGCCAATATGTTCAGGCGGGCGATGATCAGCGAGGTGCCGACGCTCGCCATCGAAGATGTTCGCATCTACGATAACACCAGCGTTCTCTTCGACGAGATGCTGACGCACCGGCTGGGGCTCATCCCCCTGCGGACAGACCTGAAGGTCTACAAACCGCGCAGCGAGTGTGCCTGCGAGGGTGCCGGCTGCTCAGCCTGCACCGCCACCTACACGCTCTCCGTCGAGGGCCCGAAGACGGTCTATTCAAGCGACCTCATACCCCAGGACCCCGACGCCGCACCGGCAGAGGAGATGGTCCCCATCATCGACCTCGCCGAGGACCAGAAGATCGTGCTCGAGGCCCAGGCTACCGTCGGCACCGGAAAAGACCATGCCAAGTGGCAGGCGACGACCGCCTGCGGCTACAAGAACTACCCGGTGATCGCCGTCGATGAGCGGTGCGACGGGTGCGGCATGTGTGTCGACGAGTGCCCGCGCCATGTCCTCGAGACAGGACAGGGCAAAGTCCGCGCGGTCGCGGGCCGGGAAGAATCGTGTTCTCTCTGCAGGCTCTGTGAGCGGGCGTGCCTTGCCGGTGGAATCGGCAATGAGGCGGCCATCCATATCAGCGCCGACACGAACAGATTCATCTTTGTGGTGGAGAGCGACGGATCGATGCCCGTCCGGGAGATCATCGAGAGAGCGCTACAGTATATCCAGAAATCATCAGACGACCTGGTAGACGTGATGAACGAGATAACGGGAGAGGGGACTGAATGACCAAGACAACAGAGAAGAAATCAAACCCCCGGCTGGCCGCCCTCATTGTGACGCTCAAAGATGCGTCGCGCATCAATGAGGCGAAGATCTGGCGCGAGATTGCACGGAGGCTTGACGCGCCCCGGAAGAACTACGCCGAGGTGAACCTCAGCAAGATCGACCGCTACGCACAGGAAGGCGAGACGATCCTGGTGCCGGGCAAGGTGCTCGGCAGCGGTGCGCTCACCCTGCCGGTGAAGATCGCCGCGCTGGACTTCTCCGAGGCCGCCGTGAGCAAGATCACGGGCGCCAACGGGACGTGCATGACTATCGAGGACCTCGTCCGGGACAACCCGACGGGGAGCAGGGTACGGATCCTCAGGTGAGACGAATGGTTACAGTAATCGATGCAGATGGACTGCTGCTCGGAAGAATGGCCAGCATCGTCGCGCAGCGTGCGCTCGCGGGCGAAGAGATCGCCATCGTGAATGCGGAGAAGGCAATCATCTCCGGAAGCCGGGCGCAGGTGATTGAGCACTACACCACGAAGCGCGAGCGCGGATCCCGTGAAGGCGGTCCGTTCTTCCCGCGCAGGCCCGACCATATCGTCAAGCGGACCATCCGCGGGATGCTCCCCTACAAGCGCGAGCGCGGTATCGCCGCGTTCAAGCGGATCAAGACCTACGTCGGCGTACCGACCCAGTTCGTCGGGATGGAGACGGAGACGCTCGAAGCGGCCCACATCAGCCGGCTGAGCAGCCCGAGATATGTGACCGTCGGGGCAATCAGCACCAACCTCGGAGCAAAGTACTAAACAGGGTGATGGAATGGCAAAGATTATCAATACAAGCGGTAAGAGAAAGACGGCAATCGCCCGCGCGACCTTGAAGCCCGGCAACGGCCGGGTCCGCATCAACTCCGTGCCCCTCGAGATCTACGGGACCGAGCTGATCCGCCTGAAGATCGCCGAGCCGCTGCTGCTGATGCCGAACGCGCTCGACGGCGTCGACGCCACGATCGATGTCGCCGGCGGCGGCACGATGGGCCAGGCCGAGGCAATCCGGACGGCGCTCGCGCGCGGGATTGTGGAATGGCACAACGACCCTGCAATCAAGGACGCTTTCGTCGCGTACGACCGGACGCTGCTCGTCAACGACTCGCGGCAGAAGGAAACCAAGAAGCCGCACGGCCGCGGTGCACGCGCAAAGTTCCAGAAGTCCTACCGGTGAGGCCAAAAGACATATAAGGGATGCAGGACAACTTGTATGATACCCGTACGATGTTTTACATGCGGTAAGGTCGTCTCTACAGCCTGGAAGGAGTTCAAGGAGCGACGAGATGCAGGCGAGGATCCAGCGAGGATCCTCGACGATCTCGGCCTGGAGCGTTATTGCTGCAGGCGGATGCTGCTGACACACAAAGAACTTGTGGAGGACCTGAATCCGTATCAATGAGGGGTCGTGGGGTAGCCTGGACTATCCTATGGCGTTCGGGATGCTGTGACCTGAGTTCAAATCTCAGCGACCCCATTTATTATTAATGATTTTGAGGCGCACGATGGAATCGTATACCCGATATGAACGAGCGCGGATCATAGGGGCTCGTGCTCTGCAGATATCGATGGGTGCACCGGTTTTGATTAACACGACCAGAACTGAGCCGCTTGAGATCGCACTCGAAGAGTTTGATCTGGACGTGATCCCTATAACCGTGAAGAGAAAGTAGTGATCTGATGACGACCATCGAACAGATAACCCTGAGAACAATCCTGGATAGCCGCGGAAACGAGACCGTCGAGGCCGAGATCTACACGGAGAGCGGTTTCGGACGGGCAGCGGCTCCCAGCGGTGCGAGCACCGGGACTTACGAAGCGAAGGTGCGGTCACCCCGTGAGGCTATCGAGGATGCACGGAAAAACCTGATTCCATCGCTCATCGGTGAAGACACCCGCGATCAGATCACATTCGACGCACTGCTCCGGGAGAACGACGGCACGCCGGACTTCAGTTCGATCGGTGCAAACGTCGCCGTAGCACTCTCTCTCGCGTGTGCAAAGGCGGCTGCATCGTCTCTGAACCTGGAGCTCTTCCGCTACCTGGGTGGCGCATTTGCGAGCGAGACGCCCCTGCCGCTCGGCAACGTCATCGGCGGCGGCGCGCACGCACCGAATGCCACGTCGATCCAGGAGTTCCTGGTGGTCCCCACCGGAGCGTCCGGTGCAACGGAAGGCGTCTTTGTGAACGCCGCCGTGCACAAGACGGTGAAGAAGATCCTGCAGGCGCGGGGCAAACTCTCCGGCAAAGGCGACGAGGGTGCCTGGGCGCCGGCGATCTCCGATACCGAAGCGTTCGAGATCATCAGCGAAGCGATCGCCACGGTCTCCGACGAGACGAACGTCGAGGTCCGGATGGGCGTCGACGTTGCGGCGAGCGAACTCTGGGACGGCGAGCGCTACCGCTACCGGGACGCCGCACGGACCAGCGAAGATCAGATCGCCTACATGGCCGATCTCGTCGACCGCTACAACCTCGTCTACATCGAAGACCCCCTCTTTGAGGAGGACTTTGAGGCGTTTGCCGGACTGACCGATCAGGTCGGCGATCGCTGCCTCATCTGCGGCGACGACCTCTTCGTGACCAACGTCGAGCGGATCACGAAGGGTATCGAGACCGACGCGGCAAACTGCGTGCTGATCAAGCCGAACCAGATCGGAACACTCACCGACACCTTCGAGGCGATTCACCTCGCCCGGGAGAGCGGTATGGAGACCGTCATGAGCCATCGGTCCGGGGAGACCACCGACGCGACGATCGCGCACCTTGCGACCGCGTTCGGGTGCATCTTCATCAAGACCGGGGCAGTCGGCGGAGAACGGATAGCCAAACTGAATGAACTGATTCGAATAGAGGAGCTGATCTAACTTGACTGGAAACGAACTCGAGATTGAACTGAAAGAACCACTGGTGCCCGTTGAAGAGTACCTCGCAGCCGGCGTGCACATCGGCACCCAGCAGAAGAGCAAGGACATGATGAAGTTCATCTACCGCGTCCGCGGTGATGGGCTCTATATCCTGGACATCCAGGCGACCGACGAGCGGATCAAGACTGCAGCGAAGTTCCTCTCGCAGTACGACCCCGCAAAGATCCTGATCGTCACCTCCCGGCAGTACGGCCAGTACCCGGCAAAGAAGTTCGCCGAGACCATCGGCGGCATGTCGGTCATCGGCCGGTTCATCCCGGGCATGCTCACCAACCAGCGCCTGAACAAGTACATCGAGCCCGATGTGGTCGTTGTGACCGACCCAATCGGCGACTCGCAGGCGATCACCGAGGCGGTCCAGGCGGGTATCCCGATCGTCGCGCTCTGCGACACCAACAACATGACCAAGTACGTCGACATGGTCATCCCGACAAACAACAAGGGCAGGAAAGCGCTCTCGATGATCTACTACCTCCTGACCAGAGAGATGCTCCACCTGCGCGGTGTTGCCACATCGCTCACTCCCGAAGACTTTGAGACAGAGTTATAAGATAGAAGGCACAAGAGCTCGACCTTGATGGATATGCGCCCATGCAGTGTAGCGGGAATGTTCTATCCTGCCGAGCCCAGGCATCTGGAGCAGCTGCTGGAGTCATTCTTCCAGAAGAGGCCCCCGGGCATCGACGCCCGGGGAATCGTCTCTCCCCATGCAGGCTATGTCTATTCGGGGGAGACAGCAGCCTGTGCTTTCTCAACCATCCCGCCTGATTTTGACGGCACGTTTCTGGTCTTCGGGCCGAGCCACCGGGGGTATATGACCTGTGCCTCCGCGGTGCCGTGGGAGACGCCTCTCGGTCTCGTCGACGTTGATACGGAGTTTGTCGATGCGCTGGATATCCCCATCGACGAGTTATCGCACCGGAGCGAGCACTCCATCGAGGTCCAGATGCCGATCATCAAGTACCGGTTCCCGCGGGCACGGGTTGCGCCCGTCCTCGTAGGAGACCAGCGGTACGAAGCGGCGGCCGCCCTTGCAGAGAAGGTGCTCAAAGCGATCGAGCGCACCGGAAGGAACGTGCGGCTTGTCGCCTCAAGCGACTTCTCGCACTACGTCCCGGACGCGACGGCCCGACAGCACGACCTCCATGCGATCGAAGCCCTCGAAACCCTGGACGTGCCGGAGTTTTACCGGCGGCTCCAGGAGACCGGCGCCACGGTCTGCGGCTACGGCCCGATCGCGACGATGTGCATCGTCTGCCGGTCGTTCGGTGCGACGCAGGGGAGGCTGCTCCGGTATACGACGAGCGGCGACGTGACAGAGGATCTCGACCAGGTTGTGGGGTATGCTGCGATAGCGGTGGTGTGATTGGCAACGTGGAGCGCGCCGGGCAAGGTTTTCCTCTTCGGAGAGCACGCCGTGGTCTATGGGAAACCGGGCGTCGCGATGGCGATAAAACCCCGTGTCTATGTCACGGTGAGGAAATCGCGAAACCCGACCCGGCCCAAGTCACCCTATATCGATGAATGCTTCCGGAGGATGGGTGTCCGGGGCAGCGTCTACGTCCACTCCCAGCTCCAGAGTTCCTCAGGCCTCGGCTCTTCGGCCGCGGTGACGGTGGCAACCCTCTGTGCGATCAACGATGAGTTCGGGATCGGCCGCACCCGTGACGAGATCGCGGATATCGCGTTCAATATCGAGAAGAAGGTCCAGAACGGAAGGGCAAGCCCGACCGATACCTACGTCTCGACGAACGGCGGGATAGTGCTCATCACCGGGAACTCCAAGCGTCGGCTTCCGCCGCAGGGCCTGCAGCTCGTCGTGGGCAATACCCTGGTGCCGCACAGCACCGCAAAGATGGTGGAGCAGGTCGGGAGCCTGCGGAAGAGACACCCGGATGTCGCGAACCCGATCATCGACGCCATCGGGGCGCTGACTCTTGCGGCTCTCCACAGCATCAATAACCCGAAGGAACTCGGGCAGTATATGGACATGAACAACGCCCTCCTCGAGGCGCTGGGTGTGGGTCACCCGGCAAGCAGCAAACTCGTGCTTGCGGCGAGGGCGAGCGGCGCCTACGGCGCAAAGATCACCGGCGCCGGTGGTGGCGGGTGCATCATCGCTCTCTGTCCCCGGCGTGCAAAGAGCCGGGTCGCCGGGGCCATCGAGGCCTGCGAGGGCAGGGCGATCATCACCACCATAGATACGGACGGCGCGAGAAAAGAGAAGCATGACTGAGACCGTGGTACTGAAACTGGGAGGCAGCGTGATCACCGACAAGTCGGGTGAATGCGCCATCGATCACGACCGCCTGCGCGAGATCGCGGCACAGCTCGCCGCACGGGGAGCCACGGGACTCGTCCTCGTCCACGGTGCGGGGTCGTGCGGGCACCCGGAGGCCCGGCGCTACCGGATCGCCGACGGTCTGACGGGGGATAACGTTCCCGGCGTGTATGAGACGCATGCAGCCGTCTCAAGCCTGAACGCCGCGGTCGTCGATGCCCTGCGGGACGCAGGGGTCGAGGCGATCGGGATCCACCCGCTCGACCTCGGTCTCGCGGAAGGCGGCCGTCTGGCCTCGTTTGAGACCCGCCATATCGCCGAAATGACAGAACACGGTATTGTGCCCGTGCTGCACGGCGACGTGGTGATGGACCGCCTGAAGGGGTCCTGCATCGTATCGGGCGATCAACTGGTCGCCCGGCTTGCGACAGACCTCTCTAGCAGGCGCGTGGGGCTTGCGACGGACGTTCCCGGCGTCCTGCAGAACGGCGCGGTCGTTCCGCGCATCGACCGGGAGATTGTAGAGACGCTCGATATCGGCGGGTCGGGGAACACCGACGTCACCGGGGGCATGCGGGGCAAGATCATGGAACTCCTCGCGCTCGCCGACGCCGGGATCGAGTCGCATATATTCCACGTATCAAAGATTGACCGGTTCCTTGACGGCACCGGGCACGGGGGAACGACCATCGGAAGGGGTGCGCCATGACGGGAGAGACCGTTACGTCGTCACGGAAACGGGACCACCTGGTCATCTGTGCCGAGAAGCCCATCGAGGCCGGCGATGCCGGATTCTCCGACGTCCGGCTGGTCCATAACGCCCTTCCCGAATGCGACATGGACGCGATCGATACCGGGACAGGGTTCCTCGGCGCGACACTCGGTTCCCCCCTCTTCATTGCAGCGATGACCGGAGGACATCCGGACACCCTCGAGGTGAACCGGCGGCTTGCACGTGCGGCCGAACGGTTCAACCTCGGTATGGGCGTCGGTTCTCAGCGAGCGGCACTGGAGAAGCCCGAGCTGGAAGGGAGTTTCACCATCGTGCGCGAGGAGGCGCCGCATGCCTTCCTCTGCGCGAACCTGGGGATCATCCAGCTCCGCGACCACGGCATCGAGTGGGCGGAACGGGCCGTCGAGATGATCGACGCACAGGCGATCGCCATCCATCTCAATTCGCTTCAGGAAGCGATTCAGCCGGAAGGCGATCATAATGCAGAGGGGAGCCTGGAAGCGCTCCGCACTCTCTGCGAGGAGTTCTCCCGTCCGGTCATCGTGAAGGAAACCGGCTCCGGCATAGCTGCCGGAACTGCAAGGGCAATCTGGGGAGCAGGAGCAAGCGCCATCGATATCGGCGGCTACGGAGGGACGTCCTGGGCAAAGATAGAATGCCTGCGGGCGACCGGTTCCCGTCTTGCCGATCTCGGGGAGGCCTTCCTCTCCTGGGGCATACCGACCGTGGTGAGCCTCTGTGAGGTGCACAGGACCGGCGGCCCGATCATCGCAACAGGCGGTCTGCGATCGGGAATCGATATCGCAAAAGCCGTTGCGCTCGGGGCGGATCTCGGGGGCATGGCGCTCCCCCTCTTAAAACCGGCCATGGAGAGCGACGACGCTCTCTTTAGAGCCGTCGAGGCGATACACCGGGAACTCGCGGTCGCAATGTTCCTGACGGGATCCCGCACAGTCGGGGATCTCGCGCACACACGGACGTATATCACCGGATTGACCCGGCAGATGATTGAGACCAGCGACTGAACAACACACAACCATCCAGAATTTGGAGGCTACATGGATATTGAGATCATAGCAGTGGGCGGGTATAACGAAGTCGGCAGAAATATGACTGCCGTCCGCTGCGGCAAAGAGATTGTCATCTTTGATATGGGCCTGCGCCTCGACCAGGTGATGATCCATGAGGATGCTGATATCGAGAACATGCATTCCCTGGACCTGATCGAGATGAAGGCCATTCCTGATGACACCATCATGAATGCAGTAGAGGGGAGTGTCAAGGCGATCGTCTGTTCGCACGGGCACCTGGACCATATCGGTGCGATTCCGAAACTCGCGCACCGCTACAATGCGCCCATCATCAGCACGCCCTATACCTCGGAACTGATCCGGCAGCAGATTGCAGGGGAGCAGAAGTTCGGGGTGAACAATAAGCTCTTCGCCCTGAAGGCCGGGCAGCGCTACACCATCTCCCCGCACCTGACGCTCGAGTTCGTGCGGGCCCAGCACTCGATCATCGATACCGTCTTCCCGGTCCTGCACACCCCGCAGGGGGCTGTCGTTTATGCAAACGACTTCAAACTCGACCGGACGCCGGTGATCGGGGAGCCGCCGGACTTCGCGCGGCTGCGCCAGATAGGGAAGGAGGGCGTGATCGCCCTCATCACGGAGAGCGTCAACATCGCCGACAACGGACGGTGCCCGAGCGAGCGGATCGCGCGGGACCTTGTCAGGGATACCATCACGAGTTACGAGGACGACAAGAGCGCTCTGTTTGTCTCGACGTTCTCCTCGCACATCTCCCGTGTCAAGTCGATCGCCGAGTGCGCCCACGAGATCGGCCGAAAGCCGGTCCTGCTCGGCCGGTCGATGGAACGCTACAGCTCGGCGGCCGAACAGCTCAAACTGGTCGGGTTCCCCGAGTCGCTCTCGATGTTTGGCAACCGGCGGACCGTGGACAGGACGCTGCGCCGGATTATGAAGACCGGGAAGGACAAGTTCCTCCCGATCGTCACCGGCCACCAGGGAGAGTCGGGCGCGATCCTCACCAGGATCGTGATGGGCGACACCCCCTACAAACTTGAGAAGGGCGACAAGATCCTCTTCTCGGCGAAGGTGATCCCGAACCCGATGAACTACGGCCAGCGCTACCTGGTCGAGGCACGCGCCAAGATGGCGGGCGTGCGGATCTTCGATGAACTGCACGTTTCGGGTCACGCCTACAAGGAGGACCACTACGAGTTCCTGCACCTCTTGAACCCCCAGCACATCATCCCGTCGCACGGCGATATCGGGATGACCGGGGGCTACGCGAAGTTCGCGGAGGAGCTCGGGTACACCCTCGGAAACGACCTCCACGTCATGAGGAACGGGCAGAAGGTGCTGATTAAGTAGGAGAGACGGCATGACGACGCTTGAAGACTACCTGGAGAAGAACGCCGACCAGATCGATAAGGTGATCAACCGCTACTTCGGAGACGTCCACGGCGACCTCTTCCGGGCGAGCGCCCACCTGCTGCTTGCGGGTGGGAAGAGGCTCCGCCCGGCGGTCGTCATCCTCGCCGCAGAGGCGGTGAGGAAAGGCTCCTCCGACGACCTGATCCCTGCGGCCCTCGCGCTTGAACTGACGCACAACTTCACCCTCATCCATGACGATATCATGGACGGGGACGTCACCCGGCGCGGGGTCCCGACGGTCCACACGGTCTGGGACGAGCCGACCGCGATCCTTGCAGGCGATGTGCTTTACGCGAAGGCGTTCGAGTTCATCTGCCTCTCTGATGCAGACAACCTCGCAAAGGTCCACGCGACGAAGATGCTCGCCCGGACGTGCGCCGAGATCTGCGAGGGGCAGAGCATGGATATGGCGTTTGAGAAGCGGAACGACGTCGCGGAGATCGAGTACCTCGAGATGGTCAGCAAGAAGACCGGCGTGCTCTACGGCGCATCCGCCGCCATCGGCGGGATCCTGGCGGGCGCGACACCGGTCCAGGCCGACGCTCTCTACCAGTTCGGGGTGAACAGCGGCGTCGCCTTCCAGATCCAGGACGACCTTATCGACCTTCTCGCGAGCACCGAGAAGAGCGGCAAGGACCAGGCGTCGGATATCCGGGAGGGGAAGCAGACCCTGATCGCGATCCTTGCGCGCGAGAAGGGGATCGACCTTGCCCCGTACCGGCGGAGCCTCTCGGCCGAAGAGATCGAGGGCCTGATCGCGCGGCTCAAGGACGCGGGCATCATCGACGCCGTCCGGGCAAAAGCCGTCGAGCGGGCCACCGTTGCAAAACAGGCGCTCTCGATTCTCCCGGACTCGGAGGAGAAGCGCCTGCTCGGAGAGATCGCCGATTACTTCATCGCCCGGGGCTACTGAGACCATGGACGCCGATCTCGAGCACCTGCTCCTCATCTACGCCCTGCAGAACGCCGTGAAGCACGACGCGGCCCCCAAGAGCGGGACGGTCATCGGCACGGTGCTCGGCAAGCATCCCGAGTACCGGAGCCGGGCACGGGAACTCGGCCCCCTGGCAGGAAAGGCGATCGCGGAGGTGGCGGCGATGACCCCGGCGGAGCGGAAGAACCGCCTCGAGACGATCGCCCCCGAACTCCTCGCGGAACTCAGTGAGACGCACGAGCACACGCGCGAGCTTCCTGCCCTCGAGGGCGCCGAGAACGGCGTGGTGATGCGGTTTGCGCCGAACCCGAGCGGGCCGCTGCACCTGGGCCATGCCCGCGCCTCGATCCTGAATGATTACTACGTCCGGCGCTACGGCGGCCGGTACGTCCTCCGGATCGAGGATACCGACCCGCGGAGAGTCGACCCTGAGGCCTACGATATGGTTCGCGAGGATATCGAGTGGCTCGGCCTCGGGATCACCGATATCGTCTACCAGAGCGACCGGCTCGATATCTACTACGACCTCTGCCGGAAACTCATCGAGCTCGGGGGCGCCTACGTCTGCGTCTGCGACTCCGAGCGGTTCAGGGAACTCAAACTCAAGGGGAAGGCGTGTCCCTGCCGCGAGCAGACGGTGGAGGAGAACCTGGAACTCTGGCAGCGGATGCTTGAGGGCGAGTTCTACGAGGGCGACGTGACCGTCCGGGTGAAGACGGATCTCGCCCACCCGGACCCGGCGATGCGGGACTACTCGGCGATGCGGATCGTGAACACGCCCCTCCACCCGAGGGTCGACGCCACGGTCTTCCCGCTGATGAACTTCTCGGTCGCGGTGGACGACCACCTGCTCGGGATCACCCACGTCATCCGCGGGAAGGACCATATCGCGAATACGGGGCGGCAGCGCTACATCTTCGACTACTTCAACTGGAAGCCGCCGGTTTACCGCCACTACGGGCGGATGGGGATCTCGGGCGTCGTCCTCTCGACGTCGGGGATGCGCGAGGGGATCAGAAGCGGCCTCTACACGGGCTGGGACGACGTCCATCTCGGCACGCTCCGGGCGATCGCGCGCCGGGGCATCGAGGCCGAGGCGGTCCGGAACGCCATGGTCGATATCGGGGTCGGCGAGACCGATATATCGTTCTCGTGGGAGAACCTCTACGCCAAGAACAAGGAGATCGTCGACCCGAAGGCGAACCGCTACTTCTTCGTCCCCGACCCGGTCGAGGTGACGGTGGCAGGCGCACCCCGGCACGAGGCCCACGCGGCCCTGCACCCGAACGATCCCTCCCGCGGGGTCAGGACTCTCGTCGCCGGGGAGAGGGTCCTCCTCCCGAAGGCGGATATCGAGGGGAAGAGCATGGTCCGGCTAAAGGACCTCTACAACATCCGGCTCGAACGGGTCGGGGAGATGCTGGAGGTCTCGTATGCCGGCGAATCGCTTGAGGATGCCCGGCGCGAGAAGGCGCCGATCATCCAGTGGCTGCCGGCGGGCACGGGGCTCCCCTGCACCGTCATCAGGCAGGACGGTGACCTTGCGGGGCTCTGCGAACCGCTGGTCGCCGGCGAGGCGGACCGCGTCGTCCAGTTCGAGCGGATCGGGTTTGCCCGGATCGACTCAGTCGAGGACGGCCGGGTGACCGCCTACTTCGCGCACCGGTGAGAAGTCACCCACCCTATTTTTACCGTTGCCGGACCGCCGGCGTCTCCGCCTGACCGACCAGTTCCCTGAGCACCGCGCGGGCGAGTTCGACGTTGCCGTAGTCCCGCTCCCTGACGACCTCGCGGATGCAGGCCGGCACCTCGACGATCCGCTCCGCTTCCCGGACCTCGGATGCGAGCGCCTCAAGATCCCTTCTCTCCCGCATGCGCTCCCGGAGCCAGGCCGCCGACCCGCGGCCGGGATCGAGCCGGATGACCGCTTCAAAACAGGTGACCGCCTCGTCGTAGCGGCAGAGGGTCCCGAGCAGCCATCCCCTGCTCTGCCAGGCGAGGATGTGCCCGGGATCCCGCACGAGCGCCGCATCCAGGCAGGCGACGGCGTCCTCCTTTCTTCCCATGCAGGCGAGAGCGTAGCCCTTCCGCTGCCAGGCCGTCGCATCGGCGGGGTCGAGGGCGAGCGCCCGGTCGAAGCAGTCGGCGGCCTCGGCGTGGCGGCCGGCCTTGATGAGTGCAAACCCCTTCCGCCTCCAGAGGATGGGGTCGTCAGGAGCGTGTTCGAGGGCCTTATCGTAGCAGGCGATCGCCTCGTCGAGTCGTTGGTTGTTGCAGCAGACCTGCGCCCTGTGGTACCATGTTCTGGCACTATCTTCCTGGATCGCCATCGGACCTATAGGGGAGGCCAATCCATAAGAACATAACCCGTACCCTCCGGTAACGTTTAAGCCCATTTACGCGAGAGATTACTGCCTTATGGCAGACAGGATTCTTGTCGCGTATGCCACCCGCTACGGCTCGACCGCGGAGGTGGCGGAGGCGATCGGCGATGAACTCAGGAAGGCCGGTGACGAGGTCGATCTCCGGCCGGTCACGGAGGTCGGCGACCTCTCCTCCTACCGTGCGGCCATCATCGGGAGCCCGATCTACATGGGGAAATGGCTCCCGGAATCACAGGTCTTCATCGAGAAGAACCAGCAGAACCTGCGCAGCATGCCGGTCGCCTTCTTCGCCGTGGGGCTCACGATCAAGGAAGAGGACCCCGATCTCCTCAGGAAGGCGGAAGCATCGATGGACCAGGTCAGGATGCTCGTCAAACCCGTCGAGACGGGCCTCTTTGCCGGGAAACTCGAGACCGGACACCTCTCCCTCCCGGACCGGACGATCATCAAACTCATCCGGGCAAAGACGGGAGACTTCCGCAACTGGGAGGCCGTCCGCGCCTGGGCAGAGGCGGTGCGCCCGAAACTCTCCACCCCCTGACAGAACCGCATGGAGGCACCGGAACCCTTCCATTTTCTGGTTGCGGCCCTTCACGATGCACAAAAAGGTGCTTATAGGACGACCGCCCACCTCTTGATGCATCATCAGGTGAACCGGTGAATAAATACTCTTTCGTCGCCAGAATGCCCGACAAACCGGGCGCGCTGCACCGCGCGGCCGAGATCATCAAGTCGTATTCGGGCAACATCAACCGCATCCAGTACGACCGCAGGATCGATCCCGCCACGGTCTTTTTCGAGGTGACCGCGACGCCCGCGACGTATGCGCGGATGAAGGAAGACCTCCACGCCATCGGCTACCTCCAGGAGACGCTCCCCACGCTCGGGTTCCTGAAGTTCGCCGTCCACGTTCCCCACCAGCCCGGCTCTCTCTTCGAACTCCTCACCTACATCACCGGGGCGGGGGCGAACATCGCCTACATCGACTTCGACGATCGAAGGTGTGACCCGCGAGGGGTCGCAGAGCCGGAGCGCGAGCACCGCAGGTGCGCTGCTGACAGGCTCACCATCAGCCTGAACATCGAGGAGACCGCGATCGTCGAGAGCCTGCTCGACCGGCTCAAGTCGCGCTACCGCCTCGAGATCCTCGAGTACGACACGACCGGGGAGAGGCTCGACGATACTGTCTTCTACGTCAGGTTCGCCCAGACGGTGCGGGGGCTGATCGGGACGGCCGAGGACGGCTTCCTCCTCTCCCTCCTCCAGGACGTCAACCACATCGTCCAGGAACTCAACAGCCTCGGCCAGGACCCGAGGGAAGTCTTCGAGTGCATCCTCACCACGGGAAGGACGCTCCGGAACACCACGGGCGACCGGTTCTACGCCGACGTCCAGCGCATCCCCCTCGCCGACGACGTCGAGGTCTTCTGCTTCCAGATGCCGGGCGGCGGGAACATCTTCCTCCTCCGCGCTCCGGACGAGACCGTCATGATCGATACCGGGTACGGGATCTATCACGAGGACGCCGTGCGGATGTTCCAGCACTACGGGCTTGGGGATCTCACAAGGATCCGGCGGATCTACCTTACCCACGCCGACGCGGACCACTGCGGGGCAGGCGGGTTCTTCAATGCCGAGGCGTTCACGCATAAGGGCTCGCAGGAGATCATCCGTACGGCAAACCGCGCTTACGGATCACGGAGCGAGTCCTCGATCCTCGAAGAGGTCTACACGACGATCATCAACCTCTTCTCGCGCTTCAACCCGCCGGAGAACCCGACGCTCTTTTCGGGGGAGCACCTCTCCATGCGCTCGATCTTCCCGGTCCTCGCCCGATTCCGGGTCCACGACCTCGAGTTCGAGGTGCTGGAGTCTCTCGGCGGGCACATGCACGGCCAGGTCTACTTCTTCTGCCCGGACCACGGGATCATCTTCACCGCGGACACCCTGATCAACTTCGGGAGCCTCGACGACGACCGGAAACGCTACAACTCGCTCGCGGACTTCCTGGTGACGTCGGTCAACGTCGACAGCGAGCGGGCGCGGCAGGAGCGCAGGGCGCTGCTCGATCTGGTCCGGGAGATGGACGGGATACTCGCTCCCCGCGGCCGGCGGTGCCTGATTGCAGGCGGTCACGGCGCCGTCTCGGCCCTCTCGGCGGACGGGAAACTGGAAGCGGTCGGCACGATCGAGCGCTACCAGGCAAAAATGAACTAGGGGTCCGGGTGGGATTCAGTCGGCCCGGACGAACCCCTCTTCCTCGAAGATAAGACTTCACGCGCAGGCAATTTTCGAAGATTACTTCCTCCCATGCTATAGAGGGGATCACGTTCTACCCTGGAACCCCCGGTGCCCGGCGAGGGCTATTCCGGCGCCGACAACGACCAGGACCCCGCCGACCAGCAGCACCGTCGCGTCCAGCTGGGCGAGGAGGAAGAGGCTTGAGACCACACCGAAGACCGGGACGATGGGGAGGCGCCCGATGCTCCCCGGGATCCGGAAGGGCCGCACCGTTTCGGGAGTCCGGTAGCGGAGCAGGATGACGGAAGCGTTGATGACGACGAACGTCACGAAGAGCGTGAAGTTGGTGACGTTCGCGACGAAGTCGATCTCGCCGGCAAAGAGGAAGGCCATGGAGGCGAGCACGACGACGATGATGGCGACCCAGGGCGTCCGGGTCCGGGGGTGCACCCGGCCGAGGAGCGGCGGGAGCGCGGTAGAGGAGGCCATGCCGTAGAGGATGCGGGAGGAGGCCATCATCATCAGGAGGGCGGTGTTTGCCGTGGCGAAGAGGGCGATGATCGATATGAGGGTGAACGCCGGAGGGCCGAGGGCGACGGAGGCGACCTCGGCGAACGGCGCGCGCGAGGCGGCGAGCTGCTCCCACCCGACGACCGAGACGGCGGCAACGGATACCAGGACGTAGAGGAGGATGGAGACGGCAAGCGCGATGATCAGGGCACGCGGGATGACCTTCTCCGGGTTGCGGGTCTCCTCCGAGAGTTTCACCATCTCCTCAAACCCCATGTAGGCGAAGAAAACGAGCGCCGATGCCTGCAGGAGGCCGGCAACCCCGAGAGGCATCTCGAAGTAGTCCACCCGCCCGATATAGGGGAGGCCGATCAGGATGACCATCACGATCCCCCCGACCTCGATGAGCGTCATGATGATGGCGGCACGGGCGGTCTCTTTGATGCCGTAGAGGAGGATCCCGGCGAGGAGGATGAGGAGGAGGACGGCGGAGGGGATGAGGGGGAAGCCGGTGAAGCCCGAGAAGTAGCCGGCGAAACCGAGCGAGACGGTTGCAGCCCCGAGGATGCCGGAGAAGATGATCAGCCACCCGACGACGAACGCAAGCCTCTCGCCGAACGCGTGGTAGACGTACTCGAACTCGGCGCTCGCACGGGGATACATCGAGGAGAGTTCGGCATAACCGAGTGCGCTGAACCCCGCGATGGCGGCGGCGACGGCGAACGTCAGCCAGACGGCGTTGCCGGCCAGCCCGGCCGCTTCACCGAGCAGGGCGTAGATCCCGGCTCCAAGGATGATCCCCACACCCGACAGGGTAACGGCAGCGAGCCCGAGTTCGCGCCGGAGTTTCGTTCCGGGGTTTGAGGTATCCGGTCCCACTTTCGGCATACGGGTATCTAGGCCCCGGGAGCATTTATGGGTATCCGGCGATCCGGGAGCGTGCGGCGGAGAGGGGGAGGATTACCGGGACAGGGAGAGGAGATGGCCTGCCTACAGCTGTTCCCGGCAGGGTCCCGGAACCGGGATAATTGATATATACCGGACCGGCCCATGGTGGCTCCCCTTCAAGGTCAGGGGGGAGTGATCAGATGGCACAGAATGTTATCGATATCTTAAAACAGGAGCACCAGATGGTGCTTTCGCTGCTTTCGGAACTCTCGAGCAAGGGTACGAGCGGCCGCGAGCAGAAGTACAGCTCCTTAAAGGAGAACCTTATCCCGCACATGATCGGCGAGGAGCAGGCCGTATACCCGAAACTCATGGACTCGGGCATGAAGGAGATGGCGCTTGAGGCGATCGAGGAGCACAACGCGGTCAAGACGCTGCTCTCCCAGCTCGACAGCGCGTCGACCTCGGAGGAGGATGTCTGGGTGGCGAAGATAACGGTGATCCAGGAGAACGTGAAGCACCACATCAGCGAGGAGGAAGATCACATCTTCCCCGAGATGCAGAAGAAGATGAGCAGCGACGAGCTCTCAAGCCTCGGGAGCAGTTACGAGAGCGCAAAGAAGAGTGCAATGCCGATGGCGGCACGCTGAGCGCGGCGGGACGTATCGATACGGGCAGGGTGTCCGGGCACCGGCACTCCCAATTTTTGGCGAAACGGTTAAGAGGCTCACCCTCCATCTCCCACTGGATGGAGGTAGATGTATGCCGCAGATTCTTGAACTGATCCGGGACGATCACAGTCTCATCCGGGGCCTCTTCGACGAGCTCGAGGGCGACCCCGAAACACGGGATGTCAGGTGCATTACGCTCCGCCGCGAGCTGCCGGGGCATGTCTACGCGGAGGAGGCCACGCTCTATGCCTACCTCCGCGATAAGGTGCCCGAGGAGATCCGGCGGTCGCTCGACGAACATGCCCGGGTTCGTGAGACGCTTGCCCGGTTCGAGAGGATCCCCCTCCGGGACGCGGACTGGATGCCGGCGCTCGTCAACCTGAGAAGGGAGGTCGAGGAGCACTTCACCACCGAGGAGGGGGACGTCTTCTTCCTCGCAGAGCAGCACCTCGATGAGGGCATCCTCTTCGAGCTCGGCGAGGTGTTCCAGGAGGAGAAGCAGAGAGCCGCACAGCTCGTGGCCGTGTAGGTTCCGATTGTACCTGAGGACTGGCTGCCGGGGCTACCGGATGGATTCCAGGCCTGCCCGGATCAGCAGACCTCCACCGGGGACGGCACCGGGCCAGGTAAATGTGATTGCATCAACAAACGACAAATGTTAAATAACTGCCAGAACTTACCATAGAGCGATGCGACCGCAACGGCGGCGCATCATTGAGATCCACTTGGTGCACGAAACTCTCTTCCATTGAGGTAAAGACCCCGGAACACCCGCGGCTCCGCTGCCGGGGAGGAGCCGCACGGGGCGTCGTGCCGGATGTCCCGAAAGGTGCTATACGAGAGTTTCAACGGGGAGCGGCCCCTGGTCCTTCCGTCTCCCCGATCAGGTTTCGCTGTTTTCGGATGCGCTCCTGAGAGGGATACCCGGGCTTGCCGGTCGGGATTACGTGCCGGAAGGCCTTTGAGAATGGTTGTATACAATAAGCCATGTTCCGAGAATCGACGGATGTATGGGGAACAGGATTGTAAAAGACTGTTAGAAGAGCAGTTGTGATGTAAGGAAGGTAATAGCAGCGAATCGTGCTTCCCGAGGACTCGCGTACCTCAGTACCAGACGATACGTGAGAGGGCTTAACTGCTGGGTTCGGAATGGGTCCAGGTGTTTCCCCTCTGCTCTGGCCGCTATTACCACAGGACGCTGACGCGCCCAGTCAAAGTCGAAAATCCCACAGGGATTTTCTCCCCAATCGGCCGCTTCGCGCCCGATCGAAGTCGAAAACCCTGACGGGTTTTCTTCTCATCAGGCCATCCTGATGGATGCCCTGCTGAAAGCCAAGGCCCGGACTTGAACCGGGGTGTAGTTGATCTGCAGTCAACCGCGTGGCCGCTCCGCCACCTTGGCAACTATGTTACCTCTATATCTTCGCTACCCAGGTATTTAAGGATTACCCCCCGCACCAGGGCAGGTCAATAGAAGAACAGCGTTCCAATGGAAAGGTTGGTAATAGCAGCGAATCGCGCTTCCCGAGGACTCGCGTACCTCAGTACCAGGCGATACGTGAAAGGGCTTAACTGCTGGGTTCGGAATGGGTCCAGGTGTTTCCCCTCTGCTCTGGCCGCTATTACCAGTGGTGGCCGTGTGGGTG
>JAEWMO010000100.1 GCA_023457135.1 Methanobacteriota archaeon | reverse complement strand
CAAAGACCGCCGAGTACATCTTCACCCCGGCGGGAATACCGAGGATGGGGACCGACCGGCCGACGGCGTCAACGACGTCCCTGGCCGTCCCGTCCCCGCCGCAGAAGACGACGAGGTCGACCCCGGCATCAAGGAACGCCTGGCATGCGGCCTTTGTGTCGCTGGCAGCGGTCGGGTTGCCGGGCCGGTAGAGGATGGTGGAGCGATCGATGCCGGCACACGCAAGGACGTCCTCCCCCATCGGTCCCGCACAGGTATACCACGCGATATCGTCCTTGCGGAGGAGGGAGAGGGCCTGCACCGCACGGTCGGAGGCGTGCGGGACCGCCCCCCGCCGGAGGGCTTCCGCAACCTGTCCGTCCGTCCCGGCGAGCCCCACGGCGCCGCCCATCCCGGCGACCGGGTTGAGCAGGAATCCGACGGTCTTTTTCATCCCTCTACTCTTTCCCGCCGGGGTATATCAGGTTCGGGGTCGGGGATGAGCCCGCGCCGGAGCGCCCCGATCGCCGTCGCGAGGGCCGCGTGCATCCCGGCCTCATCATCGAGGTGCTCCTCGATTGCCCGGACAAGGGCACTTCCCACGATGACGCCGTTCGCGCCGGCGGCTGCGACCGCAGCCACATGCTCCGGGCGCGAGACCCCGAACCCGACGGCGAGCGGGAGGTCCGTCTTCTCCCGCACCGTGCCGACGAGGCCGGCAAGGTTCGAGGGGAGCCGGTCGCGCTCGCCGGTAACCCCCTCGAGCGAGATGAGGTAGACGAACCCCGAGGCTCCGCGAAGGATCGCCTGCTGCCGCTCCGGCGAGGTCGTCGGGGCGATGAGGACGATCCGGTCGATACCGTGCCGGAGGGCGGCCGGAGCGACCTCGTCCGACTCTTCGGCGGGGAGGTCGACGACGAGGACACCATCCGCACCGGCGGCGGCGGCCTCCGCAAAGAACCGGTCGACCCCGCGGCGGTAAACGATGTTATAGTAGGTGAAGAGGACGAGGGGGAGCAACGGCGCGTACTCCCGGATCCTCCGGACCAGGGCAAAGACGTCGTCCGGGGTGGTCCCCGCCCGGAGGGCCCGGATGTGCGCCCGCTCGATCACGGGACCGTCCGCGACGGGGTCGGAGTAGGGGACAGCGATCTCGAGGAGGTCGACGCCCGCGTCGGCCATCGCCTTCGCCACGCCAAACGATTTTTCTCTATCAGGGTCCCCGGCAACGGCAAACCCGATGAAGGCCGGGTCCTCCCGTGCAAAGAGCGCCCCGATCCGGCCCATCAGACGCCCCCGTGGAGGGTCGCGACGTCGGCGACATCCTTGTCGCCCCGGCCGGAGAGGTTGATGACGAGAATATCATCTGTACCGAGGTCTTCGGCCGCCCGGAGGGCGTAGGCGACCGCGTGGGCGGACTCGAGCGCCGGGATGATCCCCTCGGTGCGGGAGAGGTAGCGGAAGGCGTGGAGCGCCTCGGCGTCGGTGACCGCCTCGTAGCGGACTCTTCCCGAGTCTTTCAGCATGGCGTGCTCGGGCCCGACGGAGGGGTGGTCGAGGCCCGCCGCGATGGAATGCGTCTCGAGTGCCTGGCCGTCACCGTTCTGGAGGAGGTAAGAGAGCGCCCCCTGGAAGACCCCGACCGAGCCCCGCGAGAGCGAAGCCCCGTGGCGTCCGGACTCGAGCCCTTCGCCCCCGGCCTCGACGCCGACGAGCCGCACGTCGTCATGCACGAACGGGTAGAAGATCCCGATCGCGTTCGAGCCCCCGCCGACACAGGCGACGACGGTGTCGGGGAGCCGCCCCTCCCTCTCGAGGACCTGCCGCCGCGCCTCCTCGCCGATGACCGACTGGAAGTCGCGGACGATCCGGGGGAAGGGGTGCGGGCCGACGCAGGAGCCGAGCAGGTAGTGGGTATCCCGGAGGTTCGCCACCCAGTCGCGCATCGCGGCGTTGATGGCGTCCTTCAGGGTCCGTGTCCCGGAAGCGACCGGGACGACCCGGGCCCCCAGGAGCTCCATCCGGAAGACGTTGAGCGCCTGGCGCCGGGTGTCCGTCTCGCCCATGTAGACCTCGACCGGGAGGCCGAGAGCCGCCCCCGCGATCGCCGTCGCGACGCCGTGCTGCCCGGCGCCGGTCTCGGCGATGAGCCGGCGCTTGCCCATGAACTTCGCCATCAGCGCCTGGCCGAGGGTGTTGTTCAGCTTGTGCGCACCGCCGTGGAGGAGGTCCTCACGTTTCAGGTAGACCCGGCAGCCGAGGTCGCGAGAGAGGTTCCCGCAGTAGGTGAGCGGAGTCTCCCGCCCGGCATACTCGTGAAGATACCAGGAGAGCCGGCGAGAGAACTCCGGGTCCTCGCGGACCCGCTCGTAAGTCTCCTCGAGCTCGATCAGCGCGCTCATCAGGGTTTCGGGCACGTACTGCCCGCCGTATACTCCGTATCGTCCTGCTTTCATGGGTTTATCGTCCTGCATATCTTCACGAACGCCCGCATGAGGCGCTCGTCCTTGACACCCGGCGCCGCCTCGACGCCCGAGCAGACATCGACTGCATACGGCCGCACTGTCCGTATCGCCTCTGCCACGTTTCCGGGGGCGAGCCCGCCGGCGAGGATGACCGGCACCCGCGAGGAGGCAACGCATTCTCTTGCGTATTCAGGGTCGAACGCACGTCCGGTGCCGTGGCTCCCGTCGACGATCACCGCGTCGCAGTCGTCCCGCGGGGGATCGCCGGGCGCAAGCATCCGGATGACCCGGACCTCCGCGTCCGCGGGCACCTCCAGATCGCCTCTCACCTGCACCGTGTCCGGCCGCGAGGAGAGGATCGCCGCGAGGTCTTCTTCCCGGCCGGTCGAGGTGACGGCGACTCTGGTCACGAACGGCGGCACCGCCGCAAAGATCTCCCGGGCCCGGCCGGGGCTGACGGACCTGGGGGAAGGGCTCGCAAGCACCACGCCGATCGCGTCGGCTCCGGCCGCCACGGCGGCACGGGCGTCGCCGGGGCTCGTCATCCCGCAGATCTTCACGCGAATAGGAATCCCTCCAGGCGTTTGCGCCGGTCCCGCGCCGACATCAGGGCAGACCCGATCAGGAACGCGTCGCAGTGTTGGCGCAGGTTCCTGACATCGCAGGGCCAGAGGATGCCGCTCTCGGAGACCACGGTCCTCCCTTCGTCGCGTGCCGCCTCCGCAAGGCGCACCGTCGTCGTGAGATCGATCGCCAACGTCTCGAGGCTGCGGTTGTTGATACCGATCAGGGCTGCTTCGGTGGCGAGCGCCTGCTCCATCTCGTTCCCGTTATGCACCTCGACGAGCGGCTCGAGATCGAGTGCGAGCGCCTTTTCAACGAAGGCGGGGAGGCGGTCGCCGAGCACCCTGGCGATCAGGAGGACGGCGTCCGCGCCGATGGCCCTGGTCTCCACGAGCTGGCGTTCGTCGATGATGAAATCTTTCCGGAGGACCGGGACCGTTACCGCACGCCGCACCCGGACGAGGAACTCAGGGCTCCCCGAAAAGTAGGTGGGTTCGGTCAGCACCGAGATTCCGGCGGCCCCGGCGGTGGCGAACTCGCCGGCGATCGCCTCAGGGGTGCAGCCGTCGTGAAGCCTGCCGCGGGACGGGGAGGCGTACTTCACCTCGGCGATGACTGCGTTCTTCTCCCGGCACGCCCGTATCGACCCTTCAAGGCTCCGGTGAGGCAGAGTGCCGGGATCGATCTCCTGGAGGGCCTCAAGATCGCCGAGACGCTCGCCGGTCGACCGGATGATATCGTCGAGGATCATGCCGCACCTCCGGTCGCTTCGACCAGACGGCGGAGCCGGTCGAGCGCCGCTCCCGAATCGATAGACGTCTCCGCCCGTGCGATGCCCCCGGCGATATCGCCGGCCTTCCCGCCGAGGTAGATCGCCGCTCCGGCGTTGAGGATGACGATATCCCGGGCGGGCCCCCCGTCGCCCGAGAGAACCGAGAGGAGGGTCGCCGCGTTCTCCTCCGGCCCGCCGCCACGGAGGGCGGCGACGGACGAGCGCGGGATCCCGAACTCCGTGCAGTCGAGCGTATACGTCATGACCTCCCCATCCCGGAGCTCCGCGACCGTCGTCGGTCCGGCCGTCGCGATCTCGTCGAGGCCGGCGCCGTGGACGACCATCGCCCGCTTCGCGCCCAGGTCGGCGAGGACCCGGGCGACCGGGACGGCGAGAAGGGGATCGTAGACGCCGAGGAGGTGCGCTCCGGCGCCCGCCGGGTTCGTCAGCGGGCCGAGGAGATTAAAGACCGTCCGTATCCCGATCTCCTGCCTTGCCGACCGGGCGTACTGCATCGCCGGGTGGTAGGCCGGGGCGAAGAGGAATGCAATCCCGGCGGTTTGAAGGACCTCCGCCACCCTATCGGGCGGAATCGCGACGGAGACCCCGAGCGTCTCGAGGACGTCGGCAGAGCCGCACCGGCTCGAGACGCCCCGGTTCCCGTGCTTCACGACAACGACCCCGGCACCCGCCGCGACGAAGGCGGCCGCGGTGCTGATGTTGAAGGTCCCCGCACCGTCGCCCCCGGTCCCGCAGGTATCGACCCTCCCGTCCGGCGAGGGGAGGGCGACCGGAACCGCAGCCGCCCGCATGGCACGGGCGAACGCCCCGATCTCAGCGACGGTCTCCCCCTTCATCCGGAGCGCCGTGAGGAGCCCGCCGATCTGGGCGGGAGTCGCCGCCCCCTGCATGATCTCCTCCATCACCCCTCCTGCCTCGGCGGGGGTGAGGTCCGTGCCCGAGGAGATTCGGGCGATCGCCTCGCGGATCATGCCCCGCCCCCCGTGCCGGAGAGGAAGTTTGCCATCAACCGGTCCCCTTCGGGAGTGAGGATGCTCTCCGGGTGGAACTGCACCCCCTCGATCGGGAACTCCCGGTGCCGGACGCCCATGACCGCCCCGTCGTCGCTCTCGGCCGTCACTTCGAGGCAGTCCGGGACCGTGGCCGGGTCGATGACGAGCGAGTGGTAGCGGGTCGCGACGAAGGGGCTTGCCACTCCGGCATAGATCCCTGCACCGTCGTGCCGGACGACCGACCGCTTCCCGTGCATCAGCCGGCCGGCGCGGGTGATCCCCGCTCCGAAGACGAGGCCGATCGCCTGGTGGCCGAGGCAGACGCCGAGTGTCGGGACCGTCCGGCTGATCGTCGAGAGGACCTCCCGGTAGAGGGCGCACTCCCGCGGGTGCCCCGGACCGGGCGAGAGGACGACGCGGTCGAAGGCGAGGGAGGCGATCCGCTCAAACGGCGTATCGCCCTTCACCACGACCGGCTCCGCCCCGAGCGCCCCGATCTGCTGGCAGAGGTTGAACGTGAAACTGTCGTAGCTGTCGATGACGAGCACCCGCATCATTCCACCTCCGCCGCACCGAGCGCCGCAAGCATCGCCCGGCCTTTGTTCCGGGTCTCGGCCCATTCGCGTTCGGGGTCGGAGTCGGCCACGATCCCCGCCCCCACCTGGACGGAGGCGAGGCCGTCCTCCACCACGACCGTCCTGATGGCTATCGCAAGGTCCATCGTGCCGGAGAAACCGAGATAGCCGACGGCCCCCGCGTAGATCCCGCGCCGGAGCCCTTCCATCTCATCGATGATCTGCATCGCCCGGACCTTCGGGGCGCCGGAGACGGTCCCCGCGGGGAAGCAGGCCCGGAGAGCGTCGAATCGGCCGCACCCCTCCCGGAGCCTGCCCGATACCGTCGAGACGATGTGCTGGACGTGCGAGAACCGCTCGACGGTCATGAACCCTTCAACCGTGACGCTCCCGTAGGCAGAGACCGCCCCGACATCGTTTCGTGCGAGGTCGACGAGCATGATATGCTCGGCCCGCTCTTTTTCGTCGTTGAGGAGCTCTGCCGCGAGCAGATCGTCCTCCGCCAGCGTCCGCCCCCGCGGCCGGGTGCCGGCGATCGGGACCGTCGTCACCTGCCCGTCCTCCACCCGGACAAGCATCTCAGGGCTGCTTCCCGCGACGGTGAGGTCCGGGAAATCCAGGTAATACATATAGGGGCTCGGGTTCTTCGCCCGGAGCCGCCGGTAGACGGCAAACGGATCGCCATCGAACCGGCAGGTGAGCCTCCGGGAGAGGACCGCCTGGAAGATATCGCCTGCCGCGATATGCTCCTTGATCCGGAGGACAGCGTTCGAGAACTCCTCGCGGGTGCAGGACGACGATGCCGCAGCCCCCGAGGGGTCCGGACCGGCCGGGCCCGCAGGGGCGATGTCGCGTATCCGGGCGACCTCTTCGCCGACCGCCTCGGCCGCCCGGCAGTACCCCTCCTCCGGATCGGCCCCGTCGGCGGCGAGCAGGTTTTGGATGACCGTGAGCCGTCGCTCCCGGTGATCGAGGGCGAGGCAGTCCAGTGCCAGCATAAACCGGGCGACGGGCTCATCCGGCTCCTCCGCCGCGGCCGGCCGAACCGTCGGGTGGATCGACGGGACGAGGTCGTAGGAGAAGTAACCGGCAAGCCCTCCCGGGAACCGCGGGAGCGGCGAAGAAACGACCCGGAACAGGTCCATGAACGAGCGGACGGCATCGACCGGGCCGTCCGCCTCGATCTCTCCGGCAATCTCGCGGATGTGCGAATCACCGGAGACCGTCACCGCGCCGTCGGCGGCAACAGTGACGTCCGCGGCCGGAGCGGTGCAGATGAACGAATACCGGGCAGCCTTCCCGCCACCTTCAAGCGACTCCAGCAGGAACCCGGGACCGTCCCGGAGGGAGGCGTAGAGGTCCGCCGGAGGCAGGGCCGGGAGCGGGATCTCACAGAATAAGGGGACGATGAGAGGCCGGCCGCTGTACGCAGCGGCCTCGTTGCGCCCTATCTTCAGGTTGTGCTCTCTTCGAGCTCTATCCATTCCACCGGCATCACCCCGTTGCAGGAAGCCGGCCGAGCGACTCCCTGATCAGCTCCGCCGGGTATTCGTAGTCGACGAGTTTTCCGGCAAAGTAGGCCTCATAGGAGGAGAAGTCGAAGTTGCCGTGTCCCGAGTTGTTGAAGAGGATCA
>JAEWMO010000099.1 GCA_023457135.1 Methanobacteriota archaeon | reverse complement strand
CAAAAATGAACGGGCCTGGAGGGATTCGAACCCCCGGCATCCGGGTTAGAAGCCCGGCGCTATGTCCTGGCTAAGCCACAGACCCCTGTGGTATACCCATACATTTTGGTTGTCCGGGGATATTAACCCTTTGCGGGCCCCGGCGTACTAAAAAAAAGAGCGTATTATCCGGCGCGGTAACACGCCGACCTGATGATCTCGACCCTGGTCGGGTCTCCCCACTTGTGCCCCTCGACGCCGCTCGCGAACGTCGTCCCCCTGAACTGGACCTTGATCCGGGCCGACATCTGCTCCCGCTCTTCGTAGAAGAACGGGTTGACGAAATCGACGACCCGTCTCATCCCGATATTGAGGACCAGGAGGTCGACCATGATCCCCGGATCCCCGGGGGAGAGGTCTTCCTCGCTGACCGAGGTTATGAAGATGCACTCTCCAGGAGCGGCCTCTGTCAGGGTGATGATGTTGTGGGCGCTCTTCAGTTCGAGGGTGCGGGCCCTGCCTGTCTTGAGATCTGCAATGACTGTTGGCGAAATTCCGGTTAACGCTGCGTACTTCATGGGAATCACCCGTACATCGGCAGTTGCTCTCTCCGCGGCGCGGTCTCGGTCTTCTGCACCTGCTCGGCGATCTGGGCCATCGCCGCCTCGATCTCCACCGCCTGCTCAAGCAGCGGCTGGACATCCAGGTTGAGGTCGTAGATCCGGTTCAGGACCTCGATCGTGGCCGCAGATGAGCGCGGATCGGGGGTGTTCACGGTCTCGCCGAGCAGCCCGATCCCCGGGATTCCCCGTGTCTTGCACTCAGTCAGGAGGCTTGCCGCGATGCCGGAGATGCTTCCCATGGGGAGGATGATCGTCTGCTCCTCGATGCGCGCGAGGACGCCGCCGGTCGTCGCGACCCCGAAGACCCGTTTCTCCGGCTCGTTCGTGATGATCCCTGCAATCGTCGTTATCTCCTTGATGTTAAACTGGGTGAGCCAGTTCATGATGCCGTTTGCCACCTCATAGCAGATTGCCGGGTGGATGGGGACGTCGGAGATGATCGCCGCGAGGCTGTCCTTCTCGTAGAGACGGACGGGCACGTTGATGACGCCCTTGGTCATGAGGGCGACCGGCGGGAAGTATTTGCTCGTGATCGCCCCGATCTGCTCGAACTCCAACTGCTCGACGAGATACTGCAGCGCAATACTCCCGACAAGCCCGCTGCCGGGGAACCCGATCAGCACGGTTTTTTCAGCGCCGGCAAGCGCTCTCGATATCACCTTTATATCGTCCATGGGATCAACCATCCACTCCCGGATTAGTTTAACATAGCTGAATGTCCCTTAAAAATATTATGCAGGAATACCAGATCAAGCGTGGATACACAAAATCTCTTGCAGAATCAATGGTACAGGCTCTCCGTGACCAGTTTGAGGTCGAACCCATTGCGGGGGCGGACGGCCACTATATCGTCACCTACGGAGCGCTCCGGCGCCTTGAGGTCTGGCTGGGTGCCGGGGGCAAAACCCTGATCGTCGATACCGAGGCGAACAAGGATGCCGGTGACGAGGCGATCATCGAGACCAACCGCCGGTTCAGGAACTACCTCCAGCAGGTGACCGGGTACACGGCGAAAGAGCGGGCGAAGAAGGCCCAGCAGGCCGTGAAGGGCGAATAGCCGGACCGTCATCGCCGGCGGGGCCTCTCTTCGTTTTTGTAGATCCCACAAAAAGGTTCTTCGTGCAGTTATGCCGTTCTCCTGACTGTGCACTTCGATTGCACGAGTGGCATCCCGGGAATTGTCACTACGACTGGATAATCCTTGATAAACGCTAAGGGATCCATGGCCCTGGTCCTCCTTTCCAGATTGGACCCAGGGCCAAGACAATTTTACAGAAGACCGTTTGCGTTACCCAGAATGTCGATGATGGTTGCTCCCACGCCTGGTACCATCGCTGCGATCAGGATGATCAGCAACAATACCAATACCGCGAACGCCAGTGGAGGGATGTTCACATCGTCTCCCATGATATACATTAAGATCTCTAATCTCTTATATTGAACGGCACGTTTATTCTGGAAAAAAGTATGTTAACGAGCTAACTCGATTCGTGCCAGGCATCAACTCTCCTGGACAGTTTTCCCGACCCGGAGTTGTTTTTGTGAACGATGTATGGGTGGGGGCGCGGTCTTGCGTCAGGACGTGAAGCAGGTACCAGTGGATATCGTTTGCTTCAGGCCCTATCCCTGATTTTTCTGCTGCTTTTCCGGGGTTTCGGTGCGGGAAGCGCGGCACAGGTTACCTGTGTCAACTCCTTCAGGAACTCCCGGTCGTCCAGGTCGGTTACCAGGAAGTAGGGTCTCGCACCTTCGTAGGGAGGGGCGGTCTCGCCGTCCGGCATGAACTCCTTCCCGGCCTCCGTGATCTTGACAAAGAGCTGGTTGTCGCAGATACAGGCAAAGAACTTCCCGTCGCAGTAGATCCCGTACTCACCGAACATCTTCCTGCAGGCGATATCCCCTGCACCGCCGAGTTGTTCGGCCGCAAACTCCACGAACTCCGGCGTCGACGCCATACAGGCTCACCTCGCCCCCCTGCACCAGATTATGCACTGCCGGATCCTTCTCCCGTCGTCACCCTGGCCCTCGTCGAACGCAAACTGCACGAGGAGTTCGCAAGGGAACTCGCCGCACCTGCCGCAATTCTCGAGCCCCTTTGCCTCGCAGCAGGCTTTCAGGGGGCAGCTCTCGCCCCAGAACGGCTTCTCGATCGCCGTGCACCCCTTGCAGCCCGTCCGTTCCCGGTACTCGCACTCCCCGCAGAGTATCCCGCACCTTGACTCGATCATCTCTTCCACGCTCCATCTCTTCGATCCCCGCGGACGGTCTGCAGGAGACGCTCACTGGCGTATTCATGGTCTCCGGGCAGGTGGATATACCTGACTCCTGCAGGGCGAAAGTGAATCGAAGGCTTGCAGGTGTCTCTGAAAAAAAGAGAGTATTATTCGATAACGATCGCCGGCTTGAAGGGCAGTGCCCCCGACGCCTTCGCGTGGGTGCTCTCGCCGGCGTTCAGGACCGTCACCGGCACGTGGAACTCGTGCTCCAGGAACGACCGGGCGCCTTCGAGGATCGCCTGCTCGTCGAGGGTCGACTCCTGTAACTGCTTCACCAGTTCGGGCGGGAGTTTCAGGACGAGCTTCGTGATCTGCTTCGCGGCGTCCGTCGCCTCGCGGCCGCGCTTGCGCATCCCCTCGTTCTGCATGATCTCGCGCATCACCCGGGTCTTGTCGGCCGAGGCCGCGATGATCCGGAAGGCCTCGTGCTTCCAGGCGGGGGCGACGAAGAGGCTGATGGACTTCGGCTCCATCGGGATGAGCTTTAAGATAGACTCGATATCCTCGACCGTCCTCTCCAGGAGTTCTTCCGCAAGCTCGATCTCCGGATTGACCCGGGTTTCGTCCACAGCCGGCCAGGGGGCGAACGATACCAGGCCTTCTCCGCCGAGATCCTTCCAGAGCGACTCGCAGGTAAACGGGACGAAGGGGGCGAGCAGCCGCACCCAGGTCCGGCAGAGGTCCTGCATCACGGCCCCACCGGTTGCGCCCTCGGGCAGGCGGCGGCGGTACCACTTCAGGTCGGCCTCCACGCCGAAGAACGCCTCCTGCAGTGCCTGCCGGGTCTGGAACGACTCGAAGGCTTTCGTGGTGCTCTCGACGCGGTGCTGGAGCCTGCTCGCGAGCCAGGCGTCGATATCGTAAGAGCCTTCCGCCTGTTTTGCGTCCGTCACGGTGTTCCAGAACCGTTCGATCTGCTTCCTCGTCGACGAGACGAGCTCGTTCCTCCAGTCAAAGTCCTGCCAGGGCTCTGCGCTCCCGACCAGGAACATCCTGACGGTATCGGCGCCGAACTCCTCCACGGCATCCTCGAGCAGGAAGACGTTGCCCTTGCTCGAGGACATCTTCGCGCCGTTCAGGAGCCCCATCCCGAAGACGACCATGCCCTGCGGCTGCAGTTCCTGCGGGAAGATTGCCCGGTGGTGGAAGAGCTGGAAGGTGAGATGGTTCGATATGAGGTCCTTTGCCGAGAACCGGTAGTCGTAGGGGTACCAGTAGAGGAACTCGCTCCGGATCGCATCAAGCGTCTCGCGGTCGACCGTGGTCGGGTTCCCCTCGCCCTTGAAGATGTACTCAAAGACCTCCGGGGTCAGGTTCTCCGGCGGGATGGCCTTGAGGTGGTGGGAGATCGTGTAGTAGGCCATATAGACCGTCGAGTCCGAGAGGGGCTCGATGATCCAGGTCCTATCCCAGGGGAGCTTCGTGCCGAGCCCCACCCGCCGGGTGCAGGCCCAGTCCTTCAGCCAGTCGACCGTCCGGTCGAACTCGGCCCTGACCTCGGGCGGGACGAGCGCCATCCGCTCGAGCTGGGTCTTCACCTGCTCCTTCCAGCACGGGTCGCTGTACTCCAGGAACCACTGGTCGTGGAGGATCTTCACAAAGACCCTGCCACCGCACCGGCAGATCACCTGGCGGTTGTCGAACTCGTACATCGGGATGGAGCCATAGCGCTCCATCATCAGCGCCGCAACGTCGTCGCGGGCCTCGCGGACGGGCCTGCCGCCGTACTTCTCAAAGACCTTCCCGCGGGAGAACTCGGCGCTGTAGACCTCCTGGGTGAGCGCCTCCATGCCGGGGTCGTTCTGGTCGCGGATGCCCGCCCGCTCGACCGCGTCCTTTGCCGGGATCTCGCCGTAGCCCTCGACGGAGATGAGCGGGACCGGCCGGATGGACGTGTACTTCCCCTGCTGCTGCAGGTCGCGGAGAGCGATGTAGTCGAAGGGAGCGTGGGCGGGGACGCTCATGACGATCCCGGTTCCCATGTCGGGGTCGACGAACGTCGCCGGCAGGACGGGGACGCCGCCGCAGAGCGGGTGGGAGACCGTCTGGTCGATCAGGACCGTGCCGGGGATCTCTTCTGAGACCGTGACGGTGTGATCCTGCAGGGCAAGTTTCCCTGCCGCCTCGCGGCTCAGGATCCACTCCTCGCCGTCGACCATCGTCCGCACGTAGGTGACCTCGGGGTTCACCCAGAGGTTCGTCACGCCGTAGATCGTCTCGGGCCGGAGGGTGGCGCACGGGATCTTTGCACCGTTCCAGGAGAAGACGACCAGGGTGAACTTGATGATCTCGGCCTTGTCGCCCTCGAGCAGATCGTGGTCGCCGACCGGGTTCTCGCACTGCGGACAGTACTTGACCGGGTGGGCGCCCCTGACAACGTGCTCCTCCTCGTGCAGGTGGCCGTACTGCCACTCGATGAACTTGCTGTACTGCGGGTCGACGGTGATGAACCGCCGCCGCCAGTCGATCGAGAGGCCGCACTTCTGCATCACCCGCCGGTACTCCTCCGAGAAGTGCCGGACGATCTCCATCGGGTCGATGAACCGGTCGAGGATGTCCTGCGGCACCCGGTAGAGGTCACGGTAGAGCCCGATCGTCTTCGCATCGCCGTTTGCTATCCGCTTCGAGATCCCGATGACCGGGGTGCCGGTGACGTGAAACGCCATCGGGAAGAGGACGTGTCTCCCTCTCATCCGCTGGTAGCGGGCAAGGACGTCCGGAACAATGTAGGTCCGTCCGTGCCCGACATGCATCGCCCCGCTTGGATACGGGAACGCCACGGTCAGGTAGTACTTCTCTTTATCCGCTGCCGGATCAGCCTCGAACGCGTGCTCCCACCGGGCTCTGCACTCCCGTTCGTTGCTCTGCATATCAAGTCCGCTCACTATAAGCCTCCAAATCCTCGATTACTCCTCATCCCATCCAGATCATACCGGCCGCAGCCGGATCGTCTCGCCCTCGTTGTAGCGCTTGAGCATCTCCTGGGCGATGGTGCTGTTCTTCGCGAGGAGGATATCTCCCTCCTCGTTGACCGTTGCCGTGAAGAGATACTCCTTCCCGGCGAAGACGTCGACAATCTTGCCCTTGTTCTCCGTCGAGACGATGGTAAGCTGCTTCTTGTCGATCCGGATCCTGATGCCGCCGGCAAGCTGCATCTCCTCCTCGGCAGGCTTCTTTGTCTCAAGCTCGCTCCGCGGGCGGATGTCGATCCCGATACCGAGTTTGTTCACGATCGCCGAGACGTTCTTGCCGCCCTTGCCGATCGCTGCCGGGACGTCCTTGTCCTCGATATAGACGACGGCCTTGTTGTCGCTGATGATCCGGACCTCGACCGGGCCGCTCGTGTAGCGCCCGATCTCCCGCTGGACTTCCTTCTCCGCAACCTTCCAGGAGACGTTCTCTCCGGGCTCTGCTGCCGCCGGGGCGGGTGCTGCTACGGCCGGCACCACCGGGGGAGCGGCAGGGGCGGCCACCGGCTCCTCGAAGTTCCTCCGGACGATCGGCATCACCAGGGTCTCGCCCTCGTAGCGGAAGATCTCGAGCTCGGGCTCATGCCGGGAGTGCTCGCGGACGACGATGACCGGACGGATATGGGTCTCGCCGGGCATGCCCTCCGGGGCCTTGATCGTCAGTTCGAGGTCGTAGATCTTCGTGATCCTGCCCTGAACAACGTAGATGATGGTGTTGACGATCTGCGGCAGGACGCTGTAGTCCACGCGGTCGCAGAACCGCCGGAGGCAGTCGTGCACCTCCATCGCGTGGACCACGCCGACCATGCCCATCCCTGCAAGGCGCATATCGGCATAGACCGCGAAGTCCTCGTTCTTCCGGATCTCGTCGAATACCACGTAGTCGGGCCGGACGAGCAGGAGGGCTTCGGCGGTGTTCGTCATGCTCCCTTCAAGCGCCGTATACTGGGTGATGTGGTCGGGCACCTGCAGGTCCCGCGGGGCTTCCATCGTCTTCACGATGAAGTCATGGTCGGCAAGGAACGTCGCGAGGCTCTGGGCGAGCGTGGTCTTCCCCGCACCAGGCGGGCCGGCGACGAGAACGCCGCGGCGGTTCCCGAGGATCCGCTTCTTGATCTCGGGTGCCATGTCGTAGTCGTCGAGCGCAAGGTCGACGAGCGGCCGGACAACCGTGATCTCCATCCCGTCGGAGAACGGCCGCCTGGCGATCGAGATCCGGAGCGACCCGATCTGGACGACTGTGATCCCCCGCTTCTCGAGTTCGATGAACCCATCGGGGTCGCGCTTTGCCCGCTCGAGAAGCTCCTGCGCCATCGACCGGAGTTCGTACTCCGACATCGGGGCTTCACGGAGCATGACGAGCCTGATATCCCGGAGTTTCCCCTTCTTTGCCATCGGGGGGGCCCGTTCTTTAAGAGTGACCGCGATCGTCTCCTCATCGAAGTACTGGTCGATCGAGAGCGGCGAGAAGTCGCCTATCTGCGGCTTTAAGTAGGTGACGTCGAGGCCTTTTGCCTTTGCCACCTCGGCCTGCACGAGGTCGCTCGTGACGAACCGGGCCTCGTGCTCGATTGCGACGTTCCGGATCAGGGCGTCGATCTCGCCTCCGCTCGATAGCTTTACCTGGTCAAGGCTTGGCCGGCCCCCGGAATACTGAAGGGAGATGATATCTTCTTCAGACATCCGGAAAAGTTCCTGGAGCTCCGTCAGACCGGAAAAACCTATCTCCCGTCCCTGATTCGCCTGTGCCTCCAGTTCGGCGACGACGGCTTCCGGTATGATTATTGTTGCGCCCTTATATTCGCCGGTTTTTATCAGCGATGTTATGCGCCCGTCTATCACGACGCTGGTATCGGGTACAATTTTCATAAAAAATCACCATAGTAATGAAGTCATTCACCCTTATTAGCGTATACCTTCTCCGGATCAAAGACTGTTCCGGCGATCTCTTCCCCGTCGGCCGTCCGGTAGAAGCACGATGCATGGCCGGTATGGCAGGCGGCACCGGTCTGTTCAACCTCGTAGAGGACCGCGTCTGCATCGCAGTCGACGAGTATGCGGCAGACCCGCTGGAAGTGACCGCTCTCCTCGCCTTTCTTCCAGAGTTTTCGCCTGCTTCTGCTGTAATAGTGTGCGTATCCTGTTGTCCGTGTGAGTTCCAGTGCTTCGGCGTTTGCGTAGGCGAGCATCAGGACCTCACGGGTCCGTTTCTCCTGCACGATGACAGGCACCAATCCGTCCTTCGTGAATTGTATCTCCATATCGGTTCACATTCCTGTGAGAGTCTTCATGATGACAAAGAGGATATCTCCCATGAATAATGCAGTCAGGAATCCCGCCGTGATCGGTATGATGAACGGAATGCCGTAGGATATCCAGACCCTGCCGGCCTTCCGGTAGAGGGCAATCTCCTGTTTGTACTCTTCGGGATGCATCCTGAGATCTTTTGTGTAGAGCCGCCGCTCTCCCCGCACCATGCGTCCGAGCGACTCGGTAAAACCGACGAACCGCCGGACCAGCCTGCCGTCCTCTTCTTCGATATCCTCCATGACGAAGCCGAACTCGTTCTGGATTGTTTTTCCGTCGACCGGGAACCCCAGGAACAGGCATGGCAGCGGGGCCCTGTTCCCCTCTATCAGGTTCTTTGCGAGTATTGCAACGGGTGCCGCGATGTTGATGAGCACGGCGTTCGTCAGCACCGTGAACGGGAAGAACCCGGTCGGCGAGATGCCGAAGTACGGCTCAAACGGAAAGAACGGGAGGCATGCGGTGATGATGATGAGGGCATACGCATCTGCTCCTCCAAAGAGGTTTGCAGCCTGGAAGAAGTAGAAAAACCCGCAGAAGACCGCGGTGATGATGAGGTATCCTGCTGCTATGCGCCAGTCTGCAAAGATGGTCAGTCCGTATACCCAGACTGCTGCCGGGACCGCGACGACGAGGGCCGGACGCCATGTCCTGTGGGGCACCCGCCGTTCTCTGGCATCCAGGATCGATGCGTAGATGAGCGTGATCCCTATCGCGACCGCTGCGATCATGAGCGGGACAGCTGCTGCGGGCGGAAGAATCATGGGCGAGTACCTTATTCACCTGACATCTCTTATTTCTGGCGATATTTTTTTGCAGGTGCCTTTCCCGGATTGAGGGTCTTTTGAGGGTGATAAATCTTTCTACAACCGTTTCCCGCCGCCGGACGCCCCGTTTACCCGGCCTGCCGGTGGTGCCGGCGATGGAGGCCTTCAGGGGATTCCCATATCCTGCCGACCTTTTTACGTTTTTCTCGTACGACCCTTTCAGCGGAGCATCCGTGAGAAATCGTTTCGATTCATCACAAGATATTAATAATAGTATACTGATGTGGTATAATGTGGTTGGGGTAAAATCCCCGTTCTTGCATAAAAACCACGGAAATACCATACCTGAAGATGTGCATGGACATAATTGACCTTATGGGCCAGATCCTCAAGCAGTCGGAGTACGAAGGGCGCTTTACCCTTGATGAGGTGCTGCACTACAGCTGCGTCCATTCTCTGACCGGGATCGGGGTCTCAGGAGAGGGGGCACACGCGTTTTATCTGGTTCTCTATGGGGGCGAACCGGACGGCGCGATACTTGTCGATGAAAAGGGGACGCTCTTTGGCGACGCAGCGGTTCTGCACCTGACCGGAGGGGAGACATTCGACCTCTCCCGGGTGTCGCCGCCCGTCATCGAGGCGCTGGTATCACGATGCAGGGTCTTTGAGAAGAGCCACCTGAAGAAGAACGGCCGCCTCGATATCCCGACCATCGGCACCCCGATCCGGCAGCGGGTGGGGATACTCTGCCTGACCGTTCGCGGCGGCGAGGAACCCCTCGGCGGAGCTCATGTCTCGATCCGGAAAGGCAAACTCGTCATCACGAGCGATGTGACGGATTCAAAGGGACGGGTCTGCTTCCGGCTGCTGAACGGGCGCTATATGTGCGTTGTCTCGGACCGGAATACGGAACGGACGCGATGCATCATTGAATTCCATGAGCCTCAGGTAGAAATGTGCGTTGATATTGGGGGCACAGAGGATGAGAGCAAATGAGGACGAAGAACGTGAATTGATAGCAGCAGTCAGGAAACTGCTCACACATCCCGGGAGACCCGAGAGCGGCGGTGGAGATGCCGTGACGGAGTCGCCGGATTCCGCTCCGCCGTCCCGGCCGGAGGAAGATGCCGGGACAGAGGCCGCTCTGGCAGCTCCCGAGGCTGCCGCCGGTCCTGAAGGAGAAGGCGGGGAGCCGGAGCCGGCCGTCCCGCCGGCGCAAAAGAAGATGGGCATCCGTTCGCTCATCGAGTCGGTAGCGAGACCCGGGAGCCCCGAAAGCCGCGAGGCCGGCCGGGATGATCCCGTCAGGTCGCTACTCGACCGTATCGAGCAGCGCCGGTCAGATGGCGGGAACGAGAGCAGTTCCGACCCCGGCCCCGCGTCAGAGGATAGTGGGGCGGGACGCAAGGATTCCTTTGGTTTCCTTGACCGGATGAAGGGCCGCCTGGAGGCGGAATCCGCCGGCACCCCCCGCGTGGTGACGGTCGATGAGCCCGAATCCGACGGAGATCTCGACGCCGGAGTGGTATCGGTCGAGGAACTCGGCAACCTTGCGGACCTGATCCTCCCGAAGAGTGCGACGTTTGCCGTTGAAGAACTGAGCATCAACCGGAACGGCCACCAGTTCGACTTTGTCGACAACGCAAGGGTCGTGTCGGAGTTCGACGACATCTTCTCCCGGGCCTTCTCCTCCACCACGATTGCGGCAGCCGCGGCGAGCGAAGCCCTCGCCGCCGACGAGGCCCAGAAGTCCCGGTTCCCGTTCCTCAAGAAGTTCCAGACCATGAAGGTCGGGGAGGTCATCGAGGAGTACAACCCGGTGCGCCACGGGTCGCTCGTCGACCTCTCGATGCGGCCCTCGCCGGGACTGGAGGAGATCGAGCTCTACCCGGTGAACGAGCCGTATGCCTACGTCCGGGTGACCTACGACGGCACGACGCACGAGTACACCTACCACGTCATCGAGCCCGTGCTCACTCCAGCGGAGCAGGAACTCTTCGCGGAGATCAAGGAGCGCCTCTTTGAGACGCTCAACATCACCACCCGTGAACTCAGCCGGGAGACAGCGAGGGAGGCGCTCCGTACCGCGGCAAACACGATCATCGCCGATTACGGGATCCGCCTCCTCCCGCAGGAGCGGGAGAAGATCCTCTACCACGTGGAGAAGGAGTTCCTCGGCGACGGGCTGATCGACCCGGTGATGCACGACAAATACATCGAGGATATCTCCTGCGACGGCGTGAACAGCTCGATCTTTGTCTACCACACGACGTATGAATCGATGAAAACGAGCCTGGTCTACCGCGACGCTGTGGAGCTTGACTCATTCGTGACGAAACTCGCACAGCGGGCCGGGAAGTACATCTCGATCGCCGAGCCGATGCTCGACGCCACGATGAGCGACGGGTCGCGTATCCAGATGACCCTCGGGGCGGAGGTGACCGCCCACGGTTCGACGTTCACAATCCGTAAGTTCCGTGAGGAGCCGATCACGCCGACCGACCTCATCGAGTGGCACACCTTCTCGCCGCTCGGTGTCGCCTACCTCTGGCTCGCGGTCGAGAACGCCAAGTCCTGCATCTTTGCCGGCGGGACGGCGTCGGGGAAGACGACGACCTTAAACGCCATATCGCTCTTTATCCCGCCGCTCGCAAAGATCGTGACGCTCGAGGATACCCGTGAGTTAAAACTCCCTCACCCGAACTGGATCCCGAGCATCACCCGCGACTCGTTCTCCCAGGACGGGCGGGGCGAGATCGATATGTACGAACTCCTGCGTGCCGCCCTCCGGCAGCGCCCGGAGTACATCCTGGTCGGTGAGGTCCGTGGCAAGGAGGCCCTGACGCTCTTCCAGGCGATGAGCACCGGCCACGTCACCTACGCGACGATGCACGCGGACTCCGTGGCGAGCGCCGTCCACCGTCTGGAGAACCCCCCGATCGACGTGCCGAGGAACATGCTCTCGGCGCTCTCCCTGATGTCCATCCAGGTCCAGGCCCGGGTGGGTGGGCAGCGGATCCGGCGAAACAAGCAGCTCATCGAGATCCTGGATATCGATCCCAGGACGAACGAGCTGATCACGAACGAGGTCTTCCGGTGGCACCCGGCGACCGACGAGATCCGCTACTCCGGCAAGTCCTACATCCTCGAGCAGATCATGGAGGACCGGGGCTGGAGCGAGGAGCGGATGCGCGAGGAGCTCAAACGCCGGCAGGAAGTGCTCGAGTGGATGCGTATCAAGAAGATCCGCCATTTCCGCGACGTAAGCAAGATCCTGGTCTCCTACTTCCGCGACCCGGAGTCGGTCATCCAGCGTGTGCGTACCGACCTCTACGGTGAGGGTGGTTCGGCATGAACGGGTATGAGCGGTTCTGCTTCAACCTGATCGGCCGCGACCTGAAGGCGAAACGCCCTGATTACGTCAGCCTCAGAAACGACCTGATGGGGGCCCGGATGAACACGCCGTTTGAGGCCTATCTTGCGACGGCCTACGTCTCCTCGATCGTCGTCGGGCTGGTTGCTGCGGTCCTCATCGGGCTCCTGACCTTCCTCCTCCGGGTCCCTGAGATGATCACCTACCGGGGAGCGGTCCCGGAGATCTTCTACGCGTTGAACGACTACAAGCTCCTGCTTGGCACCATCGTCATCACGGTACTCTCGCTCCTGATCTTCGGCGGCCTCTCCTACCTGGTCTTCCTCCTCTACCCCGGCATCCGGGCCGGGGAGCGCCGGAGGAACATCGACGCCACCCTCCCCTACGCCATCAACTACGTCACCGCGATGTCATCGGCCGGGATCACTCCCGACGAGGTCTTCCGGCTGCTCGGCCAGAGCAAGATCTACGGCGAGAGCGCCGTCGAGGCCCGGTATGTCGCTCGGGAGACCGATTTCTTCGGGAAAGACCTTCTTGACGCCCTGCGGACGGTCTCGCAGGCGACGCCGAGCGAGCGGATGCGGGAGTTCATGCAGGGTGCCGTCGCAAGCATCTCCAGCGGGAGCAACCTCACGGAATACTTCCGCGCCAAGGCCCACCAGTATACGCTTGAGAACAACCAGCAGCAGAAGACGTTTTTAGAGACGCTCGGCCTGATCGCGGAGTCCTATGTCACCGCGATGGTCGCCGGCATGCTCTTCTTGATCATCCTGCAGTCCGTGATGACGATCCTCTCCGGGGATACGAACCCGTTCTTCCTCTACATCATCATCTACCTGATCGTGCCGTTCGGGAGCATGATGTTCGTCATCCTGATCAGTTCCATGACTCCGGAGGTGTGATATGGGATTCAAAGAGATCGTTGACGATTTCCTGAACCGGTTGCCGAACAGGTCGGGAGGTGCCGGAGTAGAAGAGGCGGCTCCCGTGCTCGACGCGTTCGAGGAGCATGAACGGGAGATCTTTGGCCGGATCGAGGATACGAGGAAGTACCGGGAAGGGATCTACCGCTTCATGCGGCATCCCCTCCAGGTGATGATGGAGGAGCCCTTCAGTGTCCTCTACATCTCCGTTCCTGTGGCGCTCCTCCTCCTTATCGGCGGATTCATGAGCCTGGTGATGTCCTACGGCGTCGGGGTCCTCTTCTCGACGACGATGATCGACGACGTCTTTGTCTTCGCCCTCCTCATCGCCATCGTGCCGCTGGCAGCACTCGACCTCAAGGAGGCGTTGCGGGTCTCGAGCATCGAGGCCTCTCTCCCGAACTTCTTCCGTGACGTGGCCGGCATGAACGACTCGGGTATGACGCTTCCCCACGCCATCCATATCGTCTCCGAGGGCGAGTACGGGGCGCTCACCCCGCACATCCGCCAGCTCGACACCGAGATGTCCTGGGGTGTCCCGTTCGTCGAGGCCATCCGCCGGTTCGGGAACATCGTGAACACCCCGCTTGCCGAGCGGAGTGTCGACCTGATCGCCCACGCGAGTTCTGCGGGCGGCGATGTGAGCGAGGTGTTGCGGGCGGCGGCCCACGACGCTTACGAGTTCTTCAACCTGAAGTCGGAACGAAAGAACGGTATGATGATCTACATGATCATCGTCGTGATGTCGTTCTTCGTCTTCCTCTTCGTCATCGGCGTGCTCTCGAGCACCTTCCTCACGACGATGGCGGAGGCGGGCGAGGCGGTCGCGAGTTCGGGGTCGAGCCAGACGTTCATGGGCACCGTGGACCTCTTCCTCTACAACCGGGTCTTCTGCCACGCCGCCCTGATCCAGGGGTTCTTCTCCGGGCTTGCGGCGGGTGTTATGGGCGAGGGCCGGGTCCTCGCCGGGCTGAAGTACTCGGCGCTGATGGTCCTGATCGCCTGGATCGCGTTCCGGTTCTTTATCTGAAGGGCCGGGACATAGTTTCTCTTTTTCTGCGAAGACGCCTGTTCTACAGGTCGGGCTTCACCTAGCATCTACAGGGGCGGCCAGACCCTTCTAATTGTTCAGCAGTGCCGGGATTCGGTGAGGCCGTATTGAAGCGGGGAGCGTGACCGCGGGGCTGACTGCATCCGACCCAGAGAATATTTAACCTGGCACAAAAGATCTACAAGCATGAAGATGCAGGCAGTCATCACCGGTAGAAGAGTACACGGCGTGGGCTACCGTGTGTTCCTGCTCCAGTGTTCCCTTGAACAGGGTTTCCAGAGGTTTAGCGCAAGAAACCGGGTTCAGAACGGCGCCGAGCAGGTGGTGGTGCAATATGAAGGCGAACCCGGGCAGGTGGATGCACTCAGTTCCATCATCCAAGAGGAGCACTCCCCGGATGCGGTTGTCTCCGACATTGCGTTTGAACCATACGAGGGATATGTCGTCCCGGTAACCGACTATATGCATGTGATCCAGATCGAACAGCTCTCCAAAGGCATTCCTGCAATCATCAGTATTGACAAAAAGCAGGATAGCCTGCTTGAAAAGAGCGATCAGATGCTTCAAAAGATGGACCGGATGGAGACGTCCATCACAGGCGAGATCCGCGACCTGCGCACCGATCTACGTTCCCATATCGATCAAAGACTTTCTACAATGGAAGAGGATATCCAGCAGATCAAAGCAAAGATCGGCCTGATCTGAATACTCGCCTAATGATACCCTCCGGGGTGGCTGCTCCCCCGACTTCAGTCGGGGGCATCAGGATCTTCGCCTGGGGATTGGGCCTGCAGTGTCAGGATTTTGCTCGCGCCTGTTCTCTCCCTGTCGTTTTATGTTCTTTCATGCTCCGGCCCGTCGCCCCAACGGCGTGTCACACTCACTCCTTATGCCTCCAACTGCCGTTCTGAAAGTATCCCATTATCGCATCCATATCCACGTGCTCCTCAAAGTGCCGGGCAAGTGCGTCATACGCGTCCGCGGCGCCGAGGGTGCCCCCGCCGGCATCCGCGACCGGCTCAAACGGCAGCCCCCGCCGTTCCGAGAGGTAGGCAAGGAGGGCGTTTGCTGCCGCGGGGTTCTGGAAGAGGCCGTGCATGTAGGTCCCGAAGACCAGGCCGTCGGAGGTCGCGGCCCCGTCGCCGGAGAACGCCGCGGAGAGTTCCCCCCGCTCCGTCTCGCCCATGTGGATCTCGTAGCCCTCCACCTCTCCCATCGCCGAGAGGATGGGGCCGGGACCGGTCGCCCGGCGCCGGACCTGGACCGTCGTCTTCCGGTAGCCGGTAAAGGCCGTGACGACGTCAAGAAGCCCGAACCCCGGGTAGTCGCCGGGTGTTCCCGATTCGACGCCGGAGTCGACGATCGTGCGGCCGAGCATCTGGTAGCCGCCGCAGATCCCGATGACCGGGACGCCCCGCTCGCGGGCGAGGCGGAGTTCCTCTCCCGTCCCCGCCCGCTGCAGCGCAATGAGGTCCTCGACGGTGTTCTTTGTTCCGGGGAGGATGATGCAGTCGTAGCCGGCGAGGGAGGCACCCGGCAGGACGTAGTCGACTGAGGTGCAGCGTTCGAGGAGCTCGAAATCGGTGAAGTTCGATAGCCGGGGGAGGCGGACGACGGCGATCCTGACCGGTCGGGGGGCCGATCGGCGCCCTTTATCGGCGATCGAGAGCGAGTCCTCGCTGGGGAGCGGGATCTCCGCGTAGGGGACCACGCCGAGCACCGGGACGCCCGTGAGCTCCTCGAGTTTCGTAACCCCCGATGCAAAGAGCCCGGTATCTCCCCGGAATTTGTTGACGATGACCCCGGTGACGAGTGGCCGGATATCTTCCGGGAGGAGGGCGAGCGTCCCGTAGACCTGGGCGAAGACCCCGCCCCGTTCGATATCGGCGACCAGGACGATCGGGAGGCGGAGGTGGCGGGCGAGCCTGATGTTTGCGATGTCGCGGTCGTAGAGGTTCACCTCCGCCGCTCCCCCGGCCCCTTCGACCACGATGTGGCCGTAACGGATCCGCAGCCGCTCGAACGCCGAGACAGCCTCGGCAAGAAGCGTATCGGTCTCGGCGTAGTAATCCCGGATCTGCACATCCTTATATGGCCTGCCGAGCAGCACCACCTGCGAGGTCTGGTCCCCCTTCGGCTTCAGGAGGATCGGGTTCATATCGGCCGAAGGCTCGACTCCCGCGGCGAAGGCCTGGACCGCCTGGGCGATCCCGATCTCGCTCCCGTCGGCGGTGACGTAGGAGTTGAGGCTCATGTTCTGGGATTTGAACGGCGCAACCGGGATTCCGCGCCGGTAGAGCGCACGGCAGAGCGCCGCGACCGTCATGCTCTTCCCGACATGGGATGCAGTTCCGAGGACGATAAGAGACATTACCGACAGGAGCGTTGGGCTCGACGGATTATTAAGGGCGGGGGTTCATGACTGCAGCATGGAGTTCTCCCCGCAAGGCCGCCTCCTCCTCGAACACCGCTACCTCCTCCCCGGCGAGACCCCGGACGGCCTCTTCTCCCGGGTCGCCGGTGCCGTGGGGGGACCGGAAAAGTCCCGCGAATTCTTCTCCCTCCTCTCAGACCTCCTCTTCCTCCCGAACTCCCCGACCCTGATGAACGCCGGCACCGCGGCCGGGCAGCTCTCTGCCTGCTTCGTCCTCCCCGTGGAGGACACCCTCGAAGGGATCTTTCGCACCCTCGGCCATATGGCGCTCATCCACCAGTCCGGGGGAGGGACCGGGTTCTCGTTCTCCCTTCTCCGGCCGCGGGGAGACGCCGTCAACGGGACGCCGGGGGCAGCGACGGGGCCCGTCTCGTTCATCCGTGTCTACGACGCGGCGACGGCGGCGGTCCGGCAGGGGGGGCGGCGGCGGGGGGCGAACATGGCCGTGCTCGCGGCCTCCCACCCCGACATCGAGGAGTTCGTGACCGCGAAGCAGGCCGGGGGACTGTCGAACTTCAACGTCTCGGTCGGCATCGACGACCGGTTCCTCCGGTGCCTCGCGGCGGGGAAGGCATACGACCTCACGAACCCCCGCGACGGCAGCGTATGGAGGAGCATCGACCCCGCGTCGCTCTGGCACCTCATCGCCGCCTCCGCCCATGCCTCCGGCGAACCCGGGGTGCTTTTCCTCGACGAGATCAACCGGCGGAGCACCACCCCGCACCTCGGCCCCATCGAGGCAACCAACCCCTGCGGCGAGCAGCCGCTCTACCCCTACGAGAGCTGCAACCTCGGCAGCGTCAACCTCGCCCGGTGCGTGAGAAAGGACGACCTCGACGACGACCTGCTCGCGGCCACCGTCCGGTCCGGGGTCGAGTTCCTCGATGCGGTCGTCGATGTGAACCGCTTCCCCCTCCCCGAGATCCGGGAACAGACCCTTGCCACCCGGAAGATCGGCCTCGGCGTCATGGGGTTTGCCGAGACACTCATACGTCTCGGCATCCCCTACGAGTCGGGAGAGGCGCTCCGGTTCGCCGGGAGCCTGATGGAAGGGATCGAGGATGCTGCCCGGGGCCGGTCGGAGGAACTGGGCGAGATACTGGGATCGTTCCCGGCGATACAGGGCTCCGTCTATGCCGGGGATATGCGGAACGCCACCGTCACCACCATCGCCCCCACGGGTTCGCTCCACCTCATCGCCGGGACGACGGGCGGCATCGAGCCCGTCTTCTCGTTTGCCTATAGCCGGACGATCGACGGGCAGCAGGTCGATATCGTGAGCGATCTTGTCCGGGCGTTCCTGCCGGAGACCGCCGGCGGGAGGGACGTCGCGGCGCACGTCCGCCGTTACGGGACGATCGAAGGCCTTCCCCTCGATGAGCATACCCGGGACCTGTTCAGGACGGCCGTCGAGATCGCACCGGAGTACCATGTCCGGATGCAGGCGGCGTTCCAGAAGCACACGGACAACGCGGTCTCAAAGACCGTGAACCTCCCGGAGGCAGCAACCCCCGACGAGATTGCCCGGGTCTTCTCCCTCGCCCGGGACCTCGGTTGCAAGGGCATCACCGTCTACCGCCACCGGAGCCGGCCGGACCAGGTAATCTCTCTCGGGTGCGACGTCTGCCTGATTAACGCATGACATGCCAACTAATATATAACGAGAGCTGAAAGGTACATGCAATGAACGGTGGGATATGTCCGACCTGCGGACTGCCAAAGGAACTGTGTATCTGTGAAGAAGTCGCAAAGGAACAGCAGAGAATCAGCGTAAAGATCAATAAACGACGCTACGGAAAAGAAGTCACGGTCATCGAGGGCCTCGACCCCTACGATATCGATCTCGAAGACCTCTCCAAGTTCCTGAAAGCGAAACTCGCCTGTGGCGGCACGGTCAAAGATTCGTCGATCGAGCTGCAGGGCAACCATCGCGAGCGGGTAAAGGAACTGCTCGCCCAGAAAGGATACAACATGGAAAATATCAGTTGACCCGATCGGTTCTCCGGAGGGGGAACCAGGGCAGCTCTTTTTTTGCCGGACCGGATACGACGATGCCGGGAGCGGATGCTTCCTCCGCCGGCTGTCGGAACGATAGGCATTATAATCAGCAGGAAAATCCAATTACACGGGAAGTAGATGGACCATGGCAATGAGATGTTCGTTTGCGCTCGATCCCGACCTGATGGAGCAGATCGATCAGTTTGCACGGGATCATGCGTTTGACCGGAACGAAGCTATCCTTGAGTTGATCGAGGCCGGTCTTGCGAGCAAGCAGGACGACAACGGAGCCGTTGCTGTTCGGCAGCACCGGTCGTTTGAAGAACTGAACCGGCTCCAGAGGGAGCTCGAGGACGTCAAAGCGGTCCTCACCGAACTCCGGAACGAGGTCCGGCTGGTCCACCACACCATCGAGACCGACTGGAGCCGGGAGGCGAAGGGCGTCCCGTTCCAGACCAAGCATCCCTGGGAGTTCTGGCGGAAGTAGGGCCCTAACTGATGATATTCGTGATGCTCCGGAACCCTTCCCCGGAGAGGTCGTCGCAGACGACCGCCTCGACCTTCTCCATATCGACACGCTCCGCATCCCGGCACCGGCTGCAGTAGGCCCGTGCCGGTGAGGGCAGTTCCCTTCCTCTGACCACGACGCGGGCGGAGTGGACACAGAACCCGCACCGGTCGACGGTTACGGGCCCGCCGGGGGTGCACTCCACCCGGCCCCGGACGACCGGAAGGCGGCGAACCTCACTCATAGGCATCGACCCGGTAGCCGGCACGGCCGAGGATCCCGGCGACCTCGACCCGCCAGGCGATATCGTCCTCGGTCGCGAGCGGTGCGACCGACTCGTCCCAGCACCGGCGGAGGGCGTCGTCCCCGGTCTCGAGACTCCGCCTCCCCTTCACCTTCCCGGCCTCCTGCCCGTCGGCGGCAAAGATCCGCATGGTGCAGCAGGAGTAGGACCGGCAGACAAAGGCACGGCTGTCGTGGATGGTGCAGACGTACTTCCCTTTCTCCCCCGGAAGAGGCCGGAGGAACGGGCACCAGGACGGGTGCCGGCTGCTCTCGGCGGTATCCTTGAACGCCTCGAGAAACCGGTCCTCGACCCGGGCACGGAAGTTGCCGCCGACGATCTTCTGCCGGCAGAGGAAGTCGCGGCCGGTGAGCCTCTTCTCGATCTCGATCAGGTGGCCCCCTGCGTTCATGCAGCACTTCCCGCAGAGCGTACATTCAAACGCGGTCATCGTCCCTGTAGACTCTCTCTGCATCAGAGAATAAAGGTTCGGGAGCACACGGCCGGATCATCCCCAAACGTTAAATCGATACGCGCACAACGGAGAGCTATGAAGGTGTGCATAATGTGCGGAGGGGAGGGCACACGGCTCCGCCCCCTCACATTCGGGCGTCCCAAGCCCTGTATTCCGATTGTCAACAAACCCTCGATCCAGCACCTGGTCTCACACCTCGCGAACCTCGGGTTCACCGATGTGGTCATCACGCTCGGCTACATGAGCGAGTCCATCGAGGCGGCACTCGGCGACGGGTCGCTGTTTGGGGTTAACGTCACCTACGTCCACGAGAAGACGAAGCTCGGGACGGCGGGGAGCGTCAAGAACGCCCAGAAGTATCTCGAGGAGCAGCCGTTCCTGGTCGTGGGGGGCGACCACGTCGTGGGCCTGAATCTGCTTGAGTTCTACCGCGAGCACCTCAACAACGACTCGATCACGACGATCGGCCTCATCAGCATCGACGACCCCACCGAGTACGGGATCGCCGAGATCGATGCGAACTACCAGATCAAGCGGTTCAAGGAGAAGCCGAGCCCCGGCGAGATCTTCTCGAACCTCGCGAGCACCGGGATGTATGTCTGCGACCCGGAGATCTTTGACCACATTCCCTCCGGCGAGAAGTTCGACTTCGCCCGCAACCTCTTCCCCGAACTGATGGAGAAGGGCTACGCCCTGAAGGCCTGGCTTGCCCGGGGCAACTGGTCCGACGTGGGGAGCCCCCGGTCGCTCCGCGAGGCTGAGCGGTGGAAGCTGCAGGACATCGGGTTCACGAACATCTCCGGCGACCTCTACATCAAGGGCGCCCGGATCCTTGGCCCGGCGCAGATAGGAAGCTGCGTCTCGGTCGCGGCGAACTCGCGGGTGATCGGGCCGGTCTCGATCGGGGCCGGGACGATCATCGAGGAGAATGTCGTCATCGGACCGTATACGAGCATCGGGGAGGGCTGCATCATCAAGAGCGGCGCGAAGATCTTCTCGTCGTCCATCTACAACCGGGTCGTGGTCGGGAGCGAGAGCACCGTCAGCGGGAGCATCATCGACAACGACACGTTCATCGGCAGCGGGTGCAACGTCGAGCACGACACGGTCATCGGGCCGCACGCGGTCCTGAAGAGCGGCGTCGTCGTCCACTCCGGGACCCGGCTCTGGCCGGAGGTGATCATCCCGGAGGGGACGATCGTGAAGGAGCACGTCCTGAACCCGGACTACGATACCCGGACCGAGGGGTCTTAAGGGTTGGGGTATGCGGGCCCCCGCTGGTTCAGGGCGGGAGACGGCCCGTCTGCCTGAAAACTTTTAGGGGGAAAAAACGGGGCACGAGGCGGTCGAGGCCTCCTTCTAGCAGGGGATTCCGAGTAGGTCGCATCTGGATATGCAGGGTTCGTGCCGTTGGCCTTGTATTCCAAAACTGTTTCACTCTCAAGAGGGCTGGCGGATTGCGATATCCGATAGTTCTAATTCCGTTTTCTGCGGCTTCAGGAAGTCTATGCCTTGAATGCGCTTGGTTTCAGTTGTACTGACTCTATCCAGTACCTTTGGATGTATACGATACGATTGCAATATATATTCACCCGGAAAACGTTACCCGTGAGTTAGATTGTCTCGTGAAGGTTCACAGGCGGTCTGATGTTTGATCAACGCAAGGAAAAGTAAGTGATGTTCACCCCACTCTCAACAGCCGGATGAACATCACAACAGCCCGTAGGCAGAGCGTATTGGTTATCTTCGTACTTAAGAGTTTGCCCGTCCTGCCTCCGGCTCGAAGGGTGATTATCGATGAGTATGGAACGTTTAGAGAGAGCCTTTTCTCTTCTCATAGCGGTGCTGATGATAACCACGGCGTTCATTCCTGCCGTGGGCGCTGCAGAACCGAATAGAGCCGCATCGAGCGTGAACACCGCCCCGGACTCGTTCTCCGGTACGACAACGTTTACCGCGGATTCATCTACACCGGCATCCGGTGCCGCATCGAACGGCCATGGGACTGCCAAGGCAAAGAAGGACCCGCCGTTGTTCTCAAGGGAGAACTGGTCGCAACCTACGTCCTGGACAAATACCTCCATAGATGCCGGGGAACTCGGTGCGGATGCCTCACTGGCGGCAGGCACCACGCGCGTGGTCACCGGCTCCGGCAAGACCAAACTCAAGGTCTACGACCGTGAGACCAGGACCCTCCGGATCAAGGATGCCGGCAGGTCTGCTGCCGGCGGCGGCGACGACGAGCTCGAGATCCGGCTGGTGAACGCCACCCCGGATCTCGGTACTTTCACCGAGATCTTTGAGGTCACCGCCCACCGCACGATCGCCCTCGACGGGTCGGAGGACTTCCTGGCCACGTGGGCGCTCCATAACGGGAACGAGAACGCCACCCTGGCTGAGTGGTTCGTCTGGGAGGAGCAATCGCATAGCATCGAGATCCCCATCATCGAATACCGGGAAGTAACTCTTGAGAACGATATTTCTGAAGGCACAATCCCTGTGAGTGTTACCCTTGAGAACAATACTCCTGAGGATGCTATCCTCGAAGGAGTTGTCCTTGACAGCATAGCCGATGCAGATGGCACCCTTGAGAACGTTACTCCTGAGGACACAACCCCTGTAAGTGTTACCCTTGAGAACGCTACTCCCGAGGATGTTATCCTCGAAGAAGTTGCCCTTGAAAACGTTTCCCCCGAAGGCGTCACCCTAGAGGGTGTTGTCCAAGAGGACGTTATCCCTGAATACCCCACCCCTGAGGGTGTTAGCCCGGAGGACGCTACTCTCGAAACCGTCGCCGTCAGGGAGCCCTACATTGCCGGCACCGAGACGGTGGAGCAGTCCTGGCCGGAGTGGGTGCCGTTCACTCCGGACGGGCAGACACTCAACGCCGGGGAGACCCGGCTGTTCAAGGTCATTTACACCAAGCCTGCCGAGCTCGGGCAGGTCGATATCAACACCGCCCCCGTCTTCCGGGGTGTCGCGTGTCCGGAGATGACCTTGTGGAGCACCGCCTGGGCATACTGGGTGCCGGTCACCGTCACCAACCCGCCCTCAATCGATGGATATCCCCACCGCGAGGTCGTCTCGTTCCGCTCTGGAATGCAGAGCGACTTTGACGACGTCCGGTTCGCCACCGGCGACGGCATCGTCCTCGACTACTGGAAGGAGAACTACACCGCATCGGACTCGGTCGTCATCTGGGTCAATCTCCCCGCCGGTACGACCTCGATCTGGATGTACTATGGGAACGAGGCAGCCACCGATACCGGCAGCCGGGACAACGCCTATATCCTCTATGATGACTTCAACGGACCGTCCCTCGACACTACCCTCTGGATGGATTCGCGCCCGGGCACCCATTATATTTCAGACGGCTGGATCTATGACGCCCGGGCCCGAGGTGCCGGCCTTATGTGCTCCAGAGACCCTGTGATCACCGATCATGAGTCCGTGATCGTAGAGACGCACATTCACGTCGATTCTCTGCCTCCATCGGGTTTCTGGTGTGGGTCTTTCCCCTTTTTCGTCGGAACAACCATCAATGGTCTGGACTGGTTTGCGGGCTCGTCCCCCGAGATCGGTGTGTCTCAAGAGGAGGTACACAAACCTGGCAGCCGGGACCATCGCGTGGTCTTTCGACCGGCGGCGACTACTACAGCACCTGGATTATCACCCCCTCAAGGCAGACACATACCGTCAGCGGGAGCGCCTCGTATACTGATGTCTTCTCCGGCGGCCCCACCTGGATTTCCAACGAACGGATGGAGATCCTCGGTGGTGACAACTCTGTTCCCGGCCGAAGCATACGGATGGACTGGATCCGGGTACGGAAGTATGTCGAGACCGAACCGGCGTTCACCTACGGCACGCCGCAGACGGTCTCCGTCGTGACGATTGCGGTGACTCCATCGTATGCCGAAGTGGTGGAGGGCGAGACCATCCAGTTCACCGCTACCGCCTACGACCAGAACGGTACGGCGCTGGACGGCGTAGGGTTCACCTGGACGAGCGGGAACGAGACGGTCGGAACCGTGAATGGCGACGGCGTCTTTTCTGCCCGATACAACGGGACAAGCGAAGTTTCCGCATCCGCCTGCTTGGTTTCCGGGACCGCACAGGTGACCGTCACCCATGTCGTGACGGCCGGACCGGAATGCAACTGGTCTACCGGCGGGTGGGCCGGCTGGGCGCATACCGCCTCCTGGACGCGAGCTAACGGCCCCTGCTCCGAATACGGGCCTGTCGTGGTCGAAGATCACGGGGAACACGGCGCGGATGTTAATCTTTTGGCCGGTGCGATGGTGGGAACCGTCGAGCATGAGTTCACCGATCCCGCTGGTGTCGGGTGGGACAGCCTGACGCTCGTTGCGCGCGTACCGGGAAGTGATGTTCCTTCCGGACGGTGGATGACCATCGAGGTCAACGACGAGGTTGTCTACTCGGAGTCAGGATTTTATTACAACGATCCTGCAAACTGGGTTCCCAAGGAGTTTCACGCTGATTTCCCGCGGTCCGAGACCGTACGGGTAAAGATCTCGCACGGGCAGAATCCGGCCTGGGGTCCCCATTTCATCATGGAATATTATTCACTCGAGTTACAGTCGCATCCCGCCATCTCCATCACTTCTCCGAGCGATGATACCGTATCCGCCGGCGGCAACGTCACCGTGGCCGGTGCCGTCGCCGATACCACCATAACCAGCCTCACGCTCACCCATAACAACGTATCGTCGACGATTCCTGTGCAGAATGGGAACTTCTCGACGGAGGTGACCCTTGCGGATGCGAACACGATCACGGTCGGCGGCACCGACTCGCTGGGGAACCCCTTCTCTGCGACCCTCCTCCTCGACGGGGATATGCTCCCCGCCGCCTTTGAGCAGGCGATCGGGTTTGACCCGCTCAACGCCGATTCCGACTGCTCGCAATGGCCCGGCGACCAGTCCGGGAATGGAGTCATCGACGGCTACGAAATCTTCGCCGGCCATCTCCCGGTCTTTGTGAAGTACCGGATCGGTGCCAATCCGTTCGTGGAGGATACCGACGGCGACGGCCTGACCGATTCGTTCGAACTCTTGAAGCTCGGGGCGTTCCCGGAGGCCCCAGGGCTGATGTCGATGATGGAAGACGGCGATCCCATCATCGTCGCTGTCGGGACGGACGACGACCCGGACGGGGACGGCCTCTCGAACAACGAGGAGCAGCTCAACATGACCGATCCGCTCTCGGTCGATACCGATGGCGACGGTCTCTCCGACGCGGACGAGGTCTTGATATGGACCACTGACCCCTGCGACGCTGACTCCGACGATGACGGCCTGACCGATGGTGCTGAGGTGGCCCTCGGAACCGATCCTAACAACCCGGACGGCGTCGAGGACTACTGGAGCAGCAAGCGGTTCCTCGACGATACGCTGAACCTGACGGTCTTCGGCCGCGGGTATGCCATCGCCAACGTCAGTGTCGCGGAAGTGAACTACACCCACCTGATCGACGAGGAGATCCTGGTGAGCAAGGTCGCCGCGATCGGGTTCGGTGACGATATCGAGTCCGGGACGATCGCGATCGCGTACGACCCGACTCACGTCGAAAATGCCTCCCGGCTCTCGATCTACCGCTTCGACGAGGATCTCGGGACGTTCGTCAACGTATCCTCGACCGTCGATTCCGAGAACTGGGTGGTCTCCTGTGAGGCGGCGGGCTCGGCGAAGTACGCCGTGCTGGATTCGGCGCGGTGGGACGCGCTGTTTGACGAGGAGCCATTGGCACAAATGATGGCTTTCAGCGTTACGAACTACGTAATGGTGCATGTCACGGATGCGGTGACGGGAAGCCCGGTGAGCAACGCAGCGGTCACGTTCGTCCATGTCGATACTGGTCTCGAGCAGACTTATTACACCAATGAAAATGGGTATACAGGCTCCATCGGTCACGCTTTTACAAGCGATACGTCATACATGATTAGAAAATCTGAATACGCAGAATTTAGGGGCCTCCTTAAGCCTGATCCCGACTACGACCAGGGGCACATCACCATCCATCCTTCCCTTGTCCCGATAGGCGCATCCCAGGGGTACGTCTACGTAGATACGCATCCCCGCAGTGCCGATATCTACGTAGACGGTCTTCTCCGGGGGGGCTCACCGCACCAAGTGGATCTCCTGGAGGGCGCTCACCACGTCAAGGTGGAGAAGATAGGATATACAACTGAGGACGCAGTCGTTCCGGTTTATAACGGCCAGACAACGCCGGTAACCTTTAACCTGAGTCCCGCCGTACCGGGTACGCTCCGGGTGGTCACCGACCCGCCGGGCGCCCGGGTGTTCCTCGACGGCGTTTATAAAGGAGTTACGAACGAGCAATCAGAAGAGCTGATCATCTCCAATGTTCTCGCCGGAACCCATCGGTTGGTGATCCAGATGAGCGGATACGTTCCGGTCACCCAGATGGTGACCGTCAAATCTAACGATATGACTACCGCCATTGTATTCCTGGATAACACCGATCTGGACGGGGACGGCCTGCCGGACGGCTTCGAGAACGGGTATTGCGATGGGTTCGGCAACTGGAAAAACCCCAATCCGGACATGGTCGACACCGACGGCGACGGGCTCTCCGACGGTTTTGAGGCTGGGGAGCCCATCACCGACGAGTACGGTAAAACCTACTTCAAGCCCCGGAGCGACCCGACGAAGGCGGATACGGACGACGACGGCCTCGACGACCTGGCCGAGTTCGAGTACGGCACCGATCCCTTCAACCCGGACACCGACGGGGACGGCCTCCGTGACGGCGCCGACCCGGACCCGCTGACGCCAGCCGCGAGCGACGACATCAACCTCGCCAGGATCGGGCGCGAGATCCTGGCCAGTGCGGTCTTCGGGGAGACCGGGCTCCCTGACGGGTCCTTCTACTGGCTGGTCGGGGAAGAGACCGCCTCCTCGCCCTACTACATGGTCGGCTGGATCGGGTTCTCCTGCCTCCCGGTCGTGGGTGGGATCGCGGATATCCGCGACGCGGTGCAGGCGTTCCTCAACGGGGACCCGGTCGGCGCGGCGATGAACGCCGCCGGTGCGATCCCCGGGCCCGGGGACGGGCTCAAGATCACGGGGGCGATCGCCTGCTACACCGGGAAGTTCGTGATAAAGCACCCGGCGCTGATCAAACCGGCTGTTCTCCTGCCGACCGGGGTGACCCCACAAAGGCGATTGTGGGAGTACGGGGACCGTGGTCGGCTCGCGGTTGAAAAACCCGTACAGTTCCCCGTGAAAAAAAGGGTCTGTTCACCCGTGCCGCACAAGCCGGTGCGTCAGCGCGACGAGCGGGTGGCGGGCGTAGTCGAGGACCTTGATGTCGTCGAGCGTATTGAGGTTCAGGGTCCGGGCCGTCCGCTCCATCCCGAGCTCGATGTTCTCGCGGACCTCGATGATGTAGGCGTCGAGGTTCTTGATGCCGAGCCGCTTTGCCGCGATCGCCCGGTGGTGCCCGTCGACCAGGATCCAGCGGCCGGGCCGGCGGACGACGATCAGGGGTTCGGCGAGCCCCTTCTTGATCTCGTACATCCTCCCCTCCAGTTCGTCCTCGTAGATCTTTGACTGGGTGGGGAGGAGGTCGTTGATCGGGACCGAACCCCGGCGGAGGGCCGGCTCCACCCCGTAGAGTTTCTTCAGGGTCTCGATGAACTTGAAGACCTTCTCCGGCGAGACGTGCTCGATCTGGGACCGGATGACGTCGGCGTTCGACATGATCCCGATGAGCTCGTTCTTATCGTTGACGACCGGGAGTTTCTGGATGCCGGAACGGAAGATGACGCGGGCCGCATCGTTCACGCTCATGTCCGGGTCGGCGACGATGAGGTGGCGGGACATCACCTGCTCGATCGGTGTTGAGGGATGAGCGAAGAGGAGGTCCCGCGCTGCGATGTAACCCACCACCTCTTTCGAGTTATCCTCCACCACCGGGAAGCCGTCGTGATTCGTCTTTTTCATGGCTTCGATGACGTCCCGGACGGTTCCGTGAGCATTGACGGTGACAACGTCGTAGGTCATGTAGTCCTTGACCCGCTTCTTATCCATCATGATAGTGTCACGCTGGCTCGACATGAATTGTTCGGTCGGAATTCGCGGGGGATTGGAAAAAATGATTAATCGATCGGGATTGTCGTCCCGGTATCGACGGGCGCTTTCTTCAGCCGGACCTCAAGAACCCCGTTCTTGAACGAGGCGGCGGCGCCCTCCTCGATCACCTCGGCGGGGAGCATGACCGTCCGGCTCATCTGGCCGTAGACCCGCTCCCGCATAAAGAAGTCCCTCTCCTCTTCCTCGGTCTCGCCCCTCCGGACGCTCATGATCTCCATATGCTGGGGATCGATGAGCCGGACGGAGACATTCTCTTTCTCGACGCCGGGCAGGTCGGCAACGACGATCACCTCGTCCTCGTGGTCCCGGACATCCACCCGGAAGTCACGGACTGCCGGGACGATCCTGCCCCTGACTTCCTCTCCCCGTGCGCCGATTCCCCCGATCATCGACTGGAACCTGCTCTCCATCTCGGCCATAAGGTCGTCGAAGTCCTGCCATATCGAGCGATACGGCCCTCTTTCAATTCTTGCCATCGGAATCACTCCTCTTAACTGGGATTGCTCCGGGCGAGCAGGTCGCTCCGGGCTAACCTTAAGGTAGGGTTGTTGATATATATAATTTTTCCACCGGTCCGTGCCGCCCTTCACAACAATACTATTTTATTTTACCGAAAGTCGATTGTACCATAATGAAACAGACACAGCAGAAATCCTCCAAGGACGAGAGTTCGCCCTGGATGAAATGGGCTTATGTCGGAGTCGCCCTCATCGTGGCGGTCGCCATGGTGGGGACATATCTGTCTCCGCTCTTTGATACCCCCCAGAAAGCCCAGTCCGGAAACACGGCGCTGATCGGCTACACTATCCGCGGCGAGGACGGCCGCCCTCTCGTCACGACCAACCAGGATCTTGCCGTAAGCGAGTACGAGAAGAACAACCTTGTCTTCCTGACGGGCAGCCTGGAGATCCCGGTCGGCACCCTCCCAAGCGAGAGCGTTGAGATCGTCCCGGTCCCGGTCGTGTACCCAACCGATGCCCCGAACTTCGGCCTGATGGGCTTTGAACTCGGCGCACTCTCGCAGGGGCTTGTCGGGATGCGGGTCGGGGAGACGAGGGCCGTCAACCTCGCCACCGGGGCGGCAGACCTTGAGATCACCCTGAACCACGAAGATGCAGATGAGATCGGCCTCAACTTCACGGAACTGGAACCGGGCGACATATTCCTGCGCGAGTTTGTCATCTCGTCGGGTGTTCCTGTCGGTGAAGAGACCAACCAGACCTCGGCGCTCCGTTTCTGGAAGGTCGTCGAGAAGACCTCCGACTCGCTGACTGTCACGTGCCGCTACGGCAGCGCCGAGGTAACACTCAACGGTATAATAGGGTGACGGCACCCCACTGTTTTTTATAGTCTTCCTGCTTCCTGAGATACATGGCGGTGAGAGTGCTGAGTTTCTACCAGGAGGGGTGCATGGGGTGCGAGGAGCAGACTCCGATCCTTCGTGAGGTGGAGCATGATCTCGGTATCACGATCGAGGAGATCGATGCCGTGAAAAATCCGCAGTATATTAAGGAGTACAACCTCCGGGTGACCCCCACGACCCTCGTGATCGCGGACGACGGGGTCAGGGAGCGGATGGAGGGTCTTGTCCACCGTGAAGACCTTGAGGCTGCAGTCCGGCGGCACATCCCTGAGCCCCTGCCCCGGTGAGGAGC
>JAEWMO010000098.1 GCA_023457135.1 Methanobacteriota archaeon | reverse complement strand
TACACAAGGCCGATGACCGCAAAGACAAAGACCATCGCCTCGGTCACCCAGATCCCCTGGGTCTGGGCGAGGTAGACGGCAGCGGCGTCCACGGCGGCGTGCCAGAGGATGGCGAGGGCGAGGAGCGCCTTCTGGCCGTAGACGAGGGCCGCAAGGACCATCAGCGACCAGGCGATGTGCAGGGTGATCGTCATCATCCGCTCGGCGAGGCCGGGCAGGATGTCGAGCGGCGTGAGGGATGAGAGGGCCTCGACCTGTGCCTGGACGGCAGGGTCGTCGGGGAGGGGAATCGCTCCTCCGTCCCCGGTGAGAACGATGTAGGAGACCATGCCCGATAGCACGATCAGCGCGACGAGCATGCTCTCGACTCCGCCCCACCCGGTCCCGAAGAGGAGGCCGTTCTCGCGGGAGAGCGCGATCCCCTGCCGCCGGAAGATATAGCGGTAGACGAGGTAGCGGCCGACCTCCTCAAAGAGCCCGGCCATGAGGCCGAGGTAGACGGCGAGGGCGGCGAGCGCCGCCGTCGTCCCGGACGGCAGCAGGGCGAGATAGAGCGGGTTCTGCGTCGCGAGGACGAGCGGGGCATGGACGACTGCACGAGGATGAAGAAGAGGGCGCCGAGCCCGAAGACCCGCCACGAGAGGCCGAACCGTTTGACGAACCAGTAGCCGAGGGCGAGCGGCACGATGATCTCGAGCAGGGCGACGACGGCGAACGTGGCGACGACCAGTGGGTCCATGGGGGAGAATGCTTTGACTAATTATTTAATGCCTGCCGAAGCACAGTTGAGCAGTTATCCTGACAGCCATGACCATACCATACCCGGAGGGCGGGCTCTCCCCCGGCGGTGCCAGCCGGTTCTCGAACAACTTCGACTTCCTGCGGTTCGCTGCGGCGGCGGTGATCGTCGTCACCCACGCCTACGCACTCAGGCTCGGCTATGTCGGCATAGGAATGTACGACCCACTCGCGCTCATGGCACAGGCAGGGCTCGCCGTCCTCCTCGTCACCAGCGGCTACCTGATCGCCGCAAGCTGGGAGTCGACCGCATCCCCGGCTCGGTTCGCCTGGAAACGGTTCCTCCGGGTTGTTCCGGCGCTCATCCCCCTGATCTTCCTCACGCTCTTCGTCATCGGCCCGCTGATGACGAGCCTCTCCCCGGCCGGGTACTTCGCCGCCCTCTTCTCCCCGGCAGGGCTCGCGACCATACCGTTCTTTGAGAACGGGTCGGTGATCGGCCTCTTCCAGGATAATCCCTGGACCTACGTCAACGGTTCGCTCTGGACCATACCCGTCGAGGTCTTCATGTACGGGGTCGTCGCGGCCCTCGGCATCGCCGGGCTCCTCCACCGCCGGGGCGCGATCCCCGCCATCGCCGCCGTCAACGTCCTCCTCTGGATATACTGGTTCGACGACCCCCGGATGGCGAAGGTCCGGTTCACCCTCTACTTCCTCGTCGGGGCCTACCTCTACATCCACCGCGAACGCATCACCTACCGGCCGGTCGTCGCCGGAGGGCTGCTCCTGGTCCTCGGCGCGTCGGCCCTGACGCCGTACCTGACCGTCGCCGGGGTGCTCTGCATTCCCTACCTCGTCATCTACGCCGCGCACCTCCCGGTCCCGCTCCTGAACACCTTCGGGCGGCACGGGGACTTCTCCTACGGCATCTACATCTACCACTACCCGATCCAGCAGACGCTCATCGGGATCACGGCGAACGCGCTCTCTCTTCCGGCACTCTGCGCCCTCTCCTTCGTCGCGACGTTCGCGCTCGCGTTCCTCTCCTGGCACATCATCGAGAAGCGGGCGATGGCGGCAAAGAACCTCAACCTCCTGGATCTGCGGCAGAGGCTCAGCCTGCTGCCCCTGCCGGGGCTCCTCACCGATCTCGTGGCTGCCCGGAAGTGACGGGTGCGAGGAGATCCTCGAGGGTCTCCACCGCATCCCGGACATACCCGGGACAGAGGGTCCGGGTGATGCCCTGTTCGCGGGCCCGGGCGAGCCCCTCGTCGGTCGAGAGGTCGCAGTCGAGGAGCCCGGTGCAGGAGACCGTGCCGTGCTTCCCGACAAACCGGGCGATGAACTCCTGCGTGAGGGCGTAGGTCCGGTCCTTCGCCTCTTTCTCCTCAGGGCCGGTGCTCCCGAAGAGGAGCCCGATCGCGAGGACCGCCCCCGATACGGCCCCGCAGGCGCCCCCCGTGTGCGCCACCCCACCGCCGAACCCGGTGGCCGCCCGGAGGACGACCTCTTCGGGCACCCCGGCGTCGCGGGCGAAGACCGAACTGACTGCCTGTGCACAGTTACAGCCCTGCGTGAAGCAGGCGACCGCTCTCTCTGAACGTTCTGTCATAGAACTCACCTGAGGGGTGGTTCGTTATCCGCCCCCTTCAAACTTGCGCGGGGAGTCCGGGGGAAGCGATTAGGAGCCGGTCCAGAAAAGAAGAGACCTGGAGGAGACCGTTACCATGCGGAGAGCAGCAGTGATGATCGTTCTCGTCGTCGTCCTGGTCCCGGCAGCGGCGGGGGCGGAGGCATCATACCAGAGCAGACCGGGGGGAAGCACCGTCAACAATGTTGCGATCGCGGGAGACGGCCGGCATATGCTCGCGGGGACCGAAGGGGGAAGTGTTGTCTGCCTGCAAAGGACGGCACGGTCGCCTGGAACATGAGTGCCGGTGCGCCCATGACGGCGATCGCCCTCTCCGGGACCGGGGATTACCTCGCTGCGGGCGCCGGGGAGCAGGCGTTTATCTTCCGGACGGCCGAGGTGCCGGTGCCGGCGACGGCAACGCCTGCGGAGAACGCCACACCGGAAGTGATCCCCACGCAGGCCGGGGGAGCAGGGGCCCTCATCGGGATCATCGCCGTTGCGGCCGGCGCGGCCCGCGGCCTCTCCCGGCGTCGGTAAACCACATGGGAGAGGGGGATCTCCCCTCCACCGGCAGGGCTTTCACGTACCCGGACCGAGCAGCACCCGGGCGATTCCGGCGGGGTTGCCGGGATCGTCCGGAGTGAGACGTATGGCGCAGGAAGAGAGAAGAAAGCGGGAAGAGCGGCCCGATGAAGAGATCCCGTTCGAGGATGAGGGGACCGATATCGTCTACAGCCCGGTCCCGGCCGAACTCGGCGACGAGGGCCGGGAGAAAAGCCGCCCGCCGGGGGCGCCCGAGACCCCGACGCCGCGGGCGGAGCATGAGACCTCAAAGAAGGCCGAGGAGCGGATCGCGCGGCAGCAGGCGAAGAAGTGAGAGGCCAGGCCAAAGGGCTGCGCTTCTCCGAATCGAAGGGGCGGAGCCCCTGTAGAAACCCTCGGCCGCCTATGGACACGCAAAGAGTTCGATGAAATAACGTGGAGAACACGGTGAGAAAACAGGAAAATGGACTCGGCGGGATTTGAACCCGCGGCCTTTACGTTGCGAACGTAACGATCTACCCCTGATCTACGAGCCCAAGGGTGTGGGAAGATATGAGATCAGAGTATGATCTCGATATCTAATTTTTCTGCCAGTTCCTTATATCTGTTCCTGATCGTGACCTCGGTTACACCCGCAACCTCGGCAACTTCGCGCTGGGTGCGCCGCTCTCCGCCGAGGATCGAGGAGATGTAAATGGCGGCCGCAGCGACGCCCGTTGGGCCTCTGCCGCTCGTAAGTTCGCGCTCTCCGGCCTGCCTCAGGATCTCGACCGCACGGCTCTGGACCTCACCCTTCAGGTTGAGGCCCGAGCAGAAGCGCGGTACATAATCGATCGGGGACGTCGGGAGGAGTTTTAATCCGAGCTCGCGCGAGATGAACCGGTAGGTGCGCCCGATCTCCTTCCTCGATACACGGGAGACTTCAGCGATCTCATCGAGCGTCCGGGGCACGCTGCACTGCCGGCATGCCGCATACAGCGCCGCCGCCGCGACCCCTTCGATACTCCGGCCGCGGATCAGGTTCTTGTCCACAGCGTCACGGTAGACCACGGCGGCGGTCTCGCGCACGTTCCGGGGCAGGCCGAGCGCGGAGGCCATCCGGTCCAGTTCCGAGAGCGCGAACGCCAGGTTCCGCTCGGTCGCATTCGAGACACGGATACGCCGCTGCCACTTCCGGAGCCGGTAGAGCTGGGCACGGTTCTTGCTCGAGATCGCACGGCCGTAGGAGTCCCGGTTCCTCCAGTCGATCATCGTCGAGAGACCCTTGTCGTGGATCGTGAAGGTCATCGGTGCGCCGACACGGGAACGCTTCATCCGCTGGTCGTGGTCGAAGGCACGCCACTCGGGACCACGGTCGATGAACTCCTCGTCGAGGACGAGACCGCAGTTCTGGCATACGAGTTCGGCACGCTCGTAGTCGTGGACGAGCTGGCGGCTGCCGCACTCGGGACAGACGGACTGGACGCTCTCCTCGGTACGCTTCTTCTCCGTCTCCTTGACCTTCTGCTGCTCCCCTCTCTTCTTCAGGGCCTCGCGCTGCAACTGCAGCTGCTTGAGTTTTTCTACTTCTGCCATCGCTTCTACACCTATTTCGCAAAGATTTTCTCGCCAACCTGCACCGAACAGCCACTGTAGCAGAGGACTACGGCATAGGGAGATGATATATTTCCAAGGATGTCAACTACCTTCCCTATGGGCTTTAATCGGCGATCTACAGCCTCACCGTAGAGGCGGGGCAACTGCGCAGCATCACATCGCAAGATTAACAAGCGATTACCACAAACACTTACAGAACGTCCGATTAACCGCAAACTGCAACCTCTAGGGGATACTATAGTTGGAGGTATTTAGTAACACATATATATGGACCCCAAGGGTATAAAAATGTTTTGCTAAATTATAAATATACCAT
>JAEWMO010000097.1 GCA_023457135.1 Methanobacteriota archaeon | reverse complement strand
CCCGTGAAGGGTCCCCAGCTCCTCTCCAAGTGGGTCGGCGAGAGCGAGCGGGCGGTCCGCGAGGTCTTCAAGAAGGCCCGGCAGGTGGCGCCGTCCATCATCTTCTTCGATGAACTGGACGCGCTCGCCACCGCCCGCGGCGGCGGATCCGAGTCGCACGTCATCGAGAGCGTCTTAAACCAGATCCTGACCGAGATCGACGGCCTTGAGGAACTCCGGGGCGTCGTCGTGATGGGAGCGACGAACCGGCCGGACATGGTCGACCCGGCGCTTCTGCGGCCCGGACGGTTCGACCGGCTCGTCTACATCGGCGAGCCCGGGCGGGAGGACCGCGAGAAGATCCTCTCGATCCACACCCGGTACATGCCGCTTGAGGGCTCCGCGATGGAAGACCTCGTGGCGATGACCGAGGGCCTCACGGAGGACGGGATCGAGGATATGATCCTCGGCGTCGGGGCCAACCGCCGCGTGAGCGTCGATGACCTGAGGGAGCAGCGGGCCGCGATCACCGCGGACGGCGGCGAGGGCCTCCCCCGCTACCTCCGGAGGAAGAAGGTCGTCGACCTCCTCGGCCAGCAGAAGGTGATGCTCGACGACCCCGCACGGGACCGGCTCGTGAAGAAGATCGCGGCCGATACCGAGGGATTCGTCGGCTCCGACCTCGAGGCGCTCTGCCGCGAGGCGGCCATGCTCGCGATGCGTGAGGGCATCGCGGTCGTGAACCAGACGCACTTTGACCGGGCCAAGGAGAAGGTGCACGCGACGATGAACGAGCGGCTCCGGCAGTACTACGGGAAGGTGCAGCAGCACTTCAAGGGCGGGCTGCCGAAGGAAGTCCAGCCGCTGGAGTACCAGTAAGCAGCCAGGGGGAGTATCTTCCCCGGAGAACCTTCTTTTTGTTGAGCACCGCTCCCGAAGCGGATCTATTGATCTCCCATCTGCGGCGGATACGCGACGAGCCCTTCCTTGACGCCACGGACAAACCCGGCCATCTCGTAGAGCCGGAAGACAGCGGGATCCCGACGGCCGGTCAGAAGCATCACCTTGTAGCAGTTCTCCCCCCACGCATGGTCCAGGACATGGGCGATGAGGGCCGTCCCGAACCCCCGGTTCCGGAACTCACGCCGGGTTACGACGTTCTCGATGAGCCCGTAGGGGCGTGCGCCCCGCGTGAGGTTTTTGAGGATATGAAGGACGCACGAAGAGACCGGCACGCCCCGGTACTCGATGATGAAGAGATGAGTCCGGGGATCGGCGAGGATATCCTCCCAGGCTCTCTCCAGTGCACGGGCATCGGCCTCCTCGTCGGCATCATGCATGTGCGTATAGAGGGAGAGGACGGCGTCGAGGTCCTCCCGGACGGCCTCACGGACGAGCGGCGTGTCGCTCTGCATATACCCCGGTTCTCCCTCTCCGATTATCTCCTTTTGGTTGTATCCGCCGGGGTCCCGACCGCCCCCGTGCCCCCGGGGCAACCTATTTACAGCACTATGCACAAGCATATACATTAAAGCGCAACCCTGTAACACGGAGTCCCCCCATGCCGAACTGCACCACGTTTCTCGATGCCAACGCCTGTAACCCCTCGAAAGTCGCTCTCGTCGTCCCCTCACGGGGAGAGTCCTACACCCGTGCCGACCTCCGGGACCGGGTCGCCCGGGCTGCAGGCGGCCTCCTCGCCCTCGGCATCGAGCGCGGGGAGCGGGTCTGCATCTATCTGGACAGTTCGCCGGAGTACCTCATCACTTACTTCGCCCTCTGGCGAATCGGGGCCGTCGCGGTCCCGACGAACCGGGTATACAAGGAGAGCGAGGTCCTCTACGCCGTCCACGACGCAGGGGCCGTTACCGTCGTCACCGATGTCGAGGGTGCCGCCCTCGTCGGCCGCATCCGTGACCGGGCCCCAACACTCCGGCATATCGTCGCCGTCGGCGGCGAGGCTGCGGGCGCAATCCCCTGGGACAGCCTCCTGCTTGCAGAGCCGTGCCGCCGGGCCGCCCACTGCCGGTTCGACGACCTCTGTCAGATCCAGTACACCTCCGGCACCACCGGGAAACCCAAAGGAGCCATGCTCACCCACGGAAACTGGATCGCCGCGATGGACGCCGAGCGGGACGTTCTGCGGATCACGGACGCCGACGTCTACCTCGGCATCTACCCGATGGGGCACGTCGGGGTGAGCTGGGGGATCGCCACCCTCCGGGCCGGCGGGACCTACGTCGTCATGGAGCGGTTCGAGCTTGACCGCTACCTCGACCTCGCCCGCGAGCACCGGGCGACGATCGTCGCCGGGATGCCGCCGGTGATCCACTCCCTCCTCCAGACCCCGCCGGGGACCGAGACGGCGCTCGCCACCGCACGGGCGATGATCAGCGGCGGGGGCCCCCTGACGCCCGGCGTCTGGAAACCCTTCCACGAGCGGTTCAACATCCCGGTCGTCAACGCCTACGGCCTCTCCGAGACGGTCGTCGTCGGGACCGGGACCGCCATCCGCCCGGAGCACTACGCGACCGCCGACGAGTTCAGGAGCGTCGGCACTCCGGTCGGCTTTTCGGAGGTGAAGATCGTGGACGCAAACGACCCCGGCCGGGAGCTCGGCCCCGGCGAGGACGGGGAGATCGCTCTCCGGGGGCCGGGGGTGGCGCTCGGCTACTGGCAGATGCCGGAGGAGACCGCCGCCGCCTTCCTCCCCGACGGCTGGTTCCTGACCGGCGACGTCGGCCACCTCGATAAGGACGGGATGCTCTACATCACCGACCGCAAAAAGGACATGATCGTCATGTCGGGCTGGAAGGTCTACCCGACCGAGGTCGAGGACGTCCTCGTCCAGCACCCCGGCGTCCGTGACGCCGCAGTCTTCGGGTGCACCGACGAGCACCGGGGCGAGGTCCCGGTGGCGGTGGTGGTCCCCGCCGGGGAGGACGTCGCCGCCGACGATATCCTTGCCTTCGCCCGCGAGCACCTCGCCGGCTACAAGGTCCCCCGCCGGATCATCCTCACAACCGAGATCCCCCGGGTGAACGGGTGGAAACTCCTCAGAAAGCGCCTGCGGGAGGAATACTGCAGTGCTGCCGGGGCATAAGCCCACACATGACGGAGCATTTATTAAGGAGAGAGTGGGGAATAGATTCCCTTTGAGATAACCGAGGTACACACGTGGCAGACTCCACCAGACGTTCTACAGGAATCGCAGGCCTGGATCTCGCACTCGACGGCGGATTCCCGCCGGGTGCCCGCATCGTCATCTCCGGGTCTCCTCTAAGCGGCCTTGACCTCATGGCGCAACAGTTCTGGCAGACAGGGAACGCGACAGGCGCCTACCTGATGATCGACGCCCTGCCGGGGGAGAAGATGATCGATGCCCGGGGCATGGACGCCGCAGCGCTCGCCGGGGCAATGCAGGGCGAGCGAATCGTCGTCGATTCCCTCTCCTCGCTGATCACCGCCTGGGGGGTCGATGCGGCTGTTAGGTTCGTCGTCGAGGAGACCCGCGAGGTCATCGAGCGAGGGGCAACCATCGTCTACCTCCTCTACACCGATCTCCACACCCCCCTCGAAGAGGCGCGGGTGATGCGTGCCGCCGATATCTTCATCAGCCTCAGGCACCAGGTCCACGGCAATGAGTTCGAGCGGACGCTCGCAATCGAGAAACTCCGGGATGGGAACGTCCCGTCACGGGTGATCCCCTACAATATCCTGGCTAAAGGGATCGAGCTCTCGACGACGAGCAGGGTCGTCTAGACCGGACGCCCGGCCCGGACGGTCTACTCCGCATACCCGGCCCGGACCAGGTCTGCCGCGGCAACCAGATTCTTCAGTTTTCCGGACGCCTCATCCCGCGTCCGCATCCGCATGCCGCAGTCCGGGTCAAGGAGCATCGCCTCAGGCGAGAAGACGTCGACCCCGGCCTCGATCCTTTTTTTGATAACCTCGACGCTCTCGACGGTGGAGCTCGCGGAGTCCACGCAGCCGTAGCCGACCATCCGGCCACGGAGGTCCTTTGCCGAGAGCACCTCGATGTTATGGGGGTTGTTTGCGAACTCAAAATCGAAGATGGCGACGTTCGTCTTCAAGACGTCGTCGATGACCGACGCGAGGTTCCCGCAGACGTGGAGGCAGACGGGCACCCGGAGCCTCCCCGCGATTGCGTTGACCGCCTCGCGGCCGACGGCGAGGTTTGCAGCCCCCGTCGAAAAAATGGGCTCGTCGATCTGGATGAGCGCGACCCCGGCCTCCTGGAGGTGGCCCGCCTCGACCGCGAGCGCCTGCGCGAGGTCAAGGACCAGTTCGTCCTTGTTCCGGTAGAACGTGGTCTCGAGGACGAGACCGTGCGCGAGCGTGCTCGGCCCGGTCAGAATCCCCTTCACCTTCGGGTGCCGGGAGAGGGCGTACTTCGTGTCCGCGAGGGTGATCGGACGCTGTGCGGGCTCGACCTTCCCGACGACCGAGGACCCGCGGATGCCGGGGAGGTGGGAGGTGAAGGCCCGGATCATGTCGCCCCGGACCTGGCCGTCCGAGATGATATCGATCCCGGCAGCGATCTGGTCGGCGACCGCTGTCTCCACCGCGTGCTTGAGCGGGTCCATGCGGGCGAGAAGCCCGGAGCCTTTCACCACCGGGTAGCTCCCGACCACGGTGGTCGGGAGACACTTGCTTATCAGGGTCATGGGGTCAGTCTGTGCCGGTCGCGCGGGAAGAGCACCGCCTCGCGGATGTTTGCGAGGTCGAGCATCGTCATCACCAGGCGCTCGATGCCGAGCCCCCACCCGGCATGCGGGGGCATGCCGTAGCGGAACGTCTTTAAGTAGAACTCAAAGCTTTCCGGGGAGAGGCCCTTGGCGCGGATCCGCTCCACGAGGAGGTCGTGGTCGTGGATACGCTGGGCGCCGGAGGAGAGTTCCATCCGCGGGTGCATCATATCGAACGCCTTGCAGAACTCCGGCCTGTCCGGGTAGGGCATCGCGTAGTAGGGCCGGATATCGGTCGGCCAGTCGATGATGAAGTAGTGCTGCCCGACGGAGTCCCCGATCGCCCGCTCAGCCGACGGGGAGAGGTCGTCGCCGAAGGTGAGTTTCTCCTCGATCGTCTTGTTCGCGATCTCGATCGCTTCCGTATAGGGGATCCGGGGGAAGGGCTTTGCGGGGACCTTGAGGTCGACGCCGAGTTCCGCGAGCTCTCCGGCGCAGTTCTCCCGGACATACTCGTAGACGTGGACGATCAGGTCCTCAAGAAGCACCATGACGTCGTTGTGGTCGGCAAACGAGACCTCCACATCGAGGCTCGTCGCCTCGTTGAGGTGCCGGACGGTGTTGTGCTCCTCGGCGCGGAAGATGGGGCCGAGCTCGAAGACCGCCTCGAACCCGGCAGCCATCATCATCTGCTTATAGAGCTGCGGGCTCTGGTTCAGGAACGCCTCCTTCTCGAAGTAGGCGATCGGGAAGAGTTCCGTGCCACCCTCGGTCGCCGCCGCGACGACTTTGGGGGTGGTGATATTGATGCAGCCACGCGACGCGAGGAACGCGGTCGCGGCGCAGGTCACCGCCGAGCGGATGAAGAAGATGGCGCGGACACGCGGTTTCCTCGCGTCGAGGAACCGGGAATCGAGCCGGGTATCCATCTCGGCGGGCACCTTCTCGGCGACGTCAAGGGGGAGCGGGCTCCCTGCGATGCTGATGATCTCAAGCTCGTCGGGGACGAGTTCGCGGCCGCCGGGGGCCTTCTCGATCGCCTTCACCCGGCCCCGGACCCGGACCACGGACTCCCGCGAGACGTTCCGGACGGTTTCAAGGACCTCTGCAGAGACTTTCTTCTTCGGGACGGTCACCTGGATGATGCCGGTCCGGTCGCGGATCAGGAAGAACGCAAGCCCTCCGAGATCGCGGACCTCGTGCACCCAGCCGATGATCTCGGCGGATTCGGTCTCCGGGGTTACGGCCCGTATTGGTAGACGCATATCAAAAACCTGGATACAGTGTGGGCCCCGGGAGGTATTTTGTTTTGCGCTCCAGCCCGGGAGAGCGCGTCGGGTCGGCCGGCCCCGGGCGACTGCGGAAAAAGAGGGCGGCCGACCTGGGGGATGAGATCAGAGGAAGACCGCTGCGGCGATGACCGTCGTCCAGCGGCCGTCCATAACCCCTTCAGCCGCCTGACAGGTGTGGGTCGTATTTATAATCCGCCCGCTCGCCTTGTAGATCTGCTCCCGCTCCTGCCATGCCTGATCGGGATCGAACTCGATGCCGAGCGTCGTCGCGAGCATCGTCGCCGCGAGGTCTTCTGCGTATTCGCCCGAGACCTCGGCGGTCTCGCCGAAGGCGTGGTGCTCGGAGAGGTATCCGTAGGCATTGCTCTCCTTGGGCATCGCATGGCCGATGGCAGCTGAGGCAAGCCTGCTCGGTTCGTTGGTCTCGGCACGGGCCATGACGACGTAGACGATGCTGCCTGGAGAGAGTTCCTTTAAGCCCTCCTCCGGCGAGACCAGCTGGCAGTTCGGGGGGAAGATGCTCGATACGTAGACGAGGTTGTACTTCTCGATACCAGCCTGCCGAAGAGCCAGTTCAAACGATGCCAGTTTGTCTTTGTGGACGCCCACACCCTTCGTAAAGAAACACTTGGTCGGAACGAACATTAAGGATCTTCTTATCGTTTGAGTTTTTTAAAATTTTTGGTGATAACAGGCACAAATTAAGAATGGGGCAAACTTTTAACTCTTTTTACCATTAGGAGAGGCATATTCGGATAAATCGGAAATCAATCGAAAAAATGAGGATTATCGACCTGCACCGGGGGGACGGCAAACGGGTGCAGGCGCGCCGATCACCTGCGGGAGAACGGCCTGAACCGGAATCGCCGAAAGAATCATCCATATCGGAAAATTCCCCGGCTCAACCGGGACCGGGCAGGACGCGCCGGTGATGCAGGCCATCACGCGGGGGTGCACCTGTCAGTCGAGATCTCCCCGCACCCTGATCGCCTCCAGCGCCTCAAACGCTCCCCGCCGGACCTCGCGATCAGGGTCCTGGAGGAGGGCCTGCAGTGCCCCGGATGCATCGGGCGACCCGATCCCGCCGAGGAGGAACGTGGACCCGCACCGGAGCCCGGCATCGTCCGCTCCGGCAAGAGCGATAAGGGCGGGTGCCGCCGCGTCTCCGACCCGCCAGAGTGCCTCCATCACCCGGTGCCGGGCGGCGTCGTCGCCTTCACCGAGAGCCTCGACGAGCGGGCCGACGGCCGGGGTGCCGATCTCCGCGAGCGCACTGCAGGCATACCACCTGACCTCCCGGTCAGGGTCGCCGAGCGTCCGGATGAGCGGTGCAACGGCCTCTTCGGCCCGCACCTCTCCGAGCACCCACGCAGCATGCCGGCGGACGGCAGGCCGTTCATCCTCAAGGGCGGCCACCAGGGAGGGGGCCGCCGGAGCACCGATACGGACAAGGACCGTGGCGCTCCGCCACCTGAAAACGTCATCGTCGTCGCCGAGAGCCCCGATGCAGTGAGCGACCGCATCCTCCCCGAAATCGACGAGCGCATCGGCGGCGAGAGCCCGGACCCGCTCATCGGGGTCACGCAGCATGCCGACCAGGCCGGGAACGCCACGCTCGTCCCAGGAGTGCCGCAACCCGGCAATCGCGCACCGCCGCACCCGGGGGTCTTCGTCGCCGAGCGCCGCGAGGAAGAGGTCTACGGCACCGCCGGGCCCGATTGTTGCGAGCGCCGCTAGAGCGCCGCAGCGGACCGTTCCGTTCTCATCGTGCGCCGCTTCCCTCAGGGCGTCCAGCGCCGGACTCCCGATGAGCCGCAGCGCACGGGTGACGTCCTCCCGCACGAATTCGTCCGTACTGGAGAGCATTCCAACGAGGTGAGGGACGGCCGCCGGCCCTGCGCGTGCGAGGGCGCTTACCGCCGCCTGCCGGACACACCAGTCCTCGTCCTCGAGCGCCCGGATGAGCGGGAGCACCGCCGCCTCCCCGATCTCACCGAACGCCCGGACCGCCCTCCACCGGGTTCCGATATCCTCGCTCTCAAGCGATTCCGCGAGTCCCGCTATCCGGGCCTCTTCCTCTGCATCCGGAGGCGGGGTCGTTGTCTCTTCCTCCCGCCTGCGCATCCCGAACCGATCCAGTAGTCCCATCGTCACTCACTCCAGACCAACAGCCTTCTCCGATGATTGTAAGTGGCGGGAGATGGCGTATAATTCTTCTGATATTCTTCCGAAGTCCGGAAAACAGCATTTTTTCGAGTTATCCCGCAGGCGCCCTCCCTGAGGAATCATTATAAATGATGGTGCAGGATTCGGTGCAGCCGGGAGCGGGCAGGAGCCCGGATTCCCGCGCGCGTCGGACAGGAGAAGGTGGAGAGATGCAGCAGGAGATCGAACCTGCGGCGGTCGTGGACTGTATCGGGCTGTACTGCCCGATGCCGATCGCGATGACAAAAGAAGGGATGGAGAAGATCGCCGTCGGCGAGGTGCTCGTCGTCGAGGCGGACGATCCCGCCGCAGAAGAGGATATCAAGCGATGGGCGAGCAGAATGGGACACGAGATCGTGAAGTTCGAGAAGGATGACGGAATCCTGCGGTTCTCCATCCGGAAGATGAAGTGAGGTGATGCAAAATGATGTATGCAGATAAGGTTGTGAGCTGCGTGGGGATCTGCCAGTCGCCCATGCTCTCGATCGAGACGGAGATGGATGTGCTCAACGTGGGTCAGATCCTGCAGGTGACGACCGACAAACCGGACCTTGTCGAGACGGTCAGGTCCTGGGCCGGTGAGCACGGGCACATGATTGAGGAGGAACTCGTCGCCTCGGGGGTGACCACGCTCGTCATACGCAAGGGAGCGGCGGCCACAGCAGAGACCGGGTGAGCGGATGGACGCTGAAGCCTACGTGGATGCCAGGGGGACCTACTGCCAGGCGCCGTTCATCATGCTTAAAGAGGGGATGGACAGGCTCGCCGGCGGCGGGGTCCTGAAGGTCGACGTGGACAACGCGCCCACCGAGGAGGACGTCAGGGTCTGGGCACGGAGGATGGGCCACGAGATCCTGGGCGAGGAGAAGGAGGGGGAGAAGACCACCTTCTCGATCAGGAAAGGAGGCTGATACGTATGGCACGGATACTGTATATCCAGACGAGCGGCACCGATACCCCGGAGAGACTGTATGCCCCGTTCGTCCTCGCGATGACGGCACGGTCGATGGACATGGACGCCGACATCTACTTCATGATCAAGGGGGTGACGGTCGTCAAGAGGGGTGCGGCGGAGAAGATCCAGGTGGGCAACTTCCCGAAACTCTCGGAGATGCGGGACCAGGCGATCGCCGCGGGGGCAGAGATCTACATCTGCGAGCAGAGCACCCAGCTCCTCGGCATGGAGCGGGGCGACTTCATCGAGGAAGGAAAGGTCGTCGGCGCCCTGACCCTGAACGATCTCGCGGTCGACGCCAACGCGGTCATCACGTTCTAGGGGCTCGAGGGTATGGCGGAGCGGATCTACCTCGACCACGCGGCGGCGATGCCGGTCCGCCCGGATGTCCTCCGGTTCGGGATGCGGTTCCTCGAGGGGTTTGCCGGCAACCCGTCGATGATCTACCGGGAGGGCCTCGAGGCGCAGGCGGCCGTCGCCCGGGCGCGGGAAGAGGTCGCGGCGCTCATCGGCGCAGAGGACCCGAACGCGATCATCTTCACCGGCGGGGCGACCGAGTCAAACAACATCGCGATCCGGGGGACCGCGCTCCGGAACCGGCGGTCGGGGAACGGGGTCGTCGTGAGTGCCATCGAGCACATATCGGTCCTGAACCCGGCAAAAGACCTCCAGAAGAGCGGGTTTACCCTCACGCCGGTCGGGGTCGACCGCTACGGCACGATCGATCTCGACGCACTCGGGACGGCGGTGACGCCGGAGACCGTTGTCACGTCGGTCCATTCCGCAAACAACGAGATCGGGACGATAGAGCCGATCCGGGAGGTCGCGGAGATCGTCCACGACCGGGGAGGCGTCCTCCACGTCGACGCCGCCGACGCCGCGGGGAGGATACCGGTCGACGTGGAGCGCGACGGCATCGATCTCCTCACCCTCTCCGGGAACCAGCTCGGCGGGCCGCAGGGGACCGGGGCGCTCTACATCCGGCCGGGTCTCCGGGTCCAGCCGGTGCTCGTGGGGGGCGGGCAGGAGCGCGGGCTCCGGCCCGGGACCGAGGACGTCTTCGGGATAGCCTGCATGGGGGAGGCGGCACGGCTTGCGGCGGCGGAGATGCCGGCGGAGAGCGAACGGCTCCGCTCGATCCGCGATGCGCTTATTGCCGGCATCGCGGAGATCGAGGACGCCTTCCTGACCGGCCACCCGACGGAGCGGCTCCCACACCACGCGAGTTTCCGGTTCTCCCGGATCGAGGGAGAGAGCATCCAGCTTGCGATGAACGCCCTCGGCATCGCGGTCGCCACCGGGTCGGCATGCACATCGCGGACGCTCGAGGCCTCCCACGTCCTGCTCGCCATCGGGCTCGCCCATGATGAGGCGCACGGGTCGATGGTCGCGACGCTCGGCCGCGGCAACAGCATGGACGAGGTCCCCCGGATCGTCGACGCCGCAAGAGAAACAGTTAAACGCCTGCGGGCCATTACACCGCTGTAGGTGAGAGTATGGCGGACCAGATCGGCTACAGCCAGAAGGTGATGGAGCACTTCATGAACCCGCACAACGTCGGGGTGATCGAGAACCCCGACGGTTACGGGAAGGTCGGGAACCCCGTCTGCGGGGACATCATGGAGATCTTCATCAAGGTCAAGGACGACGTCATCGAGGACATCCGCTTTCGGACGTTCGGGTGCGGTTCGGCGATAGCGACGAGCAGCATGGTGACCGACATGGCGAAGGGGAAGACGCTCGATGAGGCGATGAAGATCACCCGCGACGATGTGGCGACGGAACTCGAGGGGCTGCCGCCAAAGAAGATGCACTGCTCGAACCTCGCGGCGGACGCGCTCCACGCGGCGATCGAGGATTACCGGGGAAAACAGAAGAAGGAGTGACGGGAGCCGCCTAGCACCCGTAGATCAGGGTCAGGATGTTCCGGGCGAGGGCGAGGCTCCTGCCCCGGTTGACCATGAGCGTGTCGAACCGGAGGGCATTCTCGATTCCGACGGGGTCCCGGCTATCCTGGATGAAGATGTCGATGAAGTCCTCGTAGAGGCTGCAGGTCCCGGCGGATGACGGCTCTTTTCCGAAGGCCCGCATCAGGGCCGCCGCCGGGCCGCTGACCGGGGAGTCGCCGATGAAGGGGCTGACGGCGATGACGCGCTTGTTGCGGAGCACCTCCCTGACACCGGCGCACTCGAGGATCGGGGATATGCTCGTGACCGGGTTGCTCGGCCCGACGACCACGGCGTCGCTCGCTTCAATCGCGGTGAGGACCTCGGGGGTCGCCGCCGGCGGCTCGCGGTAGCGGCGGACCACGCCCTCGATCGCCACGTCGCCGCGGTGCTTCACCCAGTACTCCTGGAAGTGCATCTCGCCCCGCTCGGTCCGGACGTAGGTCGTCACTTCTGAGTCGGTCATGGGGAGGATGGCAGCCCTGACGTTGAATCTTTTGCAGAGGGCCGCGGTCGCCCCGGTGAGGCTCATGCCGTTCCGGAGCATCTCGCCACGCGCAACGTGGACCGCACGGTCCCGGTCGCCGACGGCGATGAACTCCTCGACGCCGAGTCGTGCGAGGAGGTCGTGGGTGATGTAGGTGTCGTCGCGAATCCCCCACCATTTGTTGGTGTCGAGGAGTTCGGCAAAGAGGTACATGACCGTGTCGACATCAGGGGAGAGGTGGTTGCCGGAGAGCCACATATCCTCGGCCGTGTTGACGACGACCGCGATATCCCGCTCATCCAGCAGCTCCCGCATGCCGCGGAGGAGTTTCGGCGTCCCGGTCCCGCCGGAGAGGAAGGTTATCATTCGATAATTAGCGTATCTGGTACAACCGTATATGTAATTTACCAATTATGCCGGGAAGTATAGCCAACTTTGTTTACGAAACAGCCTGGCGTATGACCGCCATGATGTCCCAGGCGAGCGATTCCGCCTGCCGCTCGTGGAGGAGGCGGGTCTCGAGGCGGAGCGATCCCGCAACTTCGTCGGGGTCGTGGAGGCTCTGGACGAAGACGTCGACGAAGTCCCCATAGAGCCGGAAGACCCCCGGCGCTGTTGGTTTCTCGCCCGCGGCGTACATCAGGGCGGCGTCCTTCGGGTCCGGCGCGACGTCGCCTCTGAACGGCGAGACCGCGACGACGAATTTTTCGCGGAGAAGGTCCCGCATCCCCTCGCAGTCGAGAATGGGAAGGACGCCTGCGGCCGGGCTCGTCGGGCCGATCACCACGGCGTCGCTTTCCTCGATCGCCGCCCGCACCTCGTCCGTGACCGGAGGGTGAGCAGGTCCGGTGCGGACGAGCTCCCGCACCTCGGTATCGCTGCCGGCGGCCGTCCGGTAGGTGAAGAGCGGGAGGCGCTCGGTCCCGGTGTCGACGAGCACGGAGGCCTCCGCGTCGGTCGCCGGGAGGACGGTCGCCCCGATGTTGAGCGAGCGGCACTGGACCCCGACCGCCCCGGTGAGGCTCATCCCCCGCGAGAGAAGACCCATCCGGGCGATCTGGACGGCCCGGGCCCGGTCGCCGACCGGGAAGGGCTCGCCGCCCCCCACCTTCGGGAGGTAGTTGTGGGTGGTGTAGGTGTCCCCCTTGATCCCCCACCACCGGCCGGTATCAAGGATGCCGGCAAAGAGGTAGACGGCCGTATCGATCTCGGGAGCGACGTGGCTCCCCGAGACCGTGCAGTTCCCGGCGGTGGACGCGACCACGGCGATCTCGGAGTCGTAGAGGATCTGCCGGGCGCCCCGGATGAGGGCGACCGCCCCGGGCCCGGCCGAGAGGAAGGTGATCATGGCTGAATACCTTTATCACTTCTCTCCGAAGATTCTTAATTGAACGGATGAAGATCATCAAGGATCCGGTGCACGGCTACGTCGAGGCGGATGCGACGGCGCTCCGGCTGCTGGACTCGGAGGAGCTGCAGCGGCTCCGCCACGTCTCCCAGCTCGGCTTCGCGAACCTCGTCTACCCCGGCGCAAACCACACCCGGTTCGAGCACTCGCTCGGGACGATGCACCTTGCCGGCCTGATGTGTCGGGAGCTCGGCCTTGACGACGGGGAAACGAAACTCGTCACCACCGCCGCCCTCCTCCACGACATCGGCCACGGCCCCTTCTCGCACGTCACCGAACCGGTGATGGAGGAGTTCACCGGGCGGAGCCACCACCAGATCGACCGCCTCGTCGGGGAAGGAACGATCGCCGCCGTCCTCGAGGCGGAGGGGATCGACCCCGCCGAGGTCTGCGCCGCCGTCTCGGGCGAGCACCGCCTCGCGAGCATCATCCACGGGAGCCTCGACGTCGACCGGATGGACTACCTGATGCGGGACGCCCACTACACCGGTGTGCCCTATGGGACGGTCGACGCCCACCGGCTGATCCGGTCGACGATCCTCACCGACTCCGGTGTCGCCCTCCACGAGGGCGGGATCAACGCCGCCGAGTCGCTCCTCATCGCCCGGACCCTGATGCGCCCGGCGGTCTACTTCCACCACGTGAGCCGGATCGCGACGAGCATGTTCGTTCACGCCCTTCGCGAGGAGGTGCTGAACGTCCCCGGCGCCGATGCAGAGGAGTTTGCCCGGATGGACGACGCGGCCTGCATGGAGCGGCTGAAGCACTCCCCACATCCCATCACCCGCGACCTCGCCCGCCGTGTCTACTACCGCGACCTCTACAAGCGGGCGCTCTATATCGGCGAAGACCGGGTGAACTCCGCCGCCTTCCGGCAGGAGCCCGGCCCCGCCCGCGAGCGCGAGGTCGCCCTTGCCATCGCGGAGACCGCCGGTATCGCGGAAGAGGAGGTCCTGGTCGACATCCCCACGCTCCCGCGGGCGCTCTCGATGGAGGTCCGGGTCCGGCACAGCCATACGATGCAGGATCTCGAGGAGGTCTCGCCCCTCATCAACACCTTGAACGACACCCGGCGGCAGCAGTGGCGGCTCGGCGTCTACACGACAGAGGAGCACCGCAACACCGTGGAGCAGGCCGCGACGGAGGTCCTCCGCGTGAAGCGGCCGACAAAGCAGGATAAACTCGTAGTTGCATAACAGTTGAGGAGCACATGACAAAGGAGTTCGTCGTCGGGGTCACCGGGGCAAGCGGGGTCGTCTACGCCCGCCGCCTGCTCGAGGTGCTCTGTGAAGAGGCAACGGTGCATATCGTCATCTCCGACACCGCCCGGCAGATCGCCGGGATCGAGGATGTAAACCTCGGGGGGTTCGACGCCATATACGCCGAGAACAGCAACCTCGCGGCCGACATCGCGAGCGGCTCGTTCCGTTACGACGGGATGGCGATCGTCCCCTGCAGCATGAAGACGCTCGCCGCCGTCAGCAACGGCCTCGCCGACAACCTGATCGGCCGGGCGGCGGACGTCTGCCTCAAGGAGCGGCGGCCCCTCCTCCTCCTCCTCCGGGAGATGCCGCTCTCCCGGATCCACTTGAAGAACATGCTTGCTGCCGACGAGGCCGGCGCGACCGTGATGATCGCAAGCCCCCCCTTCTACCAGCACCCGAAGACCATCGACGACCTGGTCGATATGGTGGTGGCCCGCGTGCTCGACCACATGAAGGTAGAACACAACCTCGGCACCCGATGGAGCGGATGAGAATTGCGCAACTTCATTGAACTGATGCGGAAGCAGGGCAGGGTCGAGGAGATCGAGACCCCCCGCTCGACCGTGTATGAGGCTCCCCGCATGGCGAGCCGGACCGACAGGATCCTCTTCTTCCACGACCTTGAGGGACACCGGGCGGTGATGAACCTCCTCGGCGACAGGAAGTCGCTTGCAGCGGCGCTCGGCGTCGGCGAGCGGGAACTCGTTCCGCATCTGGCCGCCATGACCTACAACGGCCGCGTCACGGACGCGGGACGGTTGCAGGGCGGCGTTGCCGCCGACCTCTCGCGCCTCCCGATCTTAAAGCACTTCCCGGGGGATGCCGGGCGCTACCTGACGTCCGGGATCGTCTTCTCCCGCTACGGCGGCGTCGAGAATGCCTCCATCCACCGGATGATGGTCCTCGACGAGAAGAGGGTCGTCGCCCGCCTGGTGGAGGGGAGGCACACCCACACCCTCCTCAAGGCAGCACTCGCACGGGGGGAGAAGCTCCCCGTCGCGGTCACGATCGGGACACACCCCCTCGTGACGTTCGCCGCCTGCACCCGCGTCCCGGAGGGGAAGGAGCTCGCCTACGCGGCGGAGCTGATGGGCGGCGAACTCGCCGTCCACGAGTGCGAGAACGGCGTCAGGGTCCCCGACGCCGAGATCGTCCTCGAGGGCTACATCACCGCGGAGAAAGTGCCCGAAGGCCCGTTCGTCGACATCACCGGGACCTACGACCCCATCCGGCAGCAGCACGTCATCGAGTTCACGAAGATGTACTGCAAGGAGGATCCGATCTACCACGGCATCCTCCCCGCCGGCGACGAGCACAAACTCCTGATGGGCGCCCCCTACGAGCCGAAGATCTACCGGGCCGTCGGTGAGGTGACGACGGTGAGAGACGTCCTCCTCACGAAGGGCGGCGCCGGCTACCTCCACGCGGTCGTCCAGGTCCGCAAAAACACCCAGGGCGACGCGAAGAACGCCATCATGGCGGCGTTTGCCGCCCACACATCCCTCAAACACGTCGTGGTGGTCGACGAGGACATCGATATCCGCGACCCCCACGACGTCGAGTACGCGATAGCGACCCGGGTCCGGGGCGATACCGATATCATGGTCATCACCGGCGTCCGGGGCTCGTCGCTCGACCCGACCCGCCTCGGGGACGGGACGAACGTCAAGGTCGGGGTCGATGCCACGATGGTTATGGGGAACGAGGACGAATTCAGGAGAGCGGAGTGGCCGTAAGAATGTACCTGGAGAAGGATGACGAAAAGGTGCTCGCCGGCGAGTTCGGCGAGACACGCCAGAAGATGATGGAGATCCTGGTCGCGCTCGGAAATGTCTACGGGGCCGAGAAACTCGTCCCGATCACGAGCGCCCAGGTGAGCGGCGCGTCCTACAAGACCATCGGGAGGTGGGGACTATCCTGGCTCCGGAGCCTCGACGCCCGCGTGGCGGTCCCGACGGTCTTGAACCCCATCGGCATGCCGCGGGAGGGGTGGCAGGAGTTCGGGATCGGCGAGGAGTTCGGCGGCCACCAGACGGAGGTCATCGAGGCCTACCGGCGGCTCGGGATCAAACTCGAGTGCACCTGCACCCCCTACTACCTCAGGATCACGGAGTACGGCGAGCACCTGGCCTGGTCGGAGTCCTCGGCGGTCGCCTACGCGAACTCGGTCCTCGGCGCCCGGACGAACCGGGAAGGCGGACCGAGCGCGCTTGCGGCGGCGATCATCGGAAAGACCCCATACTACGGCCTCCACATCGTCGAGAACCGGCAACCGCAGGTCGTCGTCGAGGTCGAGGGCGGGGAGGGCATCCACGCCGGCCACTGGGGCGCGATCGGGTATGTGGCAGGGAAGAAGGTCGGGAACCGGATCCCGATCTTTACGGGGATCCGGCCCGGCCGCGACAGCCTCAAGGCGCTCGGCGCCGCGATGGCGGCGACGGGGGCGGTCGCGCTCTTCCACGTCGAGAAGATCACCCCCGAAGCACGGGTCTTCGAGTTTCCAACCGGCGACCTCGACCGGGTGACGGTGACGCGGGACGAGGTCGAAGCCCTCTTTGCGGAGAAGGAGGTCGAGGCCGTCGCGGTCGGCTGCCCGCACTGCTCGGCGGACGAACTCCGGGAGCTAGCGGAACTTCTCAGAGGAAAGACGACGACCAGACCCTTCTACATCTTCGTGGCCCGCGGGGTTGCGACGGCAAACCCCGATCTCGTCGCCGCGATCGAGAGGAGCGGCGCCCGGGTCATCCCGGACACCTGTATGGTCGTCTCTCCCCGGATGGACGAGTTCAGCTCGATCATGGTCGACTCCGGCAAGGCCCTCGCCTATGTTCCGGGGATGTGCGGCGCGCTCGCCCGGATCGGAACGAGGAGAGAGTGCGTCGACGTCGCGACGTCGTGAGAGGGGGCGGCTTTACGCCCCCACTGTTCTGACGTCGAGGACCTGCAGCAGGCCCTCGTCGAGCATGTAGCCCCTGAGCCGGTCGCGGTTGCCCCGCATGCTCTCGATGCTGTTGATCCCGGCCGCACCCAGGAGTTCGGCGAGCTCGAGCGTCCAGGCGTGGATCAGGTTCGCGACGTGTCCCGAGGCCTCGTCGGGGTTCAAGCGCGCGACGAGGTCCGGGCGCTGGGTGGCGATCCCCCAGGGGCAGAGGCCCCGGTAGCAGTTCCCGCAGACCCGGCAGCCCATCGCCACGAGCGCCGCGGTCCCGATGTAGACCGCGTCCGCGCCCAGAGCAATCGCCTTCGCGACATCGGCGCTCCCCCGAATGCCGCCGCTCGCGATGACCGAGATGTCGTTCCGGATCCCCTGGTCGCGGAGTTTCTGGTCCACACTCGCGACCGCCGCCTCGACCGGGATACCGACATGGTCGCGGAAGACCTTCGGCGCCGCGCCGGTCCCGCCCCGGAACCCGTCGATGACGACGGCGTCGGCCGGCGATCGCGCAATCCCGGCGGCAATGGCGGCCGCGTTATGGACGGCGGCGATCTTCACGAAGACCGGCTTCTTCCACTCCGTCGCCTCCTTGAGGCCTCTGACGAGCTGGGCGAGGTCCTCGATGCTGTAGATGTCGTGGTGCGGCGCGGGGCTGATCGCGTCGCTCCCCTCCGGGATCATCCTCGTGCAGGAGATCCCCTCGCAGACCTTTTCGCCGGGGAGGTGCCCGCCGATACCGGGCTTTGCGCCCTGGCCGATCTTGATCTCGATCGCGGCCCCGCGCTCCAGGTAGTCGATGTTCACGCCGAACCGCCCGGAAGCCACCTGGACGATCATCCGGTCCTGGTAGGGATAGATCGCCGAATGCAGGCCGCCTTCCCCGGTGCCCATGAACGTCCCTGCCTCTTGTGCCGCCCGGGCCATGGCCACCTGGGCGTTGAGGCTGATCGCCCCGTAGCTCATGTGCCCGATCATGATCGGGGTCTCGAGGCGGAGGTTCGGGGTGAGCCGGGTCCTGAGTTCGACGTCGCCGCTCTCCCGCCGCCGGAGGTCGAGCCTCGCCGGCTTCTTCCCGAGATGGGTCACCACCTCTATCGGCTCGCGGAGCGGGTCGAGGCTGGGGTTCGTGACCTGGCAGGCGTCCAGCACCAGGCGGTCGAAGATGACCGGGTAGTCGAGCGCGTTGCCCATCCCGGAGAGGACGATCTTTCCGCTCCGGGCCTGGTTATAGATCATCTCCCGGGTGTCGCGGGTCCAGAGCGGGTGGCTCCGGTAGTCGCAGGGCTGCTCCTCGAGCAGGATCGCGTCGCGGGGGCAGCAGGCGATGCAGCGGTGGCAGGCGGTGCAGTTCCGGGAGTTGACCAGGATCCGGTCGCCGTCCCGCCGGTAGACGCCGTAGGAGCAGTTCTCAATGCACCGCCCGCACTCCATGCACCGGACGGGGTCGATGCTGATCCGGTAGCGGGGAGGGAGACTTCCGATCATCATGCGACAACCCTCCCGATCACCGGCTCGCCCGCGGCCGGCATCGTGATCGACTCGACACAGGGCTCCATCGCCCGGATCGCCGCCTCCTCGCTCGAGATGTAGAGCCGGTCGCCGCACTCGCCGACGACCATCGGCCGGAGCTTGGTCCGGTCGGTGAACCCGACCATCATCTCGTGGTTTGCAGCCACGATGGCGAACGGACCGTTCATCATCGCCGGAGCGTAAGCTAGCCGGATGGCGGAGTTCCACTCCCGCTCCGCCCCGCTCATCCGGTCGATCTCCTCCCAGAAGGGGGGGGCGAGCGCCCGGACGGCGAGGTCGACGTCGAGTTCGTGCCGCCGCACCAGGAGATCGATTAAGTAGGCGACGACCTCGGTGTCCGTGAACATCGTGCAGGTGTAGCCGAAACTCTCGATGTAGCGCCGGTTGGTCCCGTAGGAGGTGATCTCGCCGTTGTGGACGACGCTCCAGTCGAGGAGGTTGAACGGGTGCGCCCCGCCCCACCAGCCGGGAGTGTTCGTCGGGTAGCGGTTGTGCGCGAGCCAGATGTAGCCCTCGTAGTCCTCTATCCGGTAGAAGTCCGCCACGTCCTCGGGCCAGCCCCCGGCCTTGAAGACGCCGACGTTCTTGCCGGAGGAGAAGACGAGGGCGCCCCGGCGGGCGGCGTTGACCCGCATCACGAGGGCGCTGACGATGTCGTCCTCCGGCGTCGCGCTCCCGGGAACCGCGAGGGAGGGGTCCGGCCTGAAGAAGTAGCGCCAGGGGGTGTGGACCGCCCGGAGGCGCAGCAGATCCCGGGTGGGAATCGGCTCGTCATGCTCGACCGTCCCCCACTGTGCAAGCGCCGCGTCGAGGACCGGCTTGCTCTCGCGGGGGTTGTCGAAGAAGACATGGAGGACATAGCAGTCGCTGTAGTCGGGGTAGATGCCGTAGGCGACGTACCCTGCCCCTTCGCCGCTGCCGCGCTCGTTCATCATGGAGAGGGCCTGTCGGATGCCGGAACCGTCCATCGGCCGGCGCGTTCTATCCATTACGCCAATTATGCCACACATTTCCATCACGGTCGACCCGCCCCCCTCCGGTACCCCCGGTGGTCCGGGGCGGCAGGGGAACGCTCTGATCACTATGTATCCGCCAAGTATAAATACTATTGGAAGGAAGTTTCCTTCTACATGATAGCAGACAACATCTCGGCGATGCTCGAGAGAATCGAACAGGACAACGTCCGATTCCTCAGACTGCAGTTCACCGACCTCCTCGGCATGCCGAAGAACGTCGCTATCCCGGCCAAGCAGGTCGGGAAAGCACTCACCGATGGCATCGGGTTTGACGGGTCGTCGATCGAGGGGTTTGTCCGGATCGAGGAGTCCGACATGATCCTCAAACCCGATCTCTCCACCTACACCCTCCTGCCCTGGAGGCCCCGGGAGAACAGGGTTGCCCGGTTCATCTGCGATGTCTACAAGGCCAACGGGAAGCCGTTCGAGGGCGACCCGCGCTACGTCCTCCGGCGGGCGCTGGAGGACGCCGCAAAGGACGGCTACGTCTTCAACACCGGGCCGGAACTGGAGTTCTTCCTCTTCCGGATGGTCGACGGAAGGCCGACGACGCAGTTCCAGGATGCGGGCGGCTACTTCGATCTCGCCCCGACCGACCTTGCCGAGGACCTCCGGCGCGAGATCATCCTCGGCCTCATCGATATGGG
>JAEWMO010000096.1 GCA_023457135.1 Methanobacteriota archaeon | reverse complement strand
AAGAACTCGTCCCATTCGTCCTCTTCGCAGACGAAGTCGCCGGTGTGCATGACAAAGAGGATCTCCTCCTCTGCGGCGATCCTCTCCGCCACCAGGCCGTGCCGGTCGGCCTGGGTGAAGAAGGGCTCCTGTGCCCGGGTGTCTCCGTAGATGATGCAGGTGAACGTCTCGTCACCGAATGTCCGGAACCTGTAGTCGCCCGTCACCCCGTCTCCGGTACCGACCCGGTAGCGGTAGGTGGTCGCCGGCGTAAGGCCGGTGAGGAGCACGTGGTGCATGCTCCCTTCCCCGGTGGAGGGTATGCGGTACGCCTCACCGCCCTCGGGAGCATACTCGACCCACCCGTCCTCTGCCGGGGACGCCGTCTTCCAGCTGACCACCGCTGAGTCCTCGCTGGTATTCGTGACGTACGGGCCCCAGACCGGGGCTGCCGATGCCGCCGGGAGGAGGAGCGCGAGGAGGACGGCGGCCGCTACGGCCTGAAAGGCGCCGATCCGCCGCCGGCTCACGAGGTGTCCTCCTTTATGTTCACCATGCACCCGGTCGTCTCCCCCGGCTTCACCAGCACGTCCTCGGCTGTCTTCGAATCGTCGTCCGAGACGGCCCTGACCTCATAGGTCCCGATGCTCATCCCGTTGAAGGTGTACGGCGTCTTCTCCCCGGTGTACCGGCCGTAAAGATAGATCTTTGCGTCCGGGACAGTGCTCTCGACGAGGAGGTCCCCGTGGACGTACTCCTCGAGCGTACAGGTGATGGCGCCGCCGGTTCTGGAGCCCTCGGGTATTGTGATGACCTCTTCGGCGGGGAGGTATCCGGGCATAGAGACCAGGATGCGGTGCTGCCCGGTGGAGAGCCCCTCCACCCTGCACGGGGTGCGTTTACCCGTGGGGAACCCGTCGACGAAGACCTGGGCTCCCGGAGGACTGGATCTGATGCTGATCGTGACGGTTTCCGTGCTCCGGGGCTCGATCCGATACGTCTCGCCGGCTCTGATGCCACCCGGAACGGTAAACGAGAGGAACGTCCCGTTCTGGGAGACGGTGACCCAGGACTTCGTGTCCTCGATCACGGCGTCGCCCGGGATGGTGCCGGCAGGGTAGAGCCCGTTCGCGGTGAACCGTTCACCCTGGTATGCCTCCGATTCTACCCGGATTGTCTTCCTGCTGGTGACGGTCACACCGTCGAGGGAGACCGGGGCGATCGCGTCGGGGTAGACCCAGGCCTGGCGCGCCTCAAACCGGTAGTCGGAATCTTTCCTGTTCTTATCAGAATCGCTCTCTTCGACCTGAATGGTGTGCAGACCTTCGCGGAGGCCGTAGACGATCTGGGGAGTCTTCCAGACCAATTTTTTGTTGTCGATGACGATTGTCATGCCCGGAGGGTACGAGTCGATGTAGAGCCCGCCGGAATTGTTCTTCACGTTCCGCGTTTCACCCGACGTCTGTGCGGGGAGCACAGGGGTGCCGGTCGGCACGGGGGTTGTAGCGCCTTCGCCGGGGACCGGGGTGTTCTCCGGCTCCGGTGTGGTCATCTTGCCCTCCCCCATTCCGAGGAACGAGAGCAGTCCGCTCACGAAAGTGAGGACGGTTCCGATGAAAGCCTCTACGGGATTGTCCGGTGCCGGATGTCCGGTTACGGGTTCGCCATGGCCTGTGATGTTCTTACCTGTCTTGCCATCTATCGAGGAGAGGGACAGATCAAGCGTGATCTGCTTACCCTCCTCGATGGTAACAGTCCGGGTGATGTTCCTGTAACCCGGCAGCACGAGTTCGATCGTATGCTCGCCGGGTGAGAGATCTTCCAGGGTCACATTGGTTCGGAATCCTGTCTCCTTCCCATCGAAGTAGATGCTCGCGTTCTTCGGGACCGAGGATACAGCGATCTTTCCGGTTCTGGTAGTGGCTTTGCCTGGGGTAGTGTTTTCGAAGACCAGATCGAGAAGGCTGCACTCGCCCACCTCGACCGTGATAGTCCGGGTGATATTCCTGTAACCCGGCAGCACGAGTTCGATCGTATGCTCGCCGGGTAGGAGATCTTCCAGGGTTGCATCCGTCCAGAGCCCCGTAGCATTCCCGTCGAGGTAGATGCTTGCGTTCATCGGAACCGAGGTGATGGCGATGCTCCCGTTTCTGGAGCCTTCACCACCACTGCTGCTACCGCCGCTAAAACCAGCCTCCGGAATCAGGTTGAACTCAACCTCGGCAACGGTGTTCGCGACAACATTGACCCATATATCATCGGGCTGGACGAACCCCTTCTTCTCGACCCGGACGGCATGGCTGCCGGTCTCGATACCGGTGAGGGTGCAGGGGGTTACGTCACCGGTCTCTTCGTCGTCGATGAAGACGGCGGCCCCCGAGGGCGTCGAGTTTACGTAGATGCTCCCGGTGGGCTCCTCCTCGCTGTAGATAATGATGTCACTGATCCACTGTACGGAGAGGCCCGTGGTAGTTGGATACTCACCATTGTAGAAATACCAGTATTCGGGGTCGAAACACTCGTGCATATCCCAGACGCCGAAGGCGTGGGTACCGTTCGGGTTGGTCGACGTATCCGCGAAGAAGACGAGGCGCATCCCCGTGTAGTAGTCGGGGACGTACCCCTCGTCGGCCCTGTACCAGGTGACGACTATCGGTCCCTGCCGGGGTTCCGGTTCGTAGACGTTCTGATACGGGAAGATCTTCGACATTCCGTCCACCGCCCGGATCCTGACGGTATCCTCCCCGGCCATTCCGCCGACGAGGTCACAGAGGTCGGCAAGGTCCGTCCCCTTCACCGCACCCATATCCTTCTCAAGAACGTTGGTGTCTTCTCCGGGGTTCCAGGGGTCACCCGTAAAGACCGGTCCCTGGTGGTAGTAGTGGGTCACGCCGTCCCCCTGGACCGGGAGGTGTGCCTCCATCCAGCGGTAGTCGACCGTCGTCTCGTTTAAGACGGTGACGCCGTCGGCTGCGAGCTTTACGATGTGCACCCCGGTCGTCGGGGACGCAGCGGCCGGAACCGCCAGTGCGAGGCAGATGAAGACTGCGACGATCGCCGGATACGGAAAAGGACCCCGCCAGTGCGCTGGTAACATTCGCTCCTCCTCAAAAATTGTGAAAATGGGGTTACTTCTTCCTCAGAACGAGGAAGGCTCCAACCGCGGCTATCAGCACGGCTGCAACAGCCAGTGCCCAGACCGGGAGCGCGGTCCCCGTCTCCGCGGCCGGCTCTCTGGCCGGGGTACCGGTTCCCTCTGCCCCCGCTGCCACCGTCGTCGCCGGGACGGTCCATGCCAGGGCATAGATGCTGAAGTGATCGACCTCTGCGGTGATTGTCCGCGTGACGGGATCCACCATGGCGGGGATCTCCTGCCATCCTCCGGCCTCGGGGTTATACCACATCACCGAGAGTATCGCACCGTCACCGACCCTCTCCCACTCTTCCGTGGAGAGGGTATAGGTGAGGACTGCCGGCGGGTCGAACGTAGCTCCTGCCGGGCCACACGAGAGCGCGATGGCAACCGTCGTTCCCGGCGGCGCCGGGGGGACCTCGGCCGGAGCAACCTCGCTGCAGGTCACCTCGCCGAGCGGGTTACCGGCTCCGTCACGGGCGGTAGTCCCCTCCGGAATCGTCACGGCACCGGTCTCATCGCCGGTTTTGACCGTCACCGGCGCAAGCACCACGCCGGCCGTCGACGTCGTGAGCGATCCGCGCCCGGTGAAGACCTCCGGGGCAGCCGGGGCGTCCGGGTTGTACGTAAACTCCGATCCGGGCCCCTGCGAAGATCCGCTACCTCCGCTGCCACCACCGGAGCCACCGCCACCGCTGCCTGGTGTGGGCGTGGGCGTCGGCGTGCTCTCCGCGGCGGCCGCGGTCAGGTCGAGGGCTGTCGCCCCTCCTGACGTGAAGGTCGCGGTCTCCTGTGCGGCAACGCCGTTGACGTAGAACGTGATCGTCGCTCCTGCCTGGTCTGAGGTTGCCATCACGGCAAGGCGGCCCACGAGGTTTCGGTCGGAACCGCCATACTGTCCGGCATCTACCGTCTGAACCGAACCGCACTCGACGCCTCCGATCGTTGCGGTGATCACGGTCCCGGCCGGTGCGGGAGATCCGGCGATCGTCACGCCTCCGTGGAATACGTGAGGCAGGGTGGGGGTTGGATCCCCGGCACCCGCCGCACAGGCGACGAGGCCGAGGATGAGAATCAGCACAGCGCCATACCGCATCATCGCCCATTCACCTTCAGGCGCCGATGGCAGCAAGCGTATCTGCCTCAGTCATGTAGACCCAGTAGCCCTGCATGGGCTCCATCGTGCGCTCGTCGCTGTGGGAATTGCTGTCGCCGCGGATGATCGAGACCTCATACTCCTGGTTCTCCGCGTCATAGCCGATCAGGGTCGCCCAGTGGCTCCCGAGCGAGAGCAGGGTGCTTGCCGCGGACGTGGGTTCGGTGTCCGAGAAGCCGATCGCGTTCCAGCCCTTGCCGAGTTCCTTCGCGGGCGGGAGGTCGGGCCCGCCGGGGGCGAAGGTCAGGGGGACGATGCAGGCCTCGTTTGCGTAGATCCAGACGCCGTCAAGCGGCTGGAAAGAGTCGGCCGCGACAACGATCTGCCACTTCTGCTCCAGGCCGTTGTAGATCAGGATCGAGTGGTCGGCGGTATCGACCGTATCGAATACGGCGAACGTGTTGCTGCCGTCTGCAAGCCGCTTCGGTGTCGAGACGAAGTTCCAGCCCTCCTCAAGGGAGATTGCCGCATCGCCCGTAGGCGGCTCCACAACAATCGGCACACCGTCCAGCACGATCTCGTCGATGCTCCCGACCTTCTGCTTGTTGGAGGTCAGGGCGGTCCCGACGAGTTTCAGCGGCCAGGGTGCTTTGTCGCCGTCCTTTGACAACGGCACGCCGTTGATCTCGTCAGCGACGATGATGTTGTTGTTCCTCTTCACGAACGAACTGTTGAACGTGGCGGAGAAGTCATCATCGGTGCCTTTCGTGCCGTCCGGACCGTAGTCGATGACGGTTACATCGTAGCCCGCGTCTGCGAGGGCGTCGTTGAACGGGTCCGTCCCGGCATCATGGCTGTTCGCGTCGTCGACCCAGCCGCAGAGGAGCCAGAGCGGCATCCCGGACCAGACGTTGTCTTCATCGTCGGTCCACGTCGCGTCGTGCCCGGCCATGGCGCAGGCCTTACCGGACTCGAAGAAGGACCTGGTGATGGTCGTACCGATGGCGCCCTTCAGGACAAGGTTCCAGTCTTCCCGCGGCGCCTGGTAGATCTCGATGGTTGCGATGTTCCTGTTGGAGACCCCGGCAGCCGAGGGATACTGGATGCCGCCGGACGAGTAGTAGTGCCAGTAGTCTTCTGCAAGGCACACCCGCATATCGTCGGCACCGAAGATGCCGTCGGGGGCGTTGTAGAAGAGGCGTGGGCCGTCGCTGTATGCGGGCGCATAGCCCTGCCGCTCTGTCCACCAGGCGACGATAGCCTCACCCTGCCGGTCAAGCGGAGCGTAGAGGTTGGTGTAGTTGATTGTAGCCTTGAAGCCGTCGGATGCGACGAGTTTGACCTCGCCTCCCTCGGCGACCCCGCCAACGAGGTCACAGAGATCCTTGATTGCGGTTCCTTTCACGACTTCATCGACCTTGCCGGGGTTGATATCCTCGGCCGGGTTCCAGAGGTCGTTCGGGTCGAAGGTCGGTCCCTGGAACCTGAGCCGGACACCGCCCGGAGCTCCGTAGACCTTCAGGTTCTCTTCCATCCACGTGATGGTCTTCGTCGTCTCCTCAAGGATGGTCTTGCCGTCGGAGGCGTACCTGACCACGCGGATCGACGGGGCTTCAGTCGGCTCCTGGAAGTCGACGAGCTGGATCTTCTGGACGTTCCCGACGCTCTTGCTCCCGACAGCTCCTTCGCCGACGAGGCGGAGCGGGTAGGCGTTCCCTTCGATCGGGGTGCCGTTGACCTTGCTCGCGACGACGTAGTTGTTCGGGCTTGCCATGATCTCCTGGCTGGTGAACTCCTTGCTGTAGGGGTTCTCCCCGCCGGAGGAGACGATCACGGTGTAGCCTGCCTGAGCGAGCGCGGTGTTGAAGGCTCCGGAACTGTGCATGGCATCGTCGTCAACCCAGCCGCAGAG
>JAEWMO010000095.1 GCA_023457135.1 Methanobacteriota archaeon | reverse complement strand
GTCCGGGTGGTCATCTCGCCTGCCCGGAAGAGTTCAAACGCGGGTCCAAACCCGGAGCCCGGAGGACGTCCCCGGCCGTCGGGCTGGAGAGGGATTGCGGTACCCACGCCCTCCGGGTGCCCGTTGTCGTCCTCCCGCCCGGCACCGACCTCCACCACCGCGGCGCCTGGAACTCCCCTGGTCCTCCCGGGACAGGAGCCTGTGCTCCACGCTCATTTAATACGTTGAATGATCATTCAATATATTGTATGCTTCGGGAGTTCGAGAAGTCATCAGGCTTCGAAAACGACGCTCCACAGCACTGGAGTTCGAGCACCGCCAGGTGCGAATGACGACGGCCCTTCTGGCCATCTCACCCTGCACCTTCGGTGCTCCTCTCCTATCTTCTCCCCTCGCCACCCCTTCCTCCAGGTTGACGAAAGTATATTCATGATCCGCGAAGAAGATGATCCAATGCCTGCTGCGGAGAATATCCCCGTATCGAAAGAGACCTATAACCAGATCCTGGATCTCAGGCAGCCGGGCGAGACACTTGACGAGACTCTTGCGCGGCTGGTGGAGAAGGTAAAAAAGCAGCGGCTCACGGACGATATCGAAGAGGTCATGGCTCGTGATGAGTTCGTGGAGTTAGACCTGTGACGTTCCGCCTCATGGTGGACAAACGTGCACTTGCGTTCTTAACTGCTCTCGATGTCAAAGATCAACGGGTTATCAAAGAGAAACTGAAAATTTTGCAGGACAATCCGTACCCCGGCCCGGACGGAGACAAAGAAAAACTTCATACAACCAAAAAACGGGAGTCATACCGCCTCCATATTGCACGCTCATTCACGGTAATCTACAATATCGATCCAGACGACAACCTCGTCTACATCACCCACATCATGTCCATCGAAAAAGCCCATCGGAGATATGGACGAATTTGAACCGCCCGGCGCACTCTATCCACTCTTGCTGAGATAGGCACAACAGTAGCGAGGCGGGAGGGTGCGGGAATATCCACGCAGTCCATCATTCCGGGCAATCGCAGACGATCCCGGACGGAAGCCTGACTGGAGGAGATGGGTATGACTGACATTTAACAACCAAGACTGTCAATGATCGCAGGAGGAGGGGCCTGATCCCGATAGCAGTATCCGGACAAGTCGCTGGCACGGGTTCCTTATGGCGGGCGAGCCCGGCAGGCTATACTGCCCTTCCCGGGCGAGGGCCGGATACACGATAAGGAGGGCGCTCTGCCCCGGGGCAGAGCGATACCGCACAATCTCCTGTCCCCCAAAACCATTCCTTGCCGGTGGACCGTGATGCCCGACAACCGGGGACAGCATCCGGCGACACGGCAGAATGCGTGGAATCCCAGTTACCACGTGGAAAGGAGCCCGAACAAAGAGAAAGGTTTTTCCTCGCTCCGCATGTACCCCCACGTATGACTCACCGAGCGATTACTGCATTCCTCGTGGCATTTGTCCTGCTCCTCATCGCTGCAGCAGGATGCATCGCCACAACGGACGAAAAGAACGATCCTGTTTCACCGGCCGACGAGGCCTACGCCCGGGGGCTCGCCGAATACGGAGCCGGCAACTACCGGGTCGCCGAAGAACGGTTTGCCGAGGCCTACGCTCTCTACACCGATGCCGGCGATCCGGATAAGGCGCTGGCGGCGAGGAATGGCATCTTCCGGGCGAACCGGACGTACATGGAGTTCCCGTTCGACCGTAGCGCCGCAGAGACGGCACTGCGGGAGGAGGTCCCCGGGATCACCGATGCCGCGATAGCCGAATGGCTGGACACCCGCGCCCAGACGATCGTCTCGGAGAACGAGACGCTCTACTTCCTCAGCGTCGCCGAGAACTACCTCTACGCGCACCCCGACGAGAAGCAGAAGCAGACCGCGGGTGGTGTGGACTTCGACTACATCGCCCGGTATGCCTGGTCGGAGAACCGTCCGGAGCACGGACCGTACGTGAACCCGGTCCGCTACGCAGGCGTCGAGCGGCTCGAGATCCCGCACGAGGCGCTCCCGCCGACGGGGATCCTGAAGATCTGGTTCCCGCTCCCGGTCGAGACGGACGCGCAGAGGAACGTCACCGTCACGAACCTCTCGGTTCCCGACTACATCGTTGCCGGTCCGTTCACCACGGGAGAGATCGGCTATGTCTACTACGAGATCCCGGTCGAGGCGGTCAACGGGGACCTCGTCCTCACGGCGGACATCGCGTTCACCTCCTACGAGCAGATCTTCGAGGATATCGACCCGGCACTGGTCGGGGAGTACAACACGAGCGATCCTGAGTACCTGCTCTACACGAAGTCCGAGAGGAACATCGAGCTAACGGACGCGATCCGGGAGAAGGCGCGCGAGATCGTCGGAAACGAGACGAACCCGCACCTCCAGGCGCAGATGATCTACTATCACATCATCGAGACCTACCCCTACAGCCTCGTTCCGCACCTCTCGCTCGACACCCGTGAGCCGAAAGTAGCCGAATCGACCCATATGTTCGAGACCGGCCACGGTGACTGCGGCACCCAGAGCATGCTCTTTGCTGCATTCTGCCGGTCGCTCGGGATCCCCGCCCGTGCTCTCGGCGGCTACCAGATGATCATGGCCGGATCGCCCGGCGGCCACTTCTGGGCGGAGTATTACCTGCCCGGCTACGGCTGGGTCCCGAACGACCTGACGGTTGCCGAGGCGGCAGACTGGGTCGCCATGCCCGAGGAGAAGCGGACCGCGTTCAAGGAGTACTACGCGGCAAACCTCGATCCCGCACGCCTGGTCATCCAGAAGAACGTCGACGCCCCGATGGACCCGGCCCTTCCCGACGACGCCGTCTTCTTCAGGCTCGTCAGGCAGGCCCCGGCGATCACCTCCGATACGGCAGACTACGACATCGGGCTCTTCTGCATGGGGAATTTCGGGATCAGCCTTGAGGCCGTCGACTGATCCCACCTTTTTTCTGGCACGGGGATCCGCCGGTACCCGTAGACCGGCTTCCCCCATCCCCCACAGCGGATCGAGCTTGCGATGGAGAAGGCGAGGGTGAACATCGGCCCCTTCAAGTCCGTCGAGGAGCAGGTCAAGGAGGTCGTCAAGGCGGCGTGGGAGGGTTCACTCGAGCATCGCCCGGATCCGGCCCACGACCACACCTGCCGATGCAACCACATCCCGGGCATCGGTCGCTGAGTAGACGCAGCCGTAATCCGCGCCCTCCCGCGTGCGCATGGCAAAGTTGAAGTCTTCGAGTATCGATGCCGGGAGAAGGCCTTCGTCGACATAGAGGGCCTCGACGGCGTATCTGAGGCAGGAGTGGCTCTTTTCACGGTAGCCCCCGGAGAAGACGAGGGCGCGCAGGGCGTGGAACTGTGCGTAGTAGCCCTGGATGATTGCCCACTTTGTGTTATCTTCTATGAGAGAATGCTCTGCTGCAGCCAGATCCTGCTCCGCCTCACGCAGCTCCTTGGCGACCAGTTCATGGTCGACCGGAATGCGGACGATCTTTCCCCGCTGCAGGCACTGCTCGAACCGGTACTTCATCGCGACGCCTCGATCAGGACTTTTCCTGCAAGGATGCGTTCGTAGAGGGCCGGGTCGGCGGTCTTCAGGGACCGGAACTCTCCAGGCGTGAGGATAAGCGGCGATATCTCGCGGTCGAGCCCGGCCCCAAGTGCGGCGACGCTCTCTGCCACGGCCTTCGCATCCCCTGTCTCGATGAAGAGATCGATGTCGCTCTCGTGGGTATCGTCGCCGGTCGCCGTGCTCCCAAAGAGGATCACCCTCGTCGCGTCGCCCCGCAGGCGAAGGATCAGCGGGTTGAGCTCAATGAGCGTGGCGCAGACCTTCACCTCGCGGAGGAGCGGGCTCTCCATCGCTGCCCGGTAGACCACGAGGCGCCCACGCTCTTCGCGATGCACCAGGCCGGCCCGGGCCAGGCGGGTCAGCGTCTCGCTGGCCGAACCCACCCCCAGCCCGAGCAGCCGGGCAAGCTCGCGGACATAGTAGCCGTCGCGATAGTGCCTGCCCAGGAACCGGAGAAGCGTGAGCGAGGCTCCGGAGAGTATGTTCGTATCATCGAACATATGTTCGGAAATATGAACGTCTGTTCATTTGAACCTGCCGGTGCGCGAATCCGCCCCCCCGTGGTCTCCTGGTTGAGCGGCGCAATCTCAACGGAGAAAAAGCTGCAGGGCCGCTTGATAGAATCCAGGCCCCGGGACTGAAAGCGTTTGTATTCTCGTGTATATCACCGGACTCACTCCAGGTACCGGGTAATCGGCTCGAGATCCCGGTACCCGACCAGGTGCCCCGCCGCCCGGCGCTGAGACTGGTCGCCCCCGTAGACCACGAACGAGCGATCCGGGGCGTTGCCGGAGAGCCCGTTCCAGTACGTGATCTCGTCGAAGAAGTCGGCACTTGCGGTTCGGCCCGACTTGATCTCGACCGGGATGGGATCCCACCCCTGATACTCGATAATGCAGTCAATCTCATGCCCGAGTTTGTCCCGCCAGAAGTAGAGGTTGGACTCTTTGCCCCGGTTGAAGCGGAACTTCAGGAACTCCGCTATGATGAGCGATTCAAAGAGTCCTCCTTTCAGGGGGTGATAGGCGAGGTCGTCGGCACCCTTCACCCCGGCCAGGTGCGCGGCAAGACCGGGGTCCGTGAAGTAGAGTTTGGGCATCTTGATAAGCCGCTTGTTGAAGTTCTTGTGATGGGGCCGGATCTCGACGATCAGCATCGACGTCTCGAGGAGAGATAGCCACTCCTTCGCCGTGTTATGGGTGATGCCGCAGTCATGTGCAAGGGACGAGTAGTTCACCACCTGGCCGGACCGGTAGGCGCACATCTTCATGAACGTCTGGAACGCCGAGAGGTTCTGCACCTGCTTGAGAAGGCGGAGATCGCGCTCGATGTATGTTTGGATATACGATGAATAGAAGTCTCGTGGTTGAATGCTGCTGCCGTAGGGGCGGGGGAAGAGGCCGGCGTAGAGGAGGTCCTCGTAGCGTTCGATCTCGATGCCGGCACGGACAAGTTCCCCCATCGAGAGGGGGAGGAGTTTGACGATCCCGACCCGGCCGGCGAGCGACTGGGATATCCGTTCCATCATCAGGAAGTTCTGGGACCCGGTGAGGACGAACTGTCCCGGCCTCTGATTCGCATCGAGGACGCCCTGGAGGTATGAAAAGAGCTCCGGGACCCTCTGCACCTCGTCGAGGACCGCCCCGGTCTTTTCATACTGTGCGAGGAAACTGCGGGGGTCCTCTTCTGCGAAGGCCCGGGTGTCGGGATCTTCGAGCAGGACGTAGGGCAGCTGCGGGAATACCGACCGGACGAGCGTCGTCTTTCCGGACTGGCGGGGGCCGATGACCGCTACTGCCGGGAAGCCGAGAGCGAGCGACCGGATCTGCGCCTCTGCGTCCCGCCGGATCATCCCCTGCATTATGGTGGACATATTGTAAATAGCATTTACAATTTGTCCACATAAATATGCCTGTGGGAGCCGCTGTCCGAGGTCATGGCCGGCTTCCGGCGAGGATGTAAGCCTGGTCGTTCTCGCCGGCCGTAACCGTCTTACTACCCACAAAACCAGAGGCCTTATTTATCCAGCCCCGGAAAGGTCTCATACAGGTAAACGGAATCCTGAGGAATATCATAATGCAGCAAAACGGGTGCCCATGGCTCGGATCGTATTCTGCCGCGGCGTACATGGCCGATGGTGTCGCCCGGCTGCTTGCCGAGCCTCCGGCATTTGCCTCGTCGGACGTACGGCGGTACGCACACTACCGGAGCGGGTTTACCCTTTCAAAGCCGGTGCATACCGGCGCGGAGAAGCACGGGGTGATCGGGCCGGTCCTTGGCAAGATCGCCCAGCGCGGGATCCCTGCTCCCTGTAGCCTCCGGGTCGAGCGATACGTCCTCAACGAAGCACAAGCCGCCGGACTCCTCGATGCTGCCGAAGAGACGGATACCGGAACGTTTGTGTTCCGGTGCACTCCGCACAGGAGCGATCTCGCCGATCTGTTGCAGGCCTGCTACATCCCCGAGTTGCTGCTCGATGAGGGCGAGGTCGACGCCCTCCTTGAGCGCTACAGGTCGCTCTGCACCCCGCCGGAAGAGGCGTTCTTCAACATGCTCCTCGATGGGCTCCCCGATCCTCGCCTCGGCCTGCTCTTCCTGCCGCAGCGCCTCATGGACTCGATGGGGGTATCGGGGCACCACGACGAGCGGGTCGATTTTGCGCTGGAAGTGCCGGACCATCGGGACGGCTGGCTCAGGCTGGTCATCGAGATCGACGACAGCAGCCACACGTATGAGCAACTGTCAAAGGACCAGAAGCGGGACCGGGATCTCAGGACTGCCGGATGGAAGGTCTACCGGTTCCCCCTCGGAAAGAGGGCGGGGTGGCAGGAGAAATTTGAGCAGATCATCGAAGGAATATCGAGAGCCATACCCCGGAAGATGCTCTCCGCTGCCGCGACAGTGCGCTGCATGGACCCCCGGACACGGGCGGCACTCTGCAACCTCATCACGCTCCCGGTCGCCGAGGCGCAGATCGCCGTCGCGGTGGCGCAGATCCTCCATGCCGGGGACAGGCGCTCTCTCCGGATCGCGAACCCGCAGAGTCTTCCCCTTGAACCGGTCGTTGCCGCGGTCCAGGAGATGCTGAACGCGATCACCGCGCTCCATACGCCCGGCGACCCGCTGACGCTGACCCTCGTCCCCGGCACAGACCCCGATGCCGATCTGGTCTACTACGGCTATCCCTCGGCAGCGGCATGGGACGCACCTGCCGCCAAGAAGAGCATCGTCGTGGCACCCTGCCCGGTCTGGTCGGAGTACGTCGAGCCGTTCATCCCGGCCTCTCCCCGTGCGGTTGAGTTCGCCCGGCTCAATCCCGGTGCGGTGAACGCGAGCCTCGACCACCTGCTCCAGAATCTCTTCCGTAAAGTGGCGTTCAGGCCGAAACAGCGGGAGATCATCGTCCGGGCACTCTCGCTCCGCCCGGTCATCGGCCTCCTCCCCACTGCCGCCGGAAAATCGCTCTGTTACCAGCTCTCCTCGCTCGTCCAGCCGGGGTTCACCTTCATCGTCGACCCCCTCCGGTCGCTGATGATCGACCAGAAGAGCAGCCTGGAGGCGATGGGGATCCACCGCTGCCACACCTTCATGAGCGGTGCAGGTGATGCCGACACAAAAGACGCCGAGCTCCGTCAGCGTGGATACCGGAAGATGGAGCGGGGTGAGTTCCTCTTTGTCTTCAACTCCCCGGAGCGGCTCCAGATCCCGGAGTTCATCAACCTTGTCAACCGGCAGATGGACAACATCACCTACTGCGTCGTCGACGAGGCTCACTGTGTCAGCGAGTGGGGGCACGACTTCCGGCTTGCCTACATGAACATCTGGCGGAGGATGGGCGAGCATGCGGCCCGAAAACCCGTTCTCATGGCCCTGACCGGCACCGCCTCGCAGAACGTCCTCATCGATATCCGGCATATCCTCATGATCTACGAGCCGGATGCAGTCATCGAACCCTCGACGTTCGACCGCCCGGAACTCACCTTTGAGGTTTACCGGGTATCAGGGGCTGACCGGATAAAGGGTCTTGCAGAGATCCTGCAGAACCTTCTCCATGACCCTTCCCTTGCCTCCGGGGGCGCTCCCGGCGGCCTCATCTTCTCCAATTTTGTTGGAGGGGATGTCGGGGTGACCCAGATTGCGGGCGAACTCGCGAGCAGGCTTGGCCGCGATATCCCGAAATACGCCGGGAAAGCACCTGCCGGCGTCGATACAGACCGTTGGGAGCAGGAGAAAGCGGAACTGCAGGTCGACTTCAAGAACGACCGGATTCCCCTCCTGGCCTGCACCCACAGCTTCGGGATGGGGATCGATAAACCGAACATCCGGTTCACCCTCCATGCGATACTTCCGAGGTCGCTCGAGGACTTCTACCAGCAGGCCGGGCGTGCAGGCCGCGACGGCAGGCCGGCCCGGTGTGTGGCGGTCTTCGTGGATGAGATGCCGGAGCGAGCCGATAAACTTCTGGACCCCGGAGTGACACCGCATGATGCGCTCGCCTCTCGGTCTGATCACAATCTCAGCCAGCAGGAAGACGCCGTGCGAAACCTCTGGTTCCTCCGGCAGACGTTCCCCGGCACCTGGCACGAACAGCGGGCGCTGTATTATGCCATTTATGAGATCCTCCGGCCGCAGATGCCCGACTCGGACGGCGCAAAGAGTTTTGAGTTCTCCATCTGGGATTTTCCGCCACAATTTGCTACTACCGGTGAGCCTGATAATGCGTCTGGCGAGGATCGCAAGAGGACGTTCGAGATGGCACTCCACCGCTGCTACCTCATCGGGGCAATCGTTGACTACGCCTACGACTATACCGGGAAGCGGTTCCGCATCGACCTCAAACGCACGGCTCCCGGTGCCATCTACGCCCGTCTCAGAGGGTATCTCGGCAAGCGGATGACCGAGAGCGAGCTGAACGCCCTTCTCCGTGGAAGGGTCCTGAAAGAGACATACCCCGAGGCCGCGTACGATGCAGGATGCATTCTTATTGGCTACTTCTACGAGACGATCGAGAAACGACGCAGGCGCGCGATCCTCCACATGCTCCAGGCCGCACGGGACGGCGTGGAGCAGGGGCCGGCGGCGTTCCGCGAGGCGCTCCTCACGTATCTTGAGGCGTCAAAATTTACCGGGGCCGTCAAGCGGATTGGGCGGAGCGACGATCACCGCCTCTGGCTGGCAGAACTTGACCGGGTGCAGGGAATGGACGATCTCACCCAGCTCCTCGGTGCCTGCCGGAGGCAACTTGAAGAGTATCCCTCCCATCCCGGCCTCCTGATCCTGGCAGGATTCTGTCGTGCTGCCAGCACAACCCCGGAGGAAGGATTCAAAGACATCGCTGAAGGTTTCTGGAACCTCAACCGGAGGCAGGCGGCGTCGAAGATCCGGGATGAGATAGCGAATGCCGTCGCCAGCAACACCCGGCGGCTGATGCCCTCACGGGAGCCCGATGTGAGCAGGGCGATACGGGCGGGCTCCGTCCCAGTCGCCAGCCCCGGCCTCTGTGATCCCGAACCGTTCGACACGTATGAGGAGGAGCAACTCGTGCGGGAGTTCGAGTGGATTGAAGAGTTGTGTGCGGCCGCTCCCGGTCTCCGTATCCCGGTGTTCAAGGGCCGGACGGCACCTGAGCAGGCGACGGAGCGGTATGCGGGTCCCTGGCGTGAGGAGGATCTTGACGAGGATACCATAGATCCTGACGTTGCCATTCAGATTGACGAGCTACGCCAGAAGATTCGATACCTTCAGGGCCTGCTGCTCGATACTCAGTGGCAGGGATCGGTGGAACCCGAGACCTGCGACGAGGCCATCCTGGACGAGATTGGTGCGCTGGAGGAGGAGATCGCCGATCTCGAGTATTCCGAGGAGTGCCGTGCATTTAATGAGCCCGATGAATTCGATGATGGCTCTGATAATCTCGATGAGGCTGACCTTGCATTGATAGAAGTGAGCGATCTCATCGAGTCCGAGCAGCAGTGTATTCGACATTATGAGTTGCAGTTTGGGGTTATCGAGGACGAACGTCGATGGCGGCTGATGGAGATGATGTCCCGATTGAAGCCTACCGTCAGAAAACAACCGGAGCCGGGTGATCAGCCCGAAACTGCACCCGAGACTTCCGGACCTCACCGGCGCCAGACCCGTGGTGAGAAGGATCTGGCGCCGGGATCTTCGGACAGAAATCGGTGCGCCCGGCCTCACCCCCGGCACCGGAGCCCTTAATACTAATCCAGATTAGTACTAATCATGATTAGGGAGTTCATCGACCGCGAGACAGAGCGTGCCCTTCTCGAGGAGGAGTGGCGGAAGGACGGCGGCCGGCTGATCATCCTCTACGGGCGGCGCCGGATCGGTAAGACCCGGCTGGTCACCGAGTTCGTCCGCGGCAAGGAGGGCATCCTTCATTTCGCCGAGGACACAGCGCCGCAGATCCAGATCCGGCGGCTGCAGGAGGCGGTAGCCCGGTTCTTCGCCGACCCGCTCCTCACCTCGCTTGAGATCGCGACCTGGGACCAGCTCTTCACCTACATCGCCCGGATACCCCTCGCTGAGCGCCGCTACCTTGTCATCGACGAGTTCACCTACCTGATCAAGAACGACCCGACCGTCCTCTCCGCGCTCCAGAAAGCCTGGGACACCGCCCTCGCCCGATCAAACTGGTGCATCCTCCTCTCCGGGTCGATGCTCGGTCTGATGACCGACAGCGCGCTCTCCTACACCTCGCCCCTCTACGGGCGGCGGACCCGGGACATGCTCCTTGGCCCGCTCCGGTTCTGCGACGCACGACGGTTCCTCCCTTCGTTCGCCTTCCGGGACGCTCTCAAGGCTCACCTGACCATCGGGGGCATCCCCGAGTACCTCCTCAAAGCCGGGGATTACTCGAGCTACGATGCCTTCGTCGAGCGGGAGTTCTTCAACAAGTACGGCTACTTCTACCGGGAGCCCTACTTCCTCCTCTCGCAGGAGTTCCGGGAACTGAAGACCTACCAGGCAATCCTCAACGCCGTCGCCGTCGGCAACACTGCCCCGGGTGCCATTGCACAGTTCTGCGGCATGGACGCCCGCCACCTCTACCCCTACCTCGAGGCGATGACGCGGCTCGGGATCATCGAGAAGGAGCTGCCCCTCCTCGCCAACCGGCGACAGGGGCTGTACCGGATCAAGGACTGCATCTTCGACTTCTGGTACAACTTCGTCTTCTCGCACCGGCAGGCGATCGAGACAGAGGACCGTGCAGCCGGTGCCGTCGATATGAACCCCTACTTCGGCAAGCGGTTCGAGGTCTTCGTGCGGAACGAGTTCGCCCGGGAGGTCCTCCCGGGATACACTATCGGGCGGTGGTGGTATCGCGGCGAGGAGATCGATCTCGTCGCCGTCAGGGAGAGCGACGCGAGCATCGTCTTTGGGGAGTGCAAATGGGGAGATCTTACGGAGCGGGAGGCCCGCGGCGTGATCACGCGTCTCGTGCAGAAGGCAGAGCACGTCCGGCACGGCTCCTACCCCAACGAGCGCTTCTGCCTCGTCGCGGGCGGGATCGGGGGGAAAGCCCGGCTCCGCAAGGAGGGGTTCCTCGCCTACGACCTTGAGGATATCGAGGCGGCGTGCAGCGCCGGGTAGGCCGCGGAAGGCGCAAACCGGTATATCCCGATGGCAGAGTTTGCCGAATATCCCGCTGGAGTGCACTTCCACCCCGCCCATCCCGGCAGCCCATATGCCCTTCCCGATCCCACACCCCCGACCCCAACTATTAAGTACTCCCGGGCCCACCGGGGGCCGCAGCCCAGGCTGCAGATGGGGTAGGAGAGCGGGTGCGGATACCCGCTCCGCGGACAGAGCACGTCCTCTCTGTGCGGGTTGGAGAATGGCCGCTCCGGCCTGCACGCACTCCGGAGAACCGGGTGTCAGAGGGCATCAGGCGAAGGCGCGGGAGAGTTCAGCCCCCGGGAGGCCGCTCCCGATTCATTCATATCCCCGGGAGACATATACTCCGGCGTGGTGGACAACCATGACGGATCGTTTTGTACAGCCGCTGCATCCGTGCCGGTGGGCACACAGCGGAGAGGGTTTGTGAACAGCCCGTTCACCTGAAGCGGACGCGCTCAAACGACTATTCTTTGACAATCCTGCCTCCCGGAGACGGAGGGGTGATCGCATGTTAAAGACCGGCGCGGGCATCCTCCTCGACGGCCTCGCCGAGCAGGGGGTGACGACCATCTTCGGGTATCCCGGCGCCGCGGTCCTCCCCATCTACGATGAACTCTGCGACTCGGGCATCCGGCACATCCTGGTCCGGCACGAGCAGGCGGCGGCGCACGCGGCCGACGGCTACGCCCGTGCGAGCGGGAAGACGGGGGTCTGCCTCGCGACGTCCGGGCCCGGCGCCTGCAACCTGGTCACGGGGATCGCGACGGCCTACATGGACTCGGTCCCGATGGTCGCGCTGACCGGCCAGGTCCCGACGACGTCGCTCGGGCTCGACGCCTTCCAGGAGGCGGACATCACCGGGATCACCGCTCCGATCACCAAGCAGAACTACCTGGTCAAACGGACGGAGGACCTTGCCGGCATCATCCGGGAGGCCTTCTCCATCAGCCGGACGGGGCGGTGCGGGCCGGTCCTCGTCGACCTCCCCCGCGACGTCCTCGC
>JAEWMO010000094.1 GCA_023457135.1 Methanobacteriota archaeon | reverse complement strand
CCGTCCGCAAACGCCAGGGTTGCCTGGAAGTTGTCGTACTTCTGGAGGGTCCCGGTCGGCTCGATCGCTCTCGCGTAGACCTGGACCGGCTGCGACCCGGTCATATACTGCATGAAGTCGAAGAAGTGGCAGCACTCCGAGATCAGCATTCCCCCGCCCTGCTCGTTGTCGTGGACCCAGTGTTCGGGCGGGATCTGTCCGGCGTTGACCCGGTAGTGCAGGACCATCGGCGTCGCCCGGTTCCCGAAGAACTCCTTCATCCTCCGGGCGAGCGGCGAGTGCCGCCGGTTGAACCCGACCATCAGGTGCTGTCCCGACTCGTTCCACGCGGCGACAAGTCTCCGGAGACTCTCGATATCGGTGGCAAGCGGCTTCTCGACGAAGACATCCTTGCCGGCATGAAGGGCCTCGATCGCCATCGGGGCGTGGAGATCATTTCTGGTCGCGATCAGGACTGCATCGGTCCCGGGATCCTCGAGGATCTTGCGGTAGTCGGTGGTGCAGTAGGCAAACCCGTACTTCTTCGCCACCGACTGCGCCGAGAGCCCGGTCGCGGTCGCGACCCCGCCAAGGTTCACGGAGAGCCCGGAGAGGTTCGGGTAGAGGGCGCTCTGGGCATGGACCCCGGCGCCGATGCACCCGATCGTCCGTGCTCCGGCCGGCGCCTTCCGCGGCCGGGCCTCGGGCGCCGGGAGACGGGTGACGGTGCCGGCAGCGCCCGCCCCGTTCGGGCTGTACTGCAGGAGGACCCCGATGAACCGCTCCTTTCCGGTATTGATGAGGTTGTAGGCATCCGGTGCGCCATCAAGCGGGAAGGTGTGGGTGATCAGCCGGTCGAGATCGATCTTCTTCTGCTCTACGAGGCCGAGGAAGGCCTCCATGTTTCTCCGCTCGGTCCAGCGGACCAGGATCGGGTAGTCGATCCCCTTCTCCTCGTAGTTGCGGTCGTAGCGGCCGGGGCCGTAGGATTTAGATACGACGACCTCCGCCTCCTTCTCGTAGAAGACGTCGCGGGGCAGGTTCATCCCGACGTTCCCGACGACCACGACCCTGCCCTTCTCCCTGACCAGGCGGCCGGCAGCCTCGACGGGGGCGCTCGACCGGGTGGCCGCGGTGATGATGACCGCATCCGCCCCGAACGGGGAGAAGGCCTTCACCCGCCCGGCGAGCCCGTCGTAGTTCGAGACGACGTCGGCACCGAGGTTCCCCGCGAGCGTGAGTTTCTCGGGGTCGATATCGATCCCGATCACCCGGCACCCCGCGGCCTTGAGGATCTGGACCGTGAGGAGCCCGATGAGGCCGAGGCCGATCACCGCGACGTTCTCGCCCACGGTCACCTCTGCATTCCTGACGCCCTGCATCGCGATCGCCCCGACGGTCGTGAACGCTGCTTCCCTGAAGCTGACGCCGTCTGGAACCCTGACGCAGAGGTTCTTCGGGACCGCGACGTATTCGGCATGGACCGCATACCCCGCCCCGGCGCAGGCGACGCGGTCGCCGACCTCAAAGTCGTCGCTCCCGGTCGTCACCACCGTCCCCGCGCAGCTGTAGCCGAGCGGCTCGGGCCTTGAGAGACGGCCCATCGCCTGCTGGTAGGCCGAGAGGGGTCCGTCGGTCCCGATCTTCTGGAGGACTTTCTTCACGTCGTCGGGGCGTGCTTTCGCTTTGCCGACGAGCGACTGCTGTGCGAGGTTGATCAGCGACGACTCGGTGCCGGCACTGATGAGGGAGTAGGCGTTCTGGACGACGACTCCTCTCGTTGCGGCGGGAACGGGAACGTCCTCCACCTGGATAGACCCTGACTGAAGGTCGAGCAATACCTGTTTCATCTCTGGTTCCCCCATATCCCTGACTGGCTGAGGCAGTCGAGCACCTCTGATGTCATGAAGAGATCGGGAAAGTTCTTCGACGGTTCCACGGTCGACGACCGGATGCCGAGCACCCGGCAGAGCGCCTCAAACGACCGCGTCTCGGCGGTCGGGGCATAGCGCCTGCGGGCGATCTGCCGGTACATGCCGTAGCCGAACCGGAACGCCCGGTGCTGCAATGGGTAGCCCCCGAGCGCCGCCGTCTTTGCCGTCGTTACGACGGACGGGATAAGATCGCTCCAGGCCCCCGGTTCCCACCGGAGCACGAGGCCCTGCACGCTCGCTTCAAGCCGGTCGAGCGAGCGTTCGGCATGCTCCCGGTAACGGTCGTCGAACCGTTCGGCGTAGACGAAGGAGGCGTGGGCGAAGGCGTATGCCCCGGAGAGGTAGTAGGCGAAGGAGAGCCCGCTCCTCGACCAGTCGAACCGTCCGTCGGGACGCTGGGCGTCCGCGAGCCATCGCGCTGCCTCCGCGAGGCTTCTGTCAACCCGGTCGTCCCGGAGGACGCCGTTTATCTTTGCAAGGTAGTAGATCGTCACCCCCTGGTAGTGGACGCAGGGGAGGTCGAAGACGAACGGATAGGTCCCCTTGTCGACGGCGTACGGGTAGAACCCGTCCCGCTGGTGGCGGACGATGTTCTCCGCCGCTCTCTCTGCCGCCGCCCGGGCATCCCGGTCGTCGTACCGCTCCGCATACCGGGCAAGGAACGCCCCGCAGGAGGCGTCGACGTTTAAGTGGTCGGCGGTGTACCCCGACGATTTCAGGAAGCAGCCCGGCCGCTTCTCGGCTGCGAGGACGAAGTCGCGGGCCTTTGCGAGCACCTCTTCGTGCGGATACCGGTCGGCGGCCTCGAGGAGCGCCTCGCCGACGAACGCGGTGATCAGGGCCGAAGGCTCGTTGTAGTTGACGTGGATCTCGTTGTAGGAGCCGTCCGGGTTCTGGCAGGCGGCGACGTAGTTTAAGATCGGGCCCACGAGCGGGTCGCCGCCCATACGGAGCATTGCCTTACAGACCTCGGCGTGCACGCGGTTCCGGACGACGGGAAAGACCGGGTCGCGGATGTGTGCGGTCTCGCCGTCGACGACCGCGAGCTTGCGGACCGCCCCGGTGATCCGGTCAAGGAGCGGCATCAAACGCCCGTCCATGTCATCCTCTCGATATGCTGCTTCAGTTTCAGGGCGACCGCTTTGCGGTCATAATGCTCCGCGACGTACTCCCGGCCACGGCGCCCCATCTCCTCCATCTTTCCCGGATCGTCGAGGAGGGAGGAGAGCGTTGCGGCGATAGCCTCCGGTGTGTTGCCCGCGATGACCCCGGCGCCCGAATCCTCCGCAAGGTGGGCGATCTCCCCGTTGCCGCAGCCGAGGAAAGGTATCCCGCACGCCATATACTCGTAGGCCTTCGTCGGAGCGGCATACTCGAGGTTTGCGAGCCTCTTTAAGGGTGCCACCCCCACCAGGGACTCCGAGAGGAGCTGCGGGATCTTCTCGCGGGGCAGGGTCCCCGCGAAGATGACCGAGTCCGTCAGGTTCTCGGCCTTCACCAGCCGCTCAAGGCTCTCACGGGTGTCCCCGTCCCCGACGATGAGGAGTTTCAGGTTATAGTTGCCGTTCATCGACTTGACGGCGAGCGCCACCTTGTCGAGGTCCTGCGCATGCCCGACGTTGCCGGCGTAGACGATCTGCCGCTTCTTCGGGCTGCTTGCCGGCCGGAAGAACTCCGTGTTGACGCCGTTCGGCATCAGCTCCATAGGTGCCGTGACGGTGTAGCGCGATGCAATCCTCCGGCCGAGTTCTTCCGTCGTGACGCCGATGAGGTCTGCCCGGGCGAGGCACATCTGCTCGAACCGCCGGCTCATCCTCTCATAAAGGCTCCCCTCCCTGAGGAAGCCGAGGCTGATCGAGGCATCGATCCAGAGGTCACGGATGTCCAGGATCCACCCGACCTTTGATGTCCGCTTCAGGACGTAGCCGGGTATCCCGGTGAAGAGGGGCGGTGCCGAGGTGACGATCACGTCAAACTGCTTACGTCTGGCAAGGAGCCAGAGTGCGGCGTGCAGCGGGAAGAGGAGGTAATACGCCATCCTGCTCACGAATCCGGGATCGCCGGACCCCGGCTGCCACGTCCAGAGGCGCACGACCCGGACACCGTCTATGTTCTGCACGTCCGAGCGCTTCCAGGTGCGGGGAAACGCACCGGTGGGAAACGTTGGGTGGGGCGCAAGCACGGTCACGTCGATGCCAAGTTTTGCAAGATGCACGGCGGTATCATAGATCCGTGACGCGTTGCCCGATTTTTCGGGAGGAAAATGTTGTGATACGATACAGACCTGTTTCATGCAACTCCTCGTAAGTGTCTGATGCGGTCACCGGAGGCTGGTTATCGCGCCTTCTCACGCCGGACAGGATGGGGAGAGGGTTAGAGGTAACCCTCCCGCCCGTTCTGAGAGAGCAGGGAAATAGAAGGCGGTGATGAAGATGCAACCGAACGCGCTGTTTCCGCGGTGTAGATCCCCGCCGCGGGCGCGATCTCGCCGAGCATTACCGGCTGCACGGATGCACCGTCGCCCAGCACGCGAACGGCGAACCCCTGGCCGGCCCATTTCTCGTGGTCGAGGACGTTCCTTGCGTCTATGACGAGTTTGGTCCTCATCCGGAGCCCCGCAGGTTCAATCCTGCGGAAGCAGTCGTGGTCGGTGAGGATGACGAGACAGTCGCTCCCGGTCGTCGCATCCATGGCGTCCATCAGGGGGCGCGAGAACTCCGCCACGTGCGGGTCATGGCACCGGACGGCGTAGCCTTCGTTCTCGGCGAGCTGGATGAACTTGATTGCGGGGCTCTCCCGGGTATCGCCGATATTGCCCTTGTAGGCAACGCCGAAGACGGTGATGGTCGGGTTCCTGATCCCGGAGAGCAGGTTGCGGACGACATGCAACATGTAGTTCGGCATCGAGTCGTTGACCTCACGGGCCGTCGAGACCATCTTGCAGCGTGTCGAGTTCTCGGTCAGGAACCAGGGGTCGACGGCGATGCAGTGCCCGCCGACGCCCGGACCCGGGTTGAGGATGGAGACGCGGGGATGCTTGTTTGCGAGGGTGATCGCCTCCCAGACGTTGATCCCGCACTCCTCGGCGAGCTGGGCGAACTCGTTTGCGAGCGCGATGTTCACGTCGCGGCAGGTGTTCTCCATCAGCTTGACGAACTCCGCCGTCCGCGTGTCCGTCTGGTAGATATTTCCACGGACAAACGTCTGGTAGATGGCAGTCGCCCGGTCGGTGGAGTCACGGTCGTATCCGCCGATGATGCGGTTGTTGCCCGACATCTCCTGCAGGGTACGGCCGGGTATGGCCCGCTCGGGGCAGTGAGCGTACAGGAACTCCCCGATGGCGACCCCGCTCTTCTCGAGCCGCGGGATGACGACACGTTCGCTTGTGCCGGGCGGGACGGTGGATTCGAGGATGACGAGGTTTCCCCTGGCAAGATGGCGGGCGACCATCTCGGCCGCACTCTTGACGTACGAGAGGTCGGAGACCTTTGTCGCAGGGTCGAGCGGCGTCGGGACGGCGATCAGGAAGACATCGGCGGCTTCCGGCTCGGTCTTCGCCACAAACCGCTCTTTCGCCTCGCGATAGAGGTCATCGATCCCGGGTTCGCTGAACGGGAGGTTCCCGTGATTCAGGCAGTCCACCACACTCTGCTTTACATCGACGCCTACAACATTCGCCCCATTGGCAGCAAACAGCAGCGCAGTCGGCAGTCCTATGTATCCTAATCCCAGTATACAGATCTTCATGCGCATCTTCCTCGTGGAGTTATTGGGACCGTGCGGCTGCACAGACCATCACAATCATCTTCCCGGCGATTCCATCGCCGTAAGGGTTCTTCCAGCCGGAGTTCCAGGCGGCAGCGGAGCGGACCCCTTCGAGGATCCTCCTCGACTCGGCACCGACCAGGATGTTCGATCCGATATCCAGGGTCTCCGGCCGCTCGGTGTCGTAGCGCATCGTGGCGCACGGGACACCAAGAACACAGGTCTCCTCCTGGACTCCGCCGGAATCGGTCAGCACAACCTTCGCCTGCGACTCGAGCTGCAGGAATTCAAGGAACCCGAAGGGTTTGGTGAGGTTTAACCCGTCGGTCCCGATACCGAGCTCCCGGATCCGTTTCTCTGTTCTCGGGTGGACCGGGAAGACGATGGGGAGAGAGAACTCCTTCTGCACCCCCTCGAGCCCTTTGAGGATCTCCTTGAGCCGTGCCCGGTTGTCCACGTTCTCCTGGCGGTGAGCGGTGACGAGGAAGTACTCGCGGGGTGCGAGGTCGAGGTCTTTGAGGACGTTGCCCTTCTTCCTTGATATCTCGAGGTTCTGGTAGACCGCATCGACGACGGTGTTGCCGGTCACGCAGATCTTGTGCTCTGCAATACCCTCCGCAAGGAGGTTCTGGCGGGCGCTCTCTGTCGGGGCGAAGAGGTAATCCGAGATGTGGTCGGTGAGCACCCGGTTGATCTCTTCAGGCATCCAGCGGTTGAAACTCCGGAGGCCCGCCTCGATATGGCCGACCCGGACGTGGAGCTTCGCGGCTGCGAGAGCCCCGGCCATGACGGTGTTCGTGTCCCCCTGCACGAGGACGATGTCGGGGGACTCTTTTGTGAGGACGTCCTCGACGCCGGTCATGATCTTCGCGGTCTGGCCGGCGTGTGTCCCGGAGCCCACATCGAGGCTGTAGTCGGGGTCCGGGAGTTCAAGTTCCTCAAAGAAGATCCGGTCCATCTCGCGCGAGTAATGCTGTCCGGAATGAAGGATGAAGTAGTCAATACCCCTGCGTTCGCACTCTCTGATGACCGGAGACATCTTGATGATCTCCGGCCGCGTACCGAGTATGATACCTATCATAATGCACCTCTCGTCCTTGCTCACTCCCGTGTTCTCGCAATCAGTGCAAGCACCAGCCCGAGAACGAGTGCCACGGTACCGGGGATCAGGAGGGCCGAAGCAAGCATGCCCTGCTCGACCGCGACAAGACCTGTCTCGCTGAATCCCTGGAAGAACCGGAGGAGGAGGAAGATGCCGACGAGCATCGTGGCAAGTCCGGGCAGACCGATATGGAGGAGCGGCTTCTTCTCCACGGCAAGCCAGAATAACGATCCGAGAACTTCAATTCCGTGAGAAACGGGGTTTTTTGTGGATGTATCAAAATCACCGTACTTGCAGTTGATCGGCGTCTCACCGATACGCAGCTGCTTCTCCTGTGCGATCCGGAGCATCTCCGATTCGGTCGAGAAGTCGTTCTTCTTCAGCGCTCCAAGCATCGACTCCATGCTCTTCCTGTTCAACGCCCGGAAGCCGCACTGTGAATCGGTTATCGCACCGCCGTTGCTGGAAGCGAGATCCAGCACCGCCCGGCCGAACCTCCGGTAGAAGGGCATCTGGCCGAAGGTCCGGAATCCGATGACGAGATCGGCGTTGCCGGCACTGATCGGGTCGACCAGGAGCGGTATCTCTGCCGGGTTGTGCTGGCCGTCTCCGTCCATGAGGACGAGGCAGTCGTAGTCGTGATCGACCGCGTAGCGGAGAGCGCTCTTGATCCCCTGGCCCTTCCCCCGGCAGGTCCCGTGGGAGACGACGGTCGCTCCGGCATCCCGGGCGACCCTGGCGGTGCTGTCCGTGCACCCGTCGTCGATCACCAGGACCTCATCGGCGTACCG